>DATFJY010000097.1:0-2185 GCA_035268905.1 Desulfotignum sp.
GGATATTCCAAAAAACAATATTCCCCTGGGCTATGCGGAAGAGGAGATTGTCCGGCTCAACACCCTGATCGAAAGTTTTCTGATGTTTTCCCGGCCGGCCAAACCCCGGTTTGAACAAGTGGATCTCAACCAGATGCTGGAACAGGTGGTGATGGGATTCGAGATCCAGCATGGCGGCAACGGGCTGGAAATCTGCTGTGATATTCCGCCCCCCCCCTTTGTTGCGGAAGCGGATTTCGACCTGTTGTCCAGGGGGATCGGCAATATCATAAAAAATGCCTGTGAGGCCAACAACAAGACCGGCAAGGTTGACATACAAGTGGTCGTGGTACAGGATAAATGGCAGCTGTTTGTGACGGATCAGGGCAAAGGTATCAGCGAGCAGAACCGGCAGAAAATTTTTGAGCCGTTTTTTACAACCAAGGCCACCGGCACCGGTCTCGGTCTGGCCTTTGCCGACCAGGTCATCAAAGCCCACGGCGGCAGTATCCGGGTGCAGACCCCGGAAAACAGGGGCTGCCGGTTTTGTATCTCCCTGTTTTCCGGTACCCATGAACATATGATAAAGGTAATGGAAGAAAATGGCACATATACTGGTAGTTGATGATGAACAGAAGATGCGGGATCTTCTGTCCATGATGCTTGAAAGAAAAGGGTTCCGTGTGGACAAGGCTGTGAACGGCCGGCATGCACTGGAAATGCTGCACAAAAGCACCTATGACGTTGTGATATCTGATATAAAAATGCCGGAAATGGACGGCCGGGAACTCATCAACCAGCTGCGGCAGGAAAAAATTTTCACCCCGGTGATCTTCATCACCGCCTTTGCCACCATTGATTCCGCTGTTGACATGATGCAGCAGGGGGCCTGTGACTACGTGACCAAACCCTTTGACGAGTCCAAAATCCTGTTCACCGTGAACAAGGCCTTGAAACTGTCACGCCTGATCATGGAAAACCAGGAGATGAAAGCCGAGATCAGCCGGACGGAAAAAGGCCGTGAACTGATCTACCGGTCCCGGGGAATGAAAGAGGTGGTGGCCCTGGCGGAAAATGTGGCCACCGTGGATACGGCGGTACTGATCCAGGGGGAATCCGGTACCGGAAAAGAGGTGGTGGCCAATTACATCCACAGGTGCAGTCTCCGGTCTGGTCAGCGGTTTGTACCGGTGAACTGCGCCGCCATCTCCTCCAACCTTGTGGAATCGGAGCTGTTCGGGTATGAAAAAGGGGCTTTTACCGGCGCAGCCGCCAGGACCAGGGGAAAATTTGAATTTGCGGACAAAGGCACCCTGTTTCTGGATGAAATCGGGGACCTGCCCCTGGAATCCCAGGGCAAGCTGCTCCGTGCCCTGCAGGAGAAAAAATTTCACCGGGTGGGGGGAAATGAAGAAATCCCGGTGGATGTCCGTATTGTGTGTGCCACCAACCGGGAACTGGAGGCCATGGTTCACCAGAAAAAGTTCCGGCAGGATCTGTTCTACCGGATCAATGTGTTTCCCATCGTGATCCCGCCGTTGCGCCAGCGCAGGGATGACATCGTGCCCATTGCCGAACATCTCATGAAAACCTTTTCATTCGGAACCAGCCACACCCTCACCGAAGGGGCCTGCCAGAAACTCAAGGAATATCCCTGGCCCGGCAATGTCAGGGAATTGGCCAATGTTCTGGAGCGGTGCCTGATTCTCACAAGGGATTCCGGCCAGATCACGGCGGACACCCTGTCATTTCTCCAGGCGGGGCAGAACAATGACCAGGGGACCCATATCCGCATCCGGCTGCCGGCCAACGGCATTGCCATGCACAAGGTGCAGATGAGCCTGGTGAAACAGGCCCTGGAAGCTGCCGGCAACAACCAGACCACCGCGGCGAAGCTGCTGGGCCTGAGCCGCTCCAAATTCCGGGTGCTGCTCAAAAACTTGAATGGAGACAACGGCGGCAACGTTGACAACGGGGATAATGGAGACAATGCTGATAATGGGGACAATGCAGATAATGGAGACAATGCATAGATGGCCGGTGTGATCACCAGAATTGCAAAACAGGCGGCCATTTTCTGTCTGGTGCTGGTCTCCGTTCTCGGGCAGGGGCATTCCGCCCTGGGATCCGACACCATGCTCATGTTTGTGGGAGAGGAGTTGGAGGTGCTGTCCATAGCATCCCGCCGCCAGGAGGCTGCCTGGAG
>DATFJY010000098.1:0-7160 GCA_035268905.1 Desulfotignum sp.
GCCAGGGCCGCATATCCCAGAAAATTCCATCCCAGGCCCAGGCAGGCGGCACCGATGCCGGCATACAGCAGGACCCCGCCGGCACAGCACCACAGCACCAGATGTTCCCGGAACCGGTTCATGGAAAATTTCAGATTGTAGCACAACGCCAGCAGGATAAAGCTGGCACCGAAAATCACCCCGCCCTGAAATCCCCCGCCCGGGCTGTAATGGCCATGGAACAGCACATACAGGGCAAAAATCTGCATCACCGGAATGATGGACTGGGCAGCGCCCCGGAGTACCGTGTCCCGGCCCTCCCGTTTGGGCCTCAGATGCAGCACCTTGCGGTGCTTGTGGGAGGTGCGGCGCAGCAATACCATGACCACCAGGGCCGCCGCAAACACCACCACGGCCTCGAACATGGTGTCATACCCCCGGTAATCCGCCAGTACGGCGGTTACCACATTGGGGGTGGCGGTTTCATGGTATGCCTGTTCGATATATCCGGGGGACAGATGGGTGCTGGCCGGGGAGGCTGGATTGGCCCAGTCCGGCAGGTCCCGGGTCGCATTGAGCATCATGACGGCGCAGATCACGGCAATGACAATGGTGAGCTGTTTGATTCCCTGCTCTTTGGACCGGTCTTTCTTGATCCACCGGCTGATATACTGGGCCGTGCCCAGAAAAATAACCGTGCTGATGGCCGCCCCTACCGCTGCTTCGGTGAACGCCACATCCACGGCCATCATGTGGGTCCACATCAGGCAGATCAGAAAACTGTATACCCCGGTCACAATGGCGCTGCTGAGCAGGCCTTCCAGGGCCAGGGCCGTGACGGCACAGATCACCATCATTATCAGCACCAGAATATCGAACTGCCACAGCAGGCTGGCATCCCAGGTCATGTTTTCTATCCTTTCAGATCTTCCGGGTAGAACCCGTTATCCATAGTTTCTTCATTCGCCTCATCGCCTTCTGTGCCTTTGTGCGTTGACGACCGGGTCCAGTATGGCACCCGGAATTCGTATCCAGCATCGATAATGGCGTGGGTGGCGGTGGGACTGGCGATGAAGATGTAAAAAACAATGAGCAGCAGCTTGCCGGCTGTCAGCAGGGTGTCTCCGCTGAAATCCCGCAACAGGTAAATGATCGTCCCTCCCAGAAAAACGGTGGTGGAAAGGGTATCCCCTTTGCCGGCGGCATGGACCCGGGAATAGAAATCAGGGAACCGGATGATGCCCACGGTGGTGGCTACGAAGAACAACAGGCCGGAGAGCATGGCAATAATGACCAGAATATCCAATATCATGGGGTTTCCTTTCGGCCCGTATCCGCTGCCGCCTCAGGGGCATCTGTCTCTTCCACCTCGGGGCCGGCAGATGGGGCCACCAGCGATTCTCTGGGTTCATGCGGAACCGGCTGGGCCAGGCGCTGGTAAAACCTTGCCGCGGCAAGGGTGGTGATGAAATTGAGCAGCGCATAGGCCAGGGTGATGTCGATGAACAGGTCCACCCGGCCGTCGATGACCCCGATGAGCACGATCAGGACCGTGGTCTTGGTCCCGATGACGTTCATCCCCAGCATCCGGTCAATGACCGTGGGGCCGGCCACCACCCGGTACAGGTTGCACAGCATCAAAAACAGAATGGCCACGGCCATGGCGATAAAGAACGGTTCCAGGTTCATCGGGACCCACCTTCAAACACCCAGGCCACCCAGCGCTCCATCTCACCGGGCCCAGGGCCTGCCAGACCGGCAGAGGACCGCCGGGTGATGGCATGAACATAAAAGATATCGTTTTCGATTCGGACACTTACCGTGCCCGGGGTCAGGGTGATGGAGTTGGCCAGAACGAACCGGGCAAAATCGGTTTTCAGGGAGGTCTTGAATTTGATGATATGGGGATCCAGGTGTTTTTTGGGGTACAAAGACAGGGACAGCCCGGCGATATGAAAATTGGCCAGCACAATCTGTCCGAAAAGCCACAACAGGTATCGGAGAAAACAAGCGATTTCTTTGAAGGTGGCACCCAGTTTCTTGGTATGGCCTTCAAACAGCAGATCATGGGACAGCCAGGCCACCAGGCCGCTGGAAACCACCCCCATGCCCAGGTGAAACAGATCGAATTTTCCGGACAATGCTGTCCAGAAGAGAAGCATGACAAAAAAGGTAAAAACAGCCGGCATGTTTTTTATTTCTCCGGTGTTGTTACGAACTGCTCACCATTTTTGTCTGTTGAGAATCCTGCATAAGTATCCATTCGTTTGGTGTGCCTCCTCGGTCAGCCAATGCCGGCTCTGGGGTAAATGCCAAGTGCCTGTAAAAAGGGGTCTAATGTTTTCTATCAGGCGCTGATACTTATTTTGCCAAGTCATAGCATCAATTTTTTTTCCCTTCAAGGAAAAAGAAAAAAACATGCCTTGCCGTCCATGGATGAATGGGCTTGCATTCCCAATTTACCCAACCCACTTTTTCTCTTTGGTTGATTTTGGTTGACAAACAAAAGACCCTATTTTAATCGTATAAATACAAGTTTAATAATAAAAAAACTGACAGGGGGACAATATGGCGGTAAAAATGATGCATTACTGGACGGTCATTGCTTCGGAAAACCTTGCCTATGCCGATTTTATCATCAATTCATTTATTCCGGGTATCAACCGCCTGGGCATCCATACCGTGGCAGGGTGGTCCGTGATTGTGGGTTCTTACAGCGAAGTAATCCTGGAGGTGGTCAGTGAGGATCTGGATCAGATGGAAGCCGCCCTCAAAAACGAAAAATACCGTCATCTGAAATCAGACCTGCTCAATTTTATCAAAAATTATAAAACCAAAATTCTGGTACCCCTGAAAAAAGACCAGATATATTCCATGGATTTTGCGGCGAATACTATAAAGTTCAACCAGGTCTGGGATGTCATCACCCGGGAAAAAGACGACTTCAAACGATACCGGCAATTTGTAAAAAATGAATTTTACCCGGTGCTGGAACAGATCGGGGTCTCCATAGCCAGCGAATGGGAAGTGCTCATCGGAGACGGCCCCAGAACTATCTGTGAAGGACGGGTCAACGATGTGGGGTCCCTGATTTCCGGCCTCCAGAGTGCCCGGTTTCGTCAGCTCAAAGACAAACTCAAAACCCATGTGGAAAACTATGAAAGCCGGATACTGTCCTTTCACATCCGCAGGCAGTCTGACGGTTCTTCAGAAAGCTACCAGATCATCGATGATTGATATCTGTTCAGCAAGAAATTCAAAATATGTGCATAAAAACATAAGATGATGGTGCCGGAGGCGAGACTCGAACTCGCAAGGGCATGAAGCCCGGAGGATTTTGAGTCCTCTGCGTCTACCAATTCCACCACTCCGGCACGAATTTATCTTATTAATGAAAAATGCCTGATTTGTCAACACGTTTTCTTGGGGTCAGAAGTTAACTTTTTTACCCATTTTTATTGTTTTATTGCGCGGCAAAGCGTTTTACTGATGGTGTCAGAGGGTATGGTTCCATGCCTGAGTACCCGGGGGGGGGTACAGGTAATGTCCAGGATGGTGGAGCCGGTGCCGCCTTTCAGGGTGCCGGCGTCCAGGACCATATCAGCAGCCTGGATCAATTTTTGGGGCATGGCTTTGATGCGCCAGCACCCGGGAGATCCGGACAGGTTGGCACTGGTGCCGGTAATAGGCCCGCCGGCTGACTGAACCAGGGCCCGGGCCACGGGATGAGAGGGTACCCGGACACCGATTTTGCCGGTACCGGCTGTGAGAAGCTGACATATACCGGGCTTTGCTTCAAACACCAGGGTCAGGCTGCCGGGCCAGAAGGTGTGCATCAGAATTTTTGCCTGATCCGGTATGTCTGCCGCAACCCCCTCCAGGTCCGTTTTATTGTGAACCAGTACCAGGAGGGGATTGTTTTTTTCTCTTTTTTTGATGGCAAAGATTTTATTTACTGCTGACGGATCCAGGGCATCTGCTGCCAGTCCGTACAGACACCGGGTGGGAAATATCACCACACCCTGGTGTTTTATGCATTCGGCAGCCTGTGTGATAACATAACGGTCCGGTTGACCCGGATGGACCTGGATCACCCGCTGTATTTCCAGTGGGGTATCAGGCAAAAGCGGGGCCCATTTTCTGCAATTTGGCAGCCATATCCTGCTTGAATGCCAGCAGTTTCTCGGCCATAACCGGATTTGACAGCCAAAGGGTTTTCATTCGCTTCTCCTGATGGTTGCTTTTTTGTGTTCTTCAATGGCCAGCTGGACCAGTTTGTCCAGCAGTTGTGAAAAGGAATATCCGGCTGCTCCGGCAGACTGGGGAAAAAGGCTGGTGGCGGTCATTCCCGGGATGGTGTTGGTTTCCAGAACAAAGATCTCTTTTCCTTTGAGGATCATGTCGGTGCGGGAATATCCCTTGAGAAAGAGGGCCTGGTGTGCTTTTACTGCCAGATCCTGGACCCGGCTGGTGGTTTCAGGATCAATGCGGGCCGGACAAATTTCTTGGGTTTCTCCTGCCACATACTTGGCGGTAAAATCAAAGTATTCATGGCCCTGGCCCGGGATGATTTCAATCACCGGCAAAGCCTCCAGGCTGGTATTGCCCAGCACACCGCAGGTGAGTTCAGTGCCTTTGATAAAGGCTTCCATGATGATGGTGTCATCATGGGCAAATGCTTCTTGAACAGCCTTGTCCAGGTCCTGTTCCCTCTTTGCGATGGTCATCCCCACACTGGAGCCGGCACAGACCGGTTTCACCACCAGGGGCAGGCCTAGTTCCCTGATCACCTCCGGCGTATCAATGGTATCATTGTCGGTAAAAGACCGAAAAACCGGGGTGGGAATATTCGCCCCCAGGTACAGGCGTTTGGACAGCAGTTTGTTCATGGCAACAGCTGATCCCAGAACCCCTGCCCCCTGGTAGGGAATATCCAAAAGGTCCAGCAGACCCTGGACCGTGCCGTCTTCGCCGAATGGGCCATGCAGGATGATCAAGGCAGCATCGATGGCGGAAGCATCCATGACCAGCTTTTGAAGGTCTGTTTTGGGGTCATAGCGCAAAATCTCGTATCTGTCTTTGTCAAGCGCATCAAATACCTGATTCCCGCTGTTCAAAGAAACGGATCGTTCCGAAGATATACCCCCTGCCAAAAGGGCGAGTCGAATTTTTTCCATGATAACTGTCCTTATCCCTGGATTATGGTTTGTCTTGCCTTTTCAAACTCCTCTTTTGTGATCAGATCTTTTTCATACAGGTCATCCAGATGAAGTATTCTGCGTTCTGTTCTGTCAGCCTCTGTTTCAATAAGACGGGTGTTTCCCTGGTTGACAGGGCTGTCCGGCAGCAGACCGGGATTCTGGTTTGCATTGATCTTGAATGCGGCAAGCCCGCCCAGCAGGCTGACCTCAATGTTGCGGTCCTGCATGTGTGTATTGGAAAGTATATCCTTGAGCTGGGAAGAACTTTTCTGCATCCGCCGGTAAAAGAGCCAGGCAATGACAAGTACCAGAAGCGCCGTCCCTCCCATGATCCAGGGCAGGTACGTAAACACCCCTTTTATGAATACCACAAAAAGGCCTATGCCTGCCAGCAGCAGTACATGGAGCAGCAGGATGAAGTACCCGATAAAAATATTTCTGAACAATCCTTCTTTGTCTGATTTTTTCAGTTTCATGATAACTTTCGAATGATATTTTCCCTGTAGGTGTCAGTGAGCAGAGGGGAGATCCCCCCGCGTAATGTGTCGAGTTTTGTCAGAAGAAAATTGATTTTCTTTTTGATCTCCCGGTGCTGGACAGATGCAGCATCCGTGGCTTCCAGCAGCAGTTCCGCCTGGGTAATTTTTTTCTTGAGTTCTATTTCCGGCGGCAGGAACCCTGCGTTTTTCAGTATCTTGTACGCCAGGCGGCAGTCATCCGGAACCTGGCAGTCATCTTCAAAAACAAGGGGTTTACCGCTGCCCGCCAAATTATCAAATGCCCCTTCTTTCTGGGCCGATTTGATTCTTTCTTCCACAATTTTTTCAAACCCGGGAATCATAAGGTTCTCCTTAAAGTAAAAACAGCACTGTTTATGTGAAAGCTGTTAGCTGTTAGCCGTTAGCTGTTAGTACGCAATTATTCGCTTCCAGTAAACAAAATTTTCCCTGCTGTTACCTCCGGCTAACGCTTTCATACTTTGTTGTGCCCGCCAAGGCATGGGTGTTTATATCAAAGCCGTCAGTACTCAGTCATCAGTTTCCAGTAAACAATTACAAATTTTTTCCTCGCTGGTAACTACCGACTAACAGCTGATGCCTTTCATTTTTTGTTGTGCCCGCCAGGGCATGGGCGTTTACCGTAAATACGGTTTCCACGGTATGATTTTTGGATTAAGACTTGAAATTTTATTAAAACAGGCAGGGTTTTGCAAGCTATTTTCTTGACAGGTAATAGACGATACTGTATCAAATATCATTTTATACGACAGCATTCATCCATAGAATGAAGCGGGTACAGTTTTAAGTTTAAGGGGTGAGATACCTATTTTTCTTGCCCGAATATTTTCAGAACAACACATGATTGAGAAAATGAACCAGAAAAAAAACATATCAAAGATCAGAAATATCGGTATCATGGCCCATATCGATGCAGGCAAGACCACCGTTACAGAGCGGATCCTGTATTATACGGGAAAATCCCATAAACTTGGCGAAGTCCATGACGGAGAAGCTGTCATGGACTGGATGCAGGATGAACAGGACCGGGGCATCACCATTACATCAGCGGTTACCACCTGCCAGTGGCAGCAGTCCACCATTCAGATTATCGATACCCCCGGCCATGTGGATTTTACAGTTGAAGTGGAACGGGCCCTGCGGGTTCTGGACGGGGCAATCGGTGTTTTCTGTGCCGTGGGCGGGGTGGAACCCCAGTCTGAGACAGTGTGGCGCCAGGCCGACCGGTACAGGGTGCCCAGAATGGCGTTTATCAACAAGATGGACCGCACCGGTGCCGATTTTTTTGCGGCTGTGGCATCCATCAAAGAAAAACTGGCTGCCTACCCGGTCATACTCCAGGTGCCTATGGGTGCTGAAGAGCGGTTCGCCGGGGTGATTGACCTGGTGGATATGCAGCAGATCCGGTGGGATGACGAAAGTTTAGGGGCAACGTTTGTCACCGAAGATATTGCGCCGGAAT
>DATFJY010000099.1:0-9746 GCA_035268905.1 Desulfotignum sp.
GGCCATGGCCACCGGCGTTAAGATTGCCAACCATGACCTGCGGGTGGTGGTCAGTGCCGGTGACGGGGACTGCTACGGGGAAGGGGGAAACCATTTTCTGGCAGCCATCCGCAGAAACCTGGACATCACCCTGCTGGTGCACAACAACCAGGTATACGGACTCACCAAGGGCCAGGCATCCCCTACCACAGCACTGGGAACCGTTACCAAGATTCAGGACAACGGCACCACATCTGATCCGTTCAATCCCGTTGCCACTGCGCTGGCTGCCGGCGCTTCTTTTGTGGCCAGAGGGTTTTCCGGCAATACAGACCAGCTCAAAGACCTCATTGTCAATGCCATGTCTCATCAGGGGTTTGCCATGATCGATATTTTTCAGCCCTGTGTGTCCTTTAACAAAATCAATACCCATGCATGGTACAAGGACCGGGTCTATAACCTGGCAGATACAAATCATGACCCGGCAGATCTGGCGCAGGCCCTGAATCTGGCGCTGGATCAGGGCACGGATAAAATTCCCACAGGACTGATATTCCAGCAGGAAAAAAAACCATTTCACCGGCGCCTTGCGCCATTGCAAAACCAGTCTCTGGTGACATATCCGTTTAACCCAAAAGCCATAACCGCAATTTTAGAACAGGGTTGAGCCGGGCAAGGGGTGCCGGCTGAAACTGTTTGATCACAACCAAACAACATATATTTCAGGAGGACACATGGGAACGGTTTTGATTGTTTATGCAACCCGGTCCGAAGAGACCAAAGCCATTGCAGACATCATCGGCGAAGGTATCCGGATATCCGGCCATAATGCAGAAGTCAAACGGGTCAGTGAGATCAAAAACGAAGAAGATCTCAAAGGTTATGATGCCTATATTTTCGGATCTTCCACCTATCACGGGGAGATGATCACCTCGATGAAACAGATGCTGTTTCTGGCGGAACGGGCTGCGCTTTCGGGAAAACCCGGCGGTGCTTTCGGGTCCTACGGGTGGAGCGGTGAGGCCGCCGGCCGGATTTTTGATACCATGACCCATATTTTCAAGATGAATATGGTATCGGAAGGACCCCTGATGCTAAAAGCGGCCTGGGTGGGGGGCGGCATAAAAGCAGCCCAGGAATACGGGAAAAATGTTGCCGCCATGCTATAGAAAAATCATGTAAAGGAGAGGCCATGAAACCCCAGACAGTTATTGTTGCCTGCACCGGTTGCAAAACAAAGAACCGGGTACCGGCGGCACGGATGAAAGATCACCCCAAATGCGGCAGATGCGGCAGTTTGCTCTCCATGGAAAATCTGGGAAAACCTGTGGTGGTGACTGATGCCACCTTTCACCAGGAGGTCATGGCTTCGGCACTGCCGGTTCTGGTGGACTGCTGGGCCCCTTGGTGCGGTCCCTGCCGTGCTGTGGGGCCGATCATGGACGCTTTGGCCGAAAAATACCAGGGCCGATTAAAGGTGGCCAAGCTGAACCTGGATGAAAACCCGGCAACCGGATCACGGTTTGCCATTTCATCTGTTCCCACCATGCTGCTGGTGAAAAACGGGAAGGTGCAGGACACCCTGGTGGGGGCGCTGCCCAAAGAACAGCTGGAAGCTGCCATTGGGCAGATGCTGTGATACATAAGGGGTATCCCGCGCCTGGTGGCGTCCTGTGCCCGGCCCGAGATCCTGCGGGGGGCGGTGGTCTATCACGGTAGCATCCTTGGCTGCTTGCAATTACCCGCTACGGGTTTTTTGTATTTGGCATGATGTTTGCTTAGTTTAGTTATTGTGAATGCACGAACGTGAATACAGCAAACATGAGCGTGAATGCAGCAAAAGAAACTCCGTCCAAAAGGCTAAGGATCATGCCAAAAGCAAAGACAATGTTACAGCAGGACAAAAAAAATCATGCGCAGACGGCTGCCTGCTTTTACGGGGCACAGAAATCCAGCAATGAATTATATTTCCAGATCGCTTCTGTATTCAGGGAGGCGAGTCAGAATGATACCCGGCTGGCAGGTGCGTGGATGCACCGGATTTTAATGGCCAGACATCCGGAACATCCAGATAACACTGGAAAATTGGTTGTAAATAGCATATAAAAGTAAGATAGTGTTACAGATGATTGGCCCCTGTCCTGTGCGGGCCATGAAAAGAGGAACAATCCAACCCCAAACACAGCAAAGGAGTCGAAAATGGCAGAAAAAATGGGTATTTACAAGTGTGAAAAATGTGGCAATATTGTGCAGGTCCTTCATGGTGAGCAACCCCCGGTTACCTGCTGCGGAAAACCCATGGAACGGCTGGTGGAAAACACCGTAGATGCTGCCGTGGAAAAACATGTGCCCGTGGTGGAAAAGATCGAAGGCGGCTACAAAGTCAAAGTCGGCAGTGCACCCCATCCCATGACCAGTGAACATTATATCCAGTGGGTCGAGCTGACCAGTGAGGACAACATGTTTGTCCAGCGCCAGATGCTGACCCCGGACAGCGCACCAGAGGCCACCTTTAAAACAGATGCCGCCAAAGTGGTGGCCAGGGAATACTGCAATCTGCACGGCCTGTGGAAAGCCTGATCTCCGTCATATAAAACGCGTGTAATGAAAATGCAACTAAGCTTTCACAAATCTGACCCGGATCAACAGCGCTGAAGTTTGATTTTGAAAGTGGAAAGTTTGAGAAAAGTGTGCAAAAAAGCCCCGGAGACCAACATAAGGTCTTCGGGGCTTTTTGCTTTTTGTTCATCTGAAAGTTGACAGCCGACAGC
Organism: Desulfotignum sp.; assembly: GCA_035268905.1. Lineage (GTDB taxonomy): Bacteria > Desulfobacterota > Desulfobacteria > Desulfobacterales > Desulfobacteraceae > Desulfotignum. The sequence goes on from DATFJY010000099.1 coordinate 2,751, forward strand.
CGACAGTACTCAGTTAGCAAGTACCCGTAACCAGTTATAAATTTTCCTGGTGGTTATTACTACCGGCTAACAGCTAACAGCTAACAGCTAAAAGCTAACAGCTAAAAGCTAACAGCTAAAAGCTAACAGCTAAAAGCCAACAGCCAACAGCTTCAGACAAATTCCGTGAGTTTTCCCGCCAAGAGCTGAATATGGCGCATCTCTTCTTTGATGATATCCTGGACTTTGGATTTGCCCAGCTTTTCAGGCACCAGCTCTTTCATGCCCAGGTAAAAGGAGATGGAGTCTTTTTCCGCGGCAATGGCCGCGGTCAGAATGCCTTTCATGCTGGATTCGGGCTGGTCTTTCTGGAAAAATACCCGGGTGTCTGCCAGGGCCTTGAGATAAGGCATGTTTTCATTGTCCGGATCAAACACCGTGGCTGCCGCTTCGGAACCGCCCAGCTGCTCTTTCATGGCGGCAAAGGTTTTTTCATGGTCGTCTTCCATCTCTGCCAGAGAAGATAAAAACTGTTTGTGGTTTTCCTGGTCCATCAGGTTGGCAGCCCGGCGGTAAAACCTGGCGCCGTTCTGCTCAATCTCGATGGCAATGTCAAAAATATCATTGGCTGTAAATTCATTGGTCATGGGGTCGTACCTCCCTGCTATGGATTTATGCGGACAGTTTCTCCTTTAACTTTCCGGCCAGACAAGCGCCCAGGTCAAAGCAGCGCTCCAGATCGGATGCACCCGGTACATACAGCACCTTTACCCCGTCATCGACAATCTCCCATTTCATCTCCTCAAATTCCTTGTTCAATATCTTGACCGCTTCGCCGCTCCATCCGTAGGACCCAAAGGCAGCCGCAAGCTTGTTCTGTGGCCGCAGGCCCTTGACATAGGTCATGACATCGGCGATGACCGGAAAAATACCATTGTTGAGGGTAGGGGATCCCACTGCCACTGCCCCGGACTCCATTACCGCGGTCATGATGTCGGACCGGTGCCATTTGCGGGTGTTCATCAGCCGCACACCGATATTTTCCGACTCGATCCCGCTGGTGACGGCCCGGGCCATTTTGGTGGTGCTTTTCCACATGGAATCAAAAATGACCACCGCTTTTTTCGCCGGTTCCTGTCTGGACCACTGGTCATAGGCAGTGATGATTTTGGACGGATCCTTACGCCAGATGATGCCGTGGTCCGGGCAGATCATGCGGATATCCAGGTTCATCTTTGCCACATCCGCCAGAAGGGTCTGGACCCGGGGGGAGAAATGCAGCAGGATATTGGCGTAGTATTTTCTGGCATGGGGCATAATTTCATCCCCGATCTCATCATCGAAAAATTTGTCTCCGGCATAGTGCTGGCCAAAGGCATCGCTGGAGAACAAAATCTTTTCATCCGGCATATAAGTGAACATGGAATCCGGCCAGTGCAGCATCCGGGTTTCCAGGAATGAAAAGGTCCGGTTCCCGATGGTCAGGGTGTCGCCGGAGCCCACTGCCTGAAAATTGTACTCATGTTTGAAATGGCTTTTCAGGTTTTTGGCCCCCATTTTGGAACAATACAACGGCTTGTCTTCTCCGATTTTGTGCATGATCCTGGTGAGTGCCCCGGAATGGTCCATTTCCGTATGGTTACTGATCACGGCATCGATCTTTTTGGGGTCGATGATCCGGCTGATGTTGTCCAGCAGTTCGTCTGCAAAATTGGATTTCACCGTGTCGATGAGGATGTTTTTTTCCCCTGTGACCAGAAAGGCGTTGTAGCTGGTGCCCTCATTGATATAATATCCGTGAAAATCCCGGATATCCCAGTCACGGCATCCAACCGAATAAATCCCGTCCGCCAATGTAATGGGTTTATACATGACACCTCCGGTTAGTCCATTTTTTCAAAATATTCCTGCTCTGCGCCGCACAGGGGGCATACCCAGGATTCGGGCAGATCTTCCCAGGCAGTACCCGGTTCGATACCATTGTCCATATCACCTTCTTCAGGGTCATACACATATCCGCAGGGGCATTCCCATTTGTCCATTTTTTCCTCCTAAATAATTAAGTTATACACGCATGTTGGTAAAATGTGTTGTCCGGCTTGTGGGCCGGTAAATGAAACACATTGTCTACTTACCTAAAACATATTGCAAAGAGTGTGCCTGAAGACAGACACAGCAAATGTTGAAAAAAAAAGGTTTTTACTTTGACATGTATTATTATAATATACCCTGGGTAAAATCAATGAATCATTTGGGAAAGTATGGTGGATGCAGGTATTTACAAAAAAGTCTACAATTGATGCCCCGGTGGAAAAGGTGTTCGCCTGGCATGCCAGAAACGGCGCCATTCAGCGGCTGACCCCGCCCTGGGCACCCCTGGCCCTTAAATGGCGCCAGGGAAACGGGATCGCAAAAGGGGTGCGTGTGGGCTTTGACATGCGGGTGTTTGGTATTCCCATGGACTGGGAAGCCGAGCATATTGATTACCAAGAAAACCGGTTGTTCAAGGACCACCAGACCAAAGGCCCGTTTGCCAAATGGGAACATACCCATCTGTTTTCTGCTGACGGCCCGGATCGTTCCATCATGGAGGACCAGGTGGCCTGGCAGCTGCCCATGGGCTTTTTGAGCCGCCCTTTTCAGGGCCATGTGCACCGGGAACTGGGCCGGATATTTGATTACCGCCACCGGGTCCTGGCCCATGATCTGACACATTATGCCGGAAAGGTAAAGCGGCAGCGGATTCTGGTGTCAGGGGCATCCGGCACCATCGGGTCGGCCCTGGTGCCTTTTTTGCGCACCTGCGGGCATGAAGTGATCAGGCTGGTGCGCCACACCGGGGATCTGGCTGCAGATGAACTGTTCTGGGATCCCTCCAGTGGTATTCTGGACATGAAGGCAGCCGGACCCTTGGACGCGGTCATCAGCCTCAACGGCGTGGATATTTCCCGGGGAAAATGGACAAAAAACCAGAAACAAAAGATCCTTGATTCCAGGATCAAGCCCACCCGGCTGCTGGTGGAAAAAATGGCTGCCATGGAACGCAGACCGTCTGTGTTTATCTCTTCATCCGCTATCGGGTATTACGGAGAGGGACAGGATTCGGTACTCACAGAAGCATCTCCCATGGGGGATTCTTTTATTTCCCGGGTCTGCCAACGGTGGGAACAGGCTTCTGAGCCGGCAGCAGATGCCGGTATCCGCACTGCTCAGTTGCGCATCGGCGTGGTACTCACCCCGGCCGGCGGGGCCCTGGCCCGGATGATACCGGCCTTCATGACAGGGTGCGGCGCAAGGCTTGGTTCGGGACACCAGTACATGAGCTGGATCAGCATGGATGATACCCTGGGCAGTATTCTGCACATCCTGGAAAACAGTGATTTACAGGGCCGGGTCAACCTGACAGCGCCCCAAGCCGTTACCAACCGCGCGTTTACAAAAACATTGGGCCAGGTGGTGTCCCGGCCGGCCTTTTTTGTGATTCCCGGCTGGGCAGCCACCCTGCTCTGGGGAGATATGGGCAGAGAAACCCTGATGACCAGTGCCAGGGTAAAACCCCAAAAACTGCTGGACACCGGATTTGTGTTTCAGCATGAGACACTGTCACCCGCCCTCAGGCATCTGCTGGGCCGGTGACACCCGTGACCGAATACCCCATTATCCGATAACCCATGACCAGATAAAACGGATTGTTTTCATGACAGCGCCTTTGAAATTATTGTTTTCTTTTTTGATGATAACCGCCCTGATTTTCGGGTTTGTCCATATCTATTTTCCGCTGCAGCACTACAGCTTTGAGCGCCTGCATATTTTCTTGTTCAACCTGTGCACGGGCGGGTCCATCCTGCTCTACTACACCCAGGGACAAAAACAGGTGTCCGGTACGGTTCGGCTGTTTTTTGCCGGCTCTTTAATCTATGCGTTTTCCGCATTTTTGCAGCTGTATCCGGTGACCCTTGTGGTGTCCTTTTTTTTGTGTCTGCTGGTGGAAAAGGTCCGGACCGAAGCATTTCCCTGGTTTCCCAAAGATGTTTTCCAAAAAACGGTGCCGGTGTCACAAAAATTTCACCATGCATCTTTGCTGTGCCTGTCCTCCGGCATCGGCATAGCCTTTGTCGTGATTTTGAACAATGAATATTTTCACTGGATCACCTTGGAAAAACTGGTACTGAACACGTTTTTTCTGGGGTTTTCATTCCCCTTGTCTTTGATCACCTTGTCCCTTGTGTTTTCCATGCTCAAAGATATTGAAGGTTCCGGATACAAGGTATTCATGGAACTGTGCTTCTGGACCATTACCCTGGGGGTGATCATTTTTTTCGTGTTTATCCTGCTGGAGCGGTTCATCCCCCAGATTTTTGTGACATCCGCCCTGTTTACCGCCGTGGTGGTGGTGTTTTACCTGTATTACACCTTTGCCAGATCCATGCAGCAGAAACTGTTCCTGACCTCGGGCATCGGGTTTTTGATCGTTACCGCCATCACCGGGATCGCCTACATATTTTTCCAGATGTCGGAATATTATGATCCAGAAAGAACCAAATGGCTGCTGCACCTGCATGTGTTCGCCTCCCTGTACGGCTGGAACCTTTGCGGCCTGGCCGTTATCTGCCGGTTTGAGGATTTTCCCATCCAGCTGCATTCGCCCACGGTGATTTTCATTCACTGGCTTACCGCCCTTGTCCTGGCTCCCCTGGGCGTATTTTACGGCTGGTTTGCCATTCTGGCCATTATCGGGTATGCTTTTATCACACTTGTTTTGTTTTTCAGCAGCAACCATACACAGAAGATGCCTTTATGAGTTCCAGCAGAGAAAATATCAAACAGTTTTTCAAGCAGTTCAAATCCAGTGCAAAAGTATTGGTGATCATCAATGCAGATCCAGATGCCATTGCCTCTGCCATGGCGGTCAAGCGCCTGTTGTGGCGCAAAGTGGCAGAAGTGGTCATTGCCCATTTCAACCGCATCAGCCGGCCGGACAACCGGACACTGATCCAGCTCACTGAACCCGGGCTCAAGGATCTGGCAGAGGTGGACAGGTCCGGGTTTGACAACTTCGTTATCGTGGATTCCCAGCCGGATCACAATGCGGCCTTTGCCGGTATCACCTATACCGCCATCATCGACCACCACCCAGTGTCCAGTCCTGAGGCGGCTTATTCGGATATCAGACCTGGTTACGGTACCTGTTCCACCATTCTCACAGAATATCTCAAATCCGATAAGATAAAACCGTCCCCCAAACTGGCAGCTGCCCTGATGATGGGCATTAAAACCGACACCGCCGACTTCACCCGACAGTCCACCAGCAGGGATATTCGGGCGTTTCAGTATCTGTACAAATTTGCCGACAACAACATTGTCACCAAGGTGGAACGGGCATTTTTCACCGACGAAGACCTTGATTTTCTGGGGAATGCCATCAAAAAAAGGCAGGTGAAAAACAACCGGGTGTTCTACCATGCCGGAAAGATTTCCAAGCCGGATGAACTGGTGATGGTGGCGGATTTTTTCCTGACCATTGTCGGGGTTAATTGGTCTATTGTTTCCGGGGTCATGGACCGAAAACTGATCGTTATTCTCAGAAATGACGGCCTGCGCAAAGGGGCGGGCAATACCGCCAAAGAAGCCTTCTCACAATACGGTTCCGCCGGCGGGCACAAAACCATGGCCCGTGCGGAACTGTCACTTTACCTGATCCGAAAGGACACCGGCAGTGTGGCCAAAAAGGTCCTGGCTGACTGGATCCGGGACAAGATTGCGAAAACCGCCGGCAAAAAAATCGAATGAGTATGGAGGCAGACATGTCCGAAACCGTAAAGCAGATCCTGGACCGTTTTCAATCAGATCCATACATGGGCAGACAGGGAAAGGTGTATACGGATACCTCCGATTTCATGCGGATTACCGGCGGAGATGTGCTTGTTTTTGGAGACGGACATTATCTGGTTTTGCGCGATGAAGTGGAGAGAAGTTACGGGGTGGAAGACCCGAAATACTGGGTCAAAAGATGCAGACATCTTGAATCTGGAGAGCGCCGCCTGCTCAAACTGGTGTTTTATGAAAAATTTATCCTTCAGATGGGAGATATCAAAGTTACATGTTACCGCAGTCCACGCAAAGAAGCCCGTATTCTTGGCCTGGTGCGGGGGGATTCCCGTTTTATGCAGGGGTTTTCGGCAGAGGATGAAAAGGGTAATACCATACGTGTGCTGGATGTTGTGATGGGCAAACGGCTGGATAATTGGATATACAAGCTGGATGTGGATCACAAGACCTATTTTTTCACGTATCTGCCGAAGATTCTGGAAAAATTTATCGGCGCTTGTGAAGCAATTGCATATTTACATGCCAACGGGGAAAAACACGGAGATATCAGGCGTGACCACCTGTGGCGGGAAACCCAGACCGGTGATTATGTGTGGATCGATTTTGATTATACCTTTGATTTTCATGAAAATCCGTTTGGCCTGGATGTTTTCGGCCTTGGCGGCCTGCTTTTGTACATTGTTGGCAAAGGATTCTATTCCCGGAATGATATCATCAGTCTCTTTGGTGATGAAAACAAAGCCCCGGATATCGAACCAAAAGATTTTCTGCTGGTGTTTAAAAATCGGCTGGCCAATCTGCATAAGATTTTTCCCTATATTCCCAAAGAGCTGAACTGGGTTTTGATGCACTTTTCTGCCGGCGCCAGTGTCTACTATGAAACCGTAGATGAATTTTTAAGCGACCTGCGGCCCTGTCTGAAAAAATGGGGTAAAAAACAGTGATTGATACAACACTTGCTGTGGAATGTTTTTGTTCAGGTGTGTGGTAAATAATCGCATAAAAAAAGAAAGGGTTTTCCGGGAGGTTCTTATGGATACCAATAAAATTTTGGTGGCAATCGACGGATCTGAAAATTCAAAACGGGCGGTTGAATATGTGGCAGATATCGTCAAAGGCTGCCGTGATTTTGACATTACACTGTTGCATATTGAGCGGCTGCCTGACCGTGATATTTTTGCAGATGAA
>DATFJY010000100.1:0-3322 GCA_035268905.1 Desulfotignum sp.
ATCCGCAGAGAACTTGTCAAGGCCATGGCCATGCAGACCCCATCTTTTTTTTTCGCACTCCTGCACACCACAGGGCTTTTGTCAGCAGTGCTGCCCAGCCTGGACAGGTGTTTCGGCCTGGATGGCGGTCCTTTCCACGGGGAAACCGTTTTCGACCACTGCCTTTTGGTGGGGGATGCCCTGCCGGCCCGGCAGCCGCTGCTCCGCCTGGCCGGATACCTGCATGATACCGGCAAGAAGGATGCCCGGGGCATCAAAGAGGGCCGGATCACCTTTGCCGGCCATGAACACCATACCAAAACCCTGGAAGCAGACCTGGACCGGCTGCGGTTTTCCACTGCTGAAAAAGCCTATATCATGGCCCTTGTGGCAAGCCATATGCGGCCTTTGGCACAAAAAACCGGTCCCAAATCTGTGCGGCGGCTGCTGGCGTTTCTGGCTGCAAACAACTTGGATTTTCACGACTTCATGCGCCTGCGCATTGCTGACAAAAAGGCAAACCTTGCCAAATCCCCCTATACCCTGTCTGATATCCGTATCCGGGTAAAAAAAGTCACAGATGAGATGGCCCGGCAGACCGCGTTTGATCTTGATGACCTGGAAATCACCGGCCGTGACATCATGGATATCACCGGACTGGAACCCGGTCCAAAAGTGGGGAGGATCAAGCAGCAGCTGTTTGAACAGGTACTGGATGATCCCGGTCTCAATACCAGAGAAGGTCTGGTACAGATGGTGGCGGCCATGGATATCGGCTGAATTTTTTCTGCCATCCGCATGGGGCAGGGATATATACAAAAGTTTACCGGTCAGGCAAAAGGAAAAAAATTATGGGAGACATCGTCCTCATCAACATCACCGGCAGGGACAGAACAGGTCTGGATGCCTGTTTCATGTGTATTCTGGCACGGTATGATGTCCGGATACTGGATATCGGCCAGTCGGTTATCCATGAACATATATCCCTGGGCATTCTGGCCGACATTCCCTGTGCAAAGGATTTTTCCGAAATTTTCAAGGACATGTTGTTTGAAGGCTATAAGCTGGGCCTGCATGTGGACATCACGCCGGTGGATCCGGACAGTTATGAAAAATGGGTCCTGGCTAAGGGCAGGGAACGAAGAATCATAACCATTCTGGGCAGGGCTGTGAATGCCCGGCAGATAGCTGCCATTGCATCGGTATGTGCGGAAAATAACCTGAATATCGATTATATCACCCGTCTCACCGGGCGGATTTCCCTGCAGAATCCCCAGCCCAAACCCAGGGCCAGTATCCAGTTTTCCGTTTCCGGCACCCCGAAGAATATCAGGCAGATGCGGGGCAGGTTCATGGAAATTTCCCGGACCGCAGGCATTGATATCTCATTTCATGTGGACAATATCTATCAGAAAAACCGCAAACTGGTGGTGTTTGATATGGACTCCACCTTGATCCAGGCGGAAGTGATTGTGGAGCTGGCAAAGAGTGCCGGTGTAGGCCCGCAGGTGGAAGAAATAACCCGGCGGGCCATGCAGGGAGAGATGGATTTCAAGGAGAGTTTTCGCCGGCGGGTGGCCCTGTTGAAAGGGCTACACCAGAAAGATCTGGAAAAAATCACCCATACCCTGCCCCTGACCGAAGGGGCGGAACTGGTTACCGCCACCCTCAAACGCCTGGGGTATAAGCTGGGAATTTTGTCCGGTGGATTTACATTTGTGGGAGAATATCTGCGCACCAGACTGGGATTTGACTATGTGTATGCCAATGAACTGGATATGCAGGACAGCAGGGTAACCGGCCGGGTAAAAGGGGAGATCGTGGACGGGGAAAAAAAGGCCGGCCTGTTGCGGCAGATTGCCCAAAAAGAAAACCTTTCCATTGAACAGACCATTGCGGTCGGGGACGGCGCCAATGACCTGCCCATGATTTCCATTGCCGGACTCGGGGTGGCGTTCAATGCCAAGCCTGTGGTCCGGAAAAAAGCGGACAACACCATTTCCACCATGGGGCTGGACGGCCTGCTGTACCTCATGGGCATCCATGAAAGGGAAATCGCAGAATCCAATCCCAACGCTGCAGTCTGACAGCGGGTAATTCGGGCAGGGGCTATACTTCTCTGTAGGCAGCCCCGCAGCCGGGGCTTTCATAAACCCTGACAAGGGCAACACGGATATGATCGGTGTTAAGCCTTCTGCCCAGCTCCTTGTACAGAAACTTGGCAAGGTTTTCCGAGGTGGGGTTTATATTGCCGAACTCCACCACATCATTGAGCCTGGTGTGGTTCAGCTTGCCCAGCACATCCCCGAGCACTTTTTTTACATCCCTGAAATCGATGCCGATACCCAGCCGGTTGAGTTTTGTACACCGGACATGGGCTTCAACCGTCCAGTTGTGGCCGTGGAGGTCGGCACAATTCCCGTCATACCCCCGGAGTGCGTGGGAGGCGGCAAAATGGTCCTGGACAAAGATTTCGTATTCACCTGGCATAAGACCCCCTGACTGCAAATAAAAAAGCCCCTCTTAAAAACAAGAGGGGCATTGTAAATTCTGGTAGCGACGCAGGGATATGCCCCGAATCCTGCTTGAACCCTTGAAAGGCCCGTCACCAAAGGAATTTCCATCATCACTCTTGAAAAAAATGTACCAAAAGAATGTACACCGGTCAAGTCTTAAATTTTCCGGCGGGATCTTTGCCATAAGCATGCCAGGTTTTCATACGGAAGAAGAAAAACAATGTGGATGTGGATGCATGAAAGTCCGCTCAAGTCAGGAAGTATCAGAACAGCTTGACATTATCCCTGCACAACATCTTGGCTTTAATTGTAACCCGCCGGATTTTTAATAATAGTCCGGGCGTTAGATATTCGGCATCGGGGGGCTTCTATTTTTGACATAGTCCGCAGTTTGACAGGAGGATTTGTATAGAGAAGTGTGAATGGAAAACCAGAATTTGATCAGGCAAAAGGGTAAAATTATGCAGATTCGCTATATTGGGTTGATTTTACAGTGATTAAACGATATTGAGATCTTGATACTGGTTGTTGACAGATAAAGAGACCGGGAATATGGCGGTTATCATAATAATCATTCAGGACCAGGCATGACATTTTTCTACATCAACAAAATCCCTGGAAAAGGCAATTTAATTCCAAACTGTCTGCCATGAAAACAGAGAAAGACACAAGAGCGGAGCTGATTGACAAGCAGCTGCAAAAAGCGGGATGGAATTTCAATGATCCAACCCAGGTAGTCCAGGAATACGATATTCTTGTCGATCTCCCAGATGGTGTTGTCGAGGCGCAAACGCCTTACCAGGGCCATCAGTTTAGCGACTATGTTC
>DATFJY010000101.1:0-3596 GCA_035268905.1 Desulfotignum sp.
CAGTATTTTACAGGTATGTGGGTTCGGCCAAAAAATGGAATATTCCAAAGCGGTGAAAGATCTTCTGGCAAAACGGCAGGCTGCCAGACAGAACCGGGACTGGAAAACCGCGGATGTGATACGGGATACGCTGGCTGCCATGGGTGTTCCGGTGCATGATACAAAGGTTGGTGCCAGATGATGGATATGGTGTTTTTTCCCTTTTCCCACGTGGATAAGAATCAGTGCAGGGCGTTGACAACGGTTTTTCCATACTTTCAATACCTGCCCCTGGCAGCAGGTTTCTCAGAAACCAGCCCCATGGATTTTTGGGTCAAAAAAGGGGTGGCAATGCCGGTGTTCACATCAAATACCCGCCTCAAACAGGTAGAATCCGAGGTTGCGGCCTGGCTGGACTGGGCGGCCCTGCACAAGGGCAACCAGAGGAATCTGAAGACCCTGGCCCAAGAAGGTCCCTGTTTTGTTGATGATGCCCAACCCGGTGCCATCCAGTCTGAACTGCTGGCAAGAATCCGGCAGCAGGATGCCGGACCCCTGCCGACCCGGGCAGCAGCACCTGCTGATCCCCTGCTGTTTTTAAAGATTGCCCAGCTCACGGATGCCCACAATGCCGCAATCGATGCGGAAATTGCCGGTCTGGAGTTAAAACAGGCAGCTGTGTTTTCTGAACTGAAAGGGGAAAAAGGGGAACTGGGTGCAGCGTTGCCAAAAACAGGGCTGTTCTCCTTCCGGGATCCGGGTGAGGCCATGACCCAAGCGCGCATCCGGGCCTGGGCTGCCTGTGCAAAAGAAGAAAAAATGTTTGCAAATGGCCGGCCACTGCTGCTGATTACCACCAGCAGCGCGGTTTTTGACCACCTTGCAACAATCTCCACCCAGGCCATAAATGCCCTTGACATTGATTGTATAAAAGTGCATGAAGATGGGTGTGCGCGCAAGAAGGAATGGCAAAACCATTTTTTGGGTATGCTGGAACAGGTAGTGACACCGTCATATCCAAAAAAGCAGGCCCCAGCGTTGAAAGGCCTGGTGCAGGCAACAGATGGATGCAGGGTCTATGCCCGCATCCAGGTGGGAATTTTTTCGGGTGCAGACCTGGAAAAACACACCGGGCTGCCCGGTCCGAACCTTGTGGTCTGCCGGGTGGCGGTAAAAGCATAAAAAAGCTTGATTTTACCAAAGAAGATGTTATAAAAGCGTTTTTTACATCAGTTAGACCAAAATTGATATAAAAATGGGTTTATAATCGAATGATGTTAATTTTTTTTAGGAGGCTGTAAAAATGGCATTTACCCCAATTGTTGACGAATCAAAATGCGTTGGTTGTGAAGAATGTGTGGACGTTTGTCCTGTGGAAGTATTTGAAATGGAAAACGAAAAATCAGTTCCCGTCAATGCGGAAGAGTGCATGGGATGTGAGAGCTGCGTGGAAGTGTGCGAAGAAGACGCCATCGTTGTTGAAGAAGACTAGCATTTTTGCGCATATGGCATCTGCCGGACCATTGCAGCACCTGCTGTAACTGTCTGGTTTCTGCCTGAATGCCGGAACCGGCCCTGTAAAAGATCACAGGGCGGCTCCGGCATTTTTTTTGTGCGGATTGTTCCGGTCCCCGGATAATCCGTCCCAAAAGGGCGCCAAAATCAAAATCGCAGAGACAGGCAGCTGAGCCCCCCGTCCAGTTTTCTGAATTCAGATACATCCACGGCAATGGTGTCATATCCCTGGTTTTCGATCATATCCCTGGTTTTTGCAAATCCCTCCGGCACCAGTACCCGGTCATTGATCCATACACAATTGGCAGCATAGGCTTCTGCATCATCCACAGGCAGAACAGTGAAGCCGGCCAGTTCCGGTTTGGTGAGAAATTCCCCCCAGGCCAGCAGGCAATTGTTTTCCAGATAGGAAATCCCGGTTTTCAGATGGAGCACAGACCTGAGCCTGATGAAGGATACGGTGTATCCATGGGGTGTCAGGATTGTTTCCAGCTGTTTTGCCCCTTCTGCGTTGGTCCGGTCGGAAAGTCCCACATAAAAATGCTCCTGTACCATCATCACATCTCCGGCGTCCAGGGTACCCGGTGCCTGGATAGCGGCCATGGGTTTGTCAAAGCGTTCCATGGCCTGTTTGACCGCAGTGGTTTCCCCTTGTCTGGACGCAGCACCCGGCCGCGTGATCACGGTGCAGCGGCCGGTGACAAGGCAGGTATCTTCAATAAAGGTGGAATCAGGAAAGGCCTCATCCGGATCAAGGACAACGACCGCCAGGCCGCAGGCTTCCAGCGCCCGTATATAGGTTTGGTGCTGTTTTTTGGCCAGATCATAATCCGGTTTTCCCATTTTGGCATGGCTGATGCCGTTGACCATGTTTTTACAAGGTGTTTTTACCATGGCGCATGTGAACATTGGGGTGTCTCCAGGTGGTTGTCAGGTGGACGGAGCAGCCAGTGCCCTGTCCGGCCGGGTGGTCAGATAGATTCCGGAAAAAACCAGTGCGGCTCCCGCAACAAGTGCCGGGGTAAGGGGTTCGTCCAGGATCAAAAAAGAGAGAACAATGGCGCTCACCGGAACAAAATTGATGAAAACACCGGCTTTTGAGGGGCCGATCTTCTGGATACCCTGATAATACCAGAAAAAGCCCAGAACCGTGCCGAAAAAGCCCAGATAAAACAGGGCCCACCAGTTTTCCACTGTGTACAATGGGACAGCCTGGAACAGTCCTTTGGAAAGGGCGGGGAAAAACAGCATCACCGTGCCGGCCACAGAGGCATAACACACAGCCGCCACCGGAGAAAGGGTTTTCATCACCTGCTTTCCCAGAAGCGAATAAGACACCCAGGACAGCACGCATCCCAGGATTGCCAGCTCCCCCGGACCGATACCGCTGTGGAAAAGACCGGACAGCTGTCCGTTGGAAATCACGGTAACAGCACCGGTGACTGACAGGAGCAGGCCCAGTATTTTACCGGGAGTCAAGGATTCTTTGAACAAAAGGGCGGCAAACAGGCTGATGAAGATCGGGTTGGTGGCAATGATCAGGGAGGCCCGGTTGGCATTGATATGGGTAAGGCCGGTGAAAAAGAAAAGGTTATAGGCAAATATCCCGGTCAGACCGGAGAGCAGAATCCAGAACACCTGGGCCGGTTTTATGCGCGGCAGCCTGCCTTCCAGGCGCAAGGTGAGGATTACCAGAAAAAATGAGGCAATGGCAAACCGCAAAAAAGCCGCGCACTGGGGCGCTACCTCTCCGGCAATTATTTTTCCGGCAATAAAGGTGCCGCCCCAGAAAAATGCAGTCAAAAACAGTTTGATAATCGTCAAGGGGTATTCCTCTTTTGTCATGAGTGTACAAAATGTGTGTCAAAAATGGGTGTATTTGCACAGATTCTCAGTTAAAAGTCAACCCTGTGCGGGAATCCGTTACCGGTTCAATTGCTGATCAGGGCTTTACAAGATTCAACCCTTTGCCGTATAACATGGGGGCGGCATTTTCGACTGTTATAGTCCACAGGATCACTGCAGATCCTGTGCCACCCGAAGATGCCGCCAGGAGGCGTAATGCATGTACAACAGAACAACCAATTTTCTTCCCGGAGTAT
>DATFJY010000102.1:0-13007 GCA_035268905.1 Desulfotignum sp.
TGGGACGGTCAAAATGGTAGTACTGGGCTGCCCACATCTGGTTCTGGCCCACCTCTGTGGTGATGATGGCCTGGCCTTTGGTTATCTCCCACAGCTTTTCCACCACAAACTGGGGTTTGATGACATCTGCCTTCTGGTCGTACTTGAGGGGGGTGGTCTGTTTCCACTGGTCAATCTGGTCCAGCCACTGGTCCCGCTCCACCGTCAATTCTGCAGAATGTTGTTTTTCCATGAGGGCCAGTATATGCTCCAGCGTGGTTTTGCAGTCCCCTACAATGGGGCACTGCACCGGAATGTTTTTGTGGATAGAGGTGGGATCGATATCGATCTGTATGATCTTGGCATGGGGGGCAAATTTGCTGATGTTTCCCGTGACCCGGTCATCAAACCGTACCCCCACAGCTATGATCAGATCGCAGTGGCCTATGCTCATATTGGCCCGGAACGTGCCGTGCATGCCCAGCATGCCCAGCCACAAGGGATCAGTACCGGGAAATGCCCCCATTCCCATAAGGGAGGTGGTCACCGGGATGCGGGCCATTTGTGCCAGCCGGGTGACCTCTTCTGAGGCCCGTGATGCAATCACGCCGCCGCCGGCAAAGATCACCGGCCTTTTGGCATCTTTGACCATCTGCACCACCTTGGCGATTTGTTTCTTGTTGGGGGTATAGTTGGGTTTGTAGGACCGCAGGCGGGTTTCTTCGGGTATCTGAAAATCGATCTGCGCCTGGAGAATGTCTTTGGGCAGGTCCACCAGCACCGGGCCGGGCCTGCCGGAACGGGCAATGTAAAACGCTTCCTGGATGGTGGTCGCCAGTTTGTCCGGGTCTTTGACCAGATAGTTGTGTTTGGTGCAGGGCCGGGTGATACCCACAATATCCACCTCCTGGAACGCATCATTGCCGATGAGCCCGGTGGGCACCTGTCCGCAGAATACCACCATGGGAATGGAATCTGCATGGGCCGATGCAATGCCGGTAACGGTGTTGGTGGCACCCGGCCCGGAGGTGACCAGGGCAACCCCTGTGGTTTTGTGTGCCCTGGCATAGCCGTCCGCCGCATGCACCGCCCCCTGCTCGTGGCGCACAAGGATATGGCGCAAATCATCATGGCGGACAACCTCATCATGGATATCGATGGTGGCCCCGCCGGGATATCCAAATATGGTGTCAACCCCCTGGGCTTTAATCATTTTAACCAGAATCTGGGCCCCTGTCAGTTTCATTTTTGTCTCCTGTTTCATTTATATCAAAGCCATCAATCCTCAGCCAACAGCTAATGGCTTTAATGTATTGTTGTGCCCTTCAGGGCATGGGTATTATTGAATAATGGCGCCCTGTCCGGCGGACGACACCTGCCGGGCATACCGGGCCATATAGCCTTTTGTGATTTTTGGTTCCGGTTTGACCCACCGGGCCAACCGTTCTTGGATTTGGTCTTTGTCAACCATCAGCGTAATGCTTTTGGCCGGGATGTCAATTTTTATGATGTCATTTTCCATCACCACTGCCAGGGGACTCCCTGCGGCAGCTTCCGGAGACACATGGCCGATGCAGGCCCCTTTGGTGCCGCCGGAAAACCGGCCGTCTGTGATCAAAGCACAGGAGGCCCCCAGGCCCATGCCGGCAATGGCGGAGGTCGGGGTGAGCATCTCCCGCATGCCGGGTCCGCCGGATGGACCTTCATACCGGATCACCACCACATCTTTGGGATTGATTTTTCCCCCTAAAATAGCGGCAGTGGCATCTTCTTCCGAGTCAAACACCCGGGCCGGTCCTTGGTGTACCAGCATCTGTTCTACCACAGCGGACTGCTTGACCACACACCCTTCCGGTGCCAGGTTGCCGAAAAGAACGGCCAGACCGCCCCGGGTATGGTAGGGATCAGCCACAGGCCGGATCACTGCCGGATCCAAAACCCTTATCGCAGCAAGGTTTTCAGCAACCGGGCATCCGGTGGCCGTGAGACAGGAGCCGTCAATCAGCTGGTGATCTGCCAGCGCCTTCATCACTGACTGGATACCCCCTGCCTGGTCCAGATCCTGGATATGGTCCGGCCCCCCCGGGCTCAGGGAACAGATATGCGGGGTTTTTTCACTGACCTGGTTGATGATGGACAGATCCAGGGGAACGCCTGCCTCATGGGCAATGGCGGCAAGGTGCAGCACGGTATTGGTGGAGCAACCCAGGGCCATGTCCACGGCCAGGGCGTTCATGAATGCCCTGGGGGTCATGATTTTGTCCGGGGGGATTTTTTTTTCCAGCAGCGCCATGATCTGGATGCCGGTTTGTTTGGCCAGGCGGATGCGTTTGGACATGGGGGCCGGGATGGTGCCGTTGCCGGGCAGGGCCATGCCGATGGCCTCGGTGAGGCAGTTCATGGAGTTGGCCGTGAACATGCCGGCGCATGACCCGCAGGTGGGGCAGGCACAGTCTTCCACAGCAGCCAGATCGGTTTCATCCATACGGCCGGCCCGCACAGCCCCCACTGCTTCAAAAACCGATACCAGATCGATTTTCTGTGTCTGGTCAACAGGGTTGCGGCCGGCCAGCATGGGGCCGCCGCTGATGAAAATGGCCGGAATATTGAGCCGGGCCGCCGCCATGAGCATGCCGGGGACGATCTTGTCACAGTTGGGTACCATGACAATGGCATCAAAGGGATGGGCCATGGCCGTCACTTCAATGGAATCGGCAATCAGTTCTCTGGACGCCAGAGAATAATGCATGCCCGCATGGTTCATGGCAATGCCGTCACACACCCCGATGGTGGAAAATTCCATGGGCGTGCCCCCGGCCATGCTGATGCCGGTTTTCACGGCCGCAACCAGTGTGTTCAGGTGCATGTGGCCGGGAATGAGTTCATTGGCAGAATTGGCAATACCGATGAGCGGCTGGCTGATTTCCCTGTCTGTATAGCCCAAAGCCTTCATCAGACTCCGGTGCGGGGCACGTTCCACCCCTTTTGTAGCAATGTGGCTTCTCATATCCATCTCCTTGAAATGCCTTAAAAGCAAAAAAGCCGTTATCTGCCCCTCGGGGCTGATAACGGCTTTTAACGTGAAACTTGGGTTATGCCACTAGGAGCCCCTTCGTACGGAGGTGTCAATAATCACCTCCACGATAATAATGAGGACTAGCAGTATGGTCAAAAAATCGGGTATCATAATATATTCACTTTCTTTAAAGTTTATTTATTATATATAAATTTTTTAGGTGTCAAGAAAAAAATGCGGGGCGGTGATAATAAATTTGGCAACCCGCTTATGGCATGGCCATAATTTTTGAAATCGTTGAACCGGGCTTATATTTCAGGTTTTTTTCTGTGCCACATGGTTGATGGCAGAGGCCATGTATCCGGCCCCGAATCCGTTGTCAATGTTTACCACTGCGATATTGGATGCACATGAATTCAGCATCCCCAAAAGTGCAGTCATCCCCCCGAAGCTTGTGCCGTATCCGATGCTGGTGGGAACGGCAATGACAGGGGCACCCACCATTCCCCCCACCACCGAGGGCAGGGCACCTTCCATGCCGGCAGCCACAACGATCACACTGGCATCCAGGATCATCTGCTGGTGGGCAAATAGGCGGTGAATGCCTGCAACCCCCACATCAAACAGGGTTTCCACCCGGTTGCCCATGGCTTGTGCTGTCAGGGCAGCTTCTTGTGCCACAGGGATATCCGAGGTGCCGGCGGATATGATAAGAACGGTTCCGAATCCGGTGATTTCCGGTGCTTTTTTCTGGATGCACAGCAGCCTGGCATCTGCATGGTACCGGGCCGATGCAAACCGTGCAAGCACAGCTTCTGCCGTGGAAGGGCCTATGCGGGTGACAAGAATGACGTTTTCTCTGGCTGTCATTTTTTCCAGGATCCCGATGATCTGTTCCCGGGTTTTTCCCTGACCAAAGATAACTTCCGGGAACCCTTTTCTCAGGGTCCGGTGATGGTCGATGTGGGCAAACCCGATGGATTCAAACGCCGGCCAGGTGAGCTGTTTCTGGGCCTCTGCCACACTGATGCGGCCGTCTGCCAGCAGAGACAAAAGCCGGGTTATTTCCTGGGGGGACATGTGTTCTCCCAACAGTTATCGCCGGAGCCAGGCAAGGCCTTTGCCGGATTTGTCTGCCCTTTCCGGATCAGCATCAGTCCGGGGGGATGCTGCTGTTTCATTGTCTTTTTCATTGTTTTTTTTTGTGGCGGAGGGCCCTGGGTTGTCCGCTGCTTTGGGGGTGTTTTTTGCTGCATTCCATTTGTATTGCCCGAACTTGCAGTACCCTTGTACATTGTTGAACCTGGCATCTATATCTCTGGGGATGGGGATTACGTTTCCTTCAATATTGGGAATCAGATAATCTGCCAGCTCAATACTGCCCCCGCCGGACAGAATGATGGAATCGATATCCCAGTCATTTTCCCATAACCGGTTCAGGTCTGCTGCAATGGCTGATGCTGCATGGGTAAATACCCGTTTTTTCAGGTTGGTGATATTGTATTCCTTGCCCCTGATCTTGATCATGCCGGTTTCCATGAACTTGAAAATCCGGTAGAGTTCAATACTGATATTGCTTTCCTGGCGCAGCTTGTTGGCAATGGCGGAAAAGCATTTGGAGATCCCTGTTTCCATGGTGGACGATCCGCGTTCAATGTATTGGAGATGGTCGAATATGGAAAAATCCGTGGTTTTGAATCCAATATCCACCACCCCCAGTTTCTGGACTGCCAGCTCTTTGTTTTTGATCTTGCCGTATTCATCAAAAATCAGATTGAAAATAGAGCCGATGGGCTGGGGGATGACATGGATCTTGTCAATATGGATACGCCGGGTAACATCTGCACCGTTCTGGTTGTGATAGATGATCTCATGTACCCCCTGGATCATCTCCTTCAACCGTTTGGAATCCCGGCGCAGATATCCCACAGGCAGTCCTGTGACCACATTTACGGGACCGGTTGTGTCGGTACAGATGCCTGCTGCAGCAATGGCAAGGATTTTGACATAATTTTCCACCAGTTTTTCCTGGTCCAGGGTAAATTCCGGGATATTGGACTGCTGTTCCGCATACGTCCCGAGAAAATAGGCTTTGTCTTCAAGGGTGATATGCAGTTTTGATGTGGAAGCGGTATCTCCCAGAGAGGATTGAAACTGGATATCGGCTGCATCCCCCATAAGGGATTTGAAAATAACGGCGTTTTTGCCGTTATAGGCTTTTGTAAATCCAAACCCGACATCAATGCCCAGTACTTCCATATAAATACCTCCTCCGGAGTTTATCCTGTTTGTTCAGTAGATACCATTATGAAACAAAGATAGTCAAGGGCTAATGAAAGGCAGATGCTACAGCCACCTTGCACTAACCCGTCAAATCAGATATAAGACTTGTGCAAATTTTTTAAAGGATAATTTCATGGGGCGTGACAGGGTCTTTGCCAGAAAACAACATTGGATCAAACCGTTTGCCTTTAACCGGGAAGTAGCAGACGTGTTTGACGACATGCTGGTGCGCTCGGTTCCCCTTTACAGGGAAAGCATTTACCGCCAGGCCCGGCTGGCCTCCCGGTTTTATCAGGCAGGAACCCGCATGTATGATCTGGGCTGCTCCCACGGCAACCTGGGACACCTGATCTGTGAGCAGTTCCAGCACCGGGGATTCACCATGGTGGGGGTGGACACCTCCTGGCCCATGCTGGAGAAATACCGGCAGCGGCTGCAGCAAAATAGCGCCGGCAGTGCAATAAACCTGGTCTGCGGATCCATGGCGGATATCAAAATTGAAAACGCATCGGTGGTAGTGGTCAACTTGACCCTGCAGTTTCTGGATACAACACGGCGGGATGGGCTCATCTGCCGGATCTTTTCAGGAATGCTGCCCGGCGGTGTCCTGCTGCTCATGGAGAAAACGGTCCATCCTGATGCATTCGGCAACGCCCTTGAACAGGATTTTTACCGGCAGTTCAAGCGGGAAAACGGGTATTCTGATCTGGAAATCAGCCAGAAACGGGATGCCCTGGAAAAGGTGCTGGTTCCTGATACCCTGGAAACCCACTTCCGGCGCCTGGACCAGGCAGGATTTTCTTTTTGGGATGTCTGGCTCAAATGGTTCAACTTCAGCGGTATAATAGCGGTGAAAGCCCCCTGTGAGACAGCATTTGCCGCCAAACAATAAAGAACCCTGCAAAAATAGTTCACATTGGTATGGAAACATTTTTGGAACAAAACAAACAGGTTTTGCCCAAGCCGTATTATAAAGCTTTGGCTGATCTGGTCAGAGAAAAAAGGCGGTTTCTGGACCACGCCTCCGGTAATTTTCAGCGGTATAAAATGGTCGTCAACCAGATCCCCGATTTTGTGCCCTCTGGAAAAGATATTGATGCCCCGGCTGTCAGGGCCGGGGTTTCATCAGACATCTCTCATCAGGACCGACTGTTTCTAAAAGCACGGCTGTTACAGCTGGCACCCTGGCGCAAAGGGCCTTTTGACCTGTTTGGCATCCATGTGGATGCGGAATGGCGGTCAGACATGAAATGGGACCGTGTGGCCCCCCATCTGCCGGATCTGACAGGCATGCGGATCCTGGATATCGGGTCCAGCAACGGATACTACATGTTCCGTATGGCAGCCCAAAACCCTCTGTTCGTCCTTGGCCTTGAACCCCAGAGCGCGTTTTATTGTCAGTACCTGGCTGTCCAGAAGTTTGTGGACCAGAAAAACGTATTCTGCCTGCCCGCGGCCCATGAAGACCTGCCCGAAATGGATGGGTATTTTGACCTGGTATTTTGTATGGGCATTCTCTACCACCGCAAATCTCCGGTGGACATGCTCAAAGATATTCACAAAACCCTGATGCCTTCCGGGTATATCGTCCTGGAGAACCTGGTGCTGGAGGGACGGAAAAACCTGTGCCTGTTTCCCAAAAAACGGTATGCCAAAATGCGCAATGTTTATTTTATTCCCGATCTTCAGGCAATGGAATCCTGGCTGATGCGGGCGGGTTTTCAGGATGTCCGCTGCGTGGATGTCTCCCCCACAACAGCAGCAGAACAGCGCAGAACAGAATGGATTCAGACCGAATCTCTGGCGGATTTTCTGGATCCCTGTGATCGGCAAAAAACTATTGAAGGGTATCCAGGCCCGGTGCGGGCGATTTTCATTGCCAAAAGATAACAGGGTATCCTTGAATTTTGTTTGACAGATAACGGCATTGTCTGTACTATTACATGATTTTATGTATATGAAAATATACTGCATGACAATCATATGCAAAACCGATGTTAACTGCTTTATGACGAGGATATGAAAATGGATGACGAAAGTGGTAGTCCTCACTTATCGATGTCTGTAATTTTTGGTGAAAAAAAACATTTTCATGAAACCCCGCTGTTAACGACAGGTATGGAAAACATGGCATTCCGGTGTAAAATCCCTATGTCGTGATTTCATTTTTCAAGGCCAGCACCTCCGGCCTGCCTGCCTGTCTTTCTGGCGGGCTTTAAACAAGGAGGCACGGCCGTGAACCAACCCCTCAAACTGCCGGATAATTTGTTTGTGCCCGGAAAGGGCGATGCACCCGGTCACATTGATGAAAAGGTGCTTGCCGCACTTTGTGAAACAGAGCATCCTGCTGATTTTGCGGCCCGGTTGTCTGAAATTGACGATATGGAGCTGCTGGTATCGGTGTTTTCACGGATGACACCGGCCTGCTGCGCTGATGTCCTCGTACACATGGATTATGACGACCAGCGGGAGATTGCCAGGGAGCTTTCCAATGACGTGCTGGCCCTGGTAATCACCCGGATGTCCTCTGATGACAGGGTGGATCTGCTGCAGTCGATGCCTGAGGAGAGCAGCGAGATTCTCCTGCGCCTGCTGGCCAAAACCGAGCGGGAGGATATCCGCAAGCTCAGTTCCTATGAGGAGGATACTGCCGGGGCTTTGATGACCAGTGAATATGCTACCCTTTCACCTGATCTCACCGCCCGCCAGGCCATTGACAAGCTCCGTCTGGAAGCCCCTGATAAGGAAACCATTTACTATTCTTATGTCATTGATTCCCGGCGACGGCTGCTGGGGCTGGTATCTCTGCGGGAACTTATCCTGGCCAGGCCCACCGTGAAAATTTCAAAAATCATGCGCCGTGATCCTGTTCACGCCAATGTTCACGATGACCAGGAAGCAGTGGCCCGGATGATGGCCAAATATGACCTTTTGGCCATGCCGGTCACCAATGGCAATGATGCCCTTGTGGGGATTATCACCTTTGACGATGTCCATGATGTCATTGAAGAAGAGGCCACTGAGGACTTTCATCGGATGGGTTCCATCAGCTCAGGGGCAGGGCCTGAAGACCTGGTGGATATCGGGCTGCGGGATGCCAGCCCCTGGCTGCTGATTCAAAAACGGCTGCCCTGGCTTCTGGCCCTGGTTTTCATGAACATTTTTTCCGGTGCCGGCATTGCCTATTATGAAGACACTATTCAGGCAACCGTGGCCCTGGTCTTCTTTCTTCCCCTGCTCATCGGCAGCGGCGGCAATGCCGGTGCCCAGTCCGCCACCCTGATGGTGCGGGCGTTGGCCATCGGGGATGTCATGATGAAAGACTGGTTCCGCCTGATGGGAAAAGAGGTCGCCATTGCGCTGTGTATCGGGTTGTGCATGGGAATTGCGGTGTCTGTTATCGGTATTTTCCGGGGGGGCATCGATGTGGCCGTGATCGTGGCCCTGGCCATGGTATGCGTGGTGGTTTTCGGCAGCCTTCTGGGCATGTCCCTGCCGTTTCTGCTCATCCGGTTAAAACTGGATCCGGCAACCGCCAGTGCGCCACTGGTAACATCTGTGGCTGATGTCGGCGGGGTTGTGATCTATTTCGGGATTGCCACCTGGTACCTGCAATCCCATGCCATGGTGTGAAAATGTTTAATCAGAAAGCCCTGTAAGCGTAACAGGCCCATAGTATCCTGTTGTCTCTTCGCCTGTGTCATCTGTATCTGTCATGATGCCGATACCGATGATTTCCGGGGGTGTTCGGCCAAAAGCTTTTTTATAGTCTTCCACAATGTTTCTCTCTTGGCTTATCCACTGCCCGGCCTTTTCATTGCCGCTTTGTACCACAACCATCATCGATTCCGAGACATAGGGATTGGGCAGAATGGTACCTACAGATGCCCTTCTGGCCCAAATGTAATTTATGGCTGTGCCGGGTACCTCTTTTTGAGATAAAAGCGCAGCACTTTTATGCCGTGTCCGCTCCCACCAGCCTGCAGTGTCCGGATCAAAGGCAAACGCCACATAAATACGGGCAGCATAGTCATCCCCTTTTTTGGATGTCACATCTGTTTTTTCCAGCACATGATCGATTTTCCAGCGCCACTTTATCACTGGATATGCATGGGGATCTATCCGCAGGGTACAGATCATACCGGAAGCCGCATTCCTGCTGTGGGCCTTGATAACCGTTTCACCATCGTCTTTTATCAGCGTATACACAGTATGGCGGTCAATGTTGTCAAAAACCATCGGCTCCCAGGCATCCGGCAGGTTATCGCCGGGTGTCAGTTGTGAAAAACCGCCTATGACCAGTTGATCAGAGAGTGCAGAGCCCGGGGGAATGCACAGAAAAAAAGCCATTGTCAGGATCAGAATAAACCGCATGCGCCTTCTCCTTTGAATACAAAAAACAAACCAACTATATTCATTCATCTCAGGTTGGTCAAGATAGAACGCCACGTCCTGGATATTTGCCATAAGCATGCCGGATTTTCGATCATTCTGTGCAGCACGCTGTCCCGGACCCCGCCCCTGGTGGTGTCCTGTGCCCGGCTTCTCCATGTGCACACCCTGCCAGGACGGGGATTTTTTTTGTGCAATTGGTTACAAATATGATACAACCATGGCCTGATAAATGATGTAAAAAGGAACATAGCCTGATGTTATTATTGTTTCCGCCGGTGACAAAACCCTGTGAGCCACCGGCAGGGGTGGCCTGTCTTGCCGGGGCATTGACAGAAAATGGCATAGCCTGCCAGGTGGTGGATGCCAGTATTGGCGGATTGCTGTTTTTGGTCCAACAAGAACTGACCCCCACAGATTCCTGGTCAGCCAGGGCCCTTAAAAACCGGGATGCCATTCTTTCCGACCTGCAGACCCCGGATCTGTATACCAATGAAGACCGCTACCACCAGCGGGTGTATGATTTGAACAAACTGCTGTCTCTGGCCGTTGACCAGACACGGTTCAAGGTGACCCTCAGTGACTATGCAGACCGAAACCTGTCCAGTGTGCACACCAGGGATCTGCGCAAAAGTGCAGACACCCACCAAAGCAACCCGTTTTACCCCTATTTTGAAGAAAATCTCAGGCCGGTGCTTTCCCGGTGGGAATCCGCCTGGGTGGGGATCTCTTTGTGCTATCTCAACCAGGCCCTTGTGGGGTTTGCCCTGGCCGGCTGGATCCGGCACAATTTTGCGCACAAAAAAATTGTCATGGGCGGGGGCCTTATCTCTTCCTGGATGAGCCGGCCCGCGTTCGGCAATCCGTTTTCCGGGCTCATTGACCACATCATATCAGGGGAGGGAGAGATCCCGCTGCTGGACCTTCTGGGAAAGCCTTATACCACCAAACGCCATTATATCCCGGATTACGGATTTGCAGCCAAAAATACCTATCTTGCACCAACCAGGATACTGCCTTTCCGGGGAACCATCGGGTGCTACTGGCGCAAGTGCCGTTTCTGTCCGGAAAAAGCGGAAACCCGTGACTACTTTTCCAGACGGCCATCCCGGATACTGGCAGATGTCCTGGAACTGTACCGCCGGTTCTCCCCAGACACCATACATTTTATCGACAATGCCATGACCCCGGCTTTTCTGCGGGCTTTGGCAGGATCAAAAACAGAGATTCCCTTTACCTGGTATGGATTTGTGCGGTTTGAAAAAGACCTGGCAGATCCGGATTTCTGTCATCGTCTCAAACGCAGTGGGTGCGGTATGCTCAAGCTGGGCCTGGAATCCGGAGACCAGTCTGTGCTGGACAACATGCACAAAGGAACGGACCTGGATACGGCATCTGCGATTTTACAAAATCTCCATCAGGCCGGCATTTTCACCTATGTATACCTTTTGTTCGGCACCATTTTTGAAGATGCGGCATCTGCCCAGAAAACCCTTGATTTCACCCGGGACCACCAGGCATATATCGATTATCTGAATCTGGCGGTTTTCAATCTGCCAAAATTCAGTGAAGATGCACAACACCTTGAAACCAGTGAATTTTATCATGGCGATCTTTCCCTGTACCTGAATTTTGTCCACCCAAAGGGGTGGGACAGAAGACAAATCAAACAGTTTTTGGACAAAACCTTTAAAAAGCAGCTGGCAATCGGATCCCGATTTCGTAAAAACCCTGCTTTTTTTTCATCCAACCACGCCATGTTTTTCAACCAAACCCTGCAAAAGGATTTGAGACATGATTGCTGAAATTCTGTCCACCGGCGATGAGGTGATGCTGGGGGACCTGATCGATACCAACAGCGCGTATTTATGTGACCGGCTCAAGCAGCTGGGCATTGTGGTTTCCCAGATCACTGCCAGAGGAGATGATATAGCGGCCGTGAAAGAAACCATTTTGCAGATCTCCCGGCGGGCCGACATCTGCATGGTCACAGGGGGCCTGGGTCCCACCAGCGATGACATTACCGCCCAGGCCTGTGCCAGCGCCGCTGGCCAGCCCTTGAAGCTGCACCCTGAGGCATATGAAACCATGAAGACATACTTTGACCGCCGGGGATTTGTACTGACACCGGAAAATGAAAAACAGGCCATACTGCCGGCAGACGCAGATGTTTTGATGAACACCTGCGGCACAGCACCGGGGTTTTGCTTCGCATTGAACCAATGCCAGTTTTTCTGTATGCCAGGGGTGCCTTCGGAGATGAGACAGATGATGGAAACCCGGGTGGTGCCCCGTATCACTAAGGCATTTAACCTCACTGTGAACCTGCTGATCCGGCGGCTGACCGTCTTCGGGCTGCCTGAATCGCAGGTGGGCGCACTGCTCAAGGAATTTGATGCCCTGTTTCCCTATATCCGTCTGGGATTTCGGGCCAGTTTTCCCACCATCGAGGTAAAACTGGTTTTTGATCCCACCGGATGTTGTCCGGAAAACCAGAAATTTTTTGACAGCAGTAACCAGCTTGACAGCTTTATCCCGGATGAAAAAAAACTGGCGGCTGAAAAATATGATCCCCGGGCATATGTTGAAAAAGCCGGGCACTGGGTGGTTCGGCAGCTGGGCAGCAAAGTGGTGTCTCTGACCGGTTTGTCTCTGGAAGCCGAGGTGGGACGGCTGTTAAAACAGCGGGGACAGACCCTGGCGGTTGCAGAATCGTGCACCGGCGGGCTGATTTCCCATTTGATCACAGAAGTGCCCGGCAGTTCCGGTTATTTTCTTTTGTCTGCTGTCACCTATGCCAACGCAGCCAAGATAAAGGTGCTGGGGGTGGCCCCTGAAACCCTGGCATCCCGCGGGGCAGTCCATGAAAACACTGCCCTGGAAATGGCCCGGGGGGCAAGACAGGTATCAGGGGCAGACTGGGCAATTTCCACCACCGGCATTGCCGGCCCGGGCGGCGGCCCCACACAGAAAAAAGTAGGGACCGTGTGTATCGGTCTGGCAGGCCCGGAAAAGGCAGATGCCAGGCAGTATCAGTTTACATTTGCCGACAGGGGGAAAAACAAGAAGATATTTGCAGCCATGGCCCTGGAGGTTTTGCGCCGGCAATTGACAGGAGAGGATGCAGAAATGTGAAAGAAGATATCAGAAGCCAAGAGGGCTGCAGCCGAGACGCCCGGGTATAAAGGAACGCTTTACAACCGGTCAGAAACACAGCGGTTTTAAGAAAAAGAAAGTGCAAATATTTTTTTATACCAGGCCAGGGTATGGGTTTCAAATTCAGCCTGATGGGATTCAGAAGACATCTGATGGTCCCCGCCTTTTTGTATGATGCATT
>DATFJY010000103.1:0-2037 GCA_035268905.1 Desulfotignum sp.
ACAAATGCCAGGTTTTCTTTGGCTTTCCGGTCATCCGGGAACGCCTCCAGGATGGATGCATATCCTTTGATGGCCTCATCCAGGCGGCCCTGGCGGTAATGGGTGTTAGCCAGGTTGAACAGGGCCTTGTGCCGCAATTCCCGGTCCTCGGACCGGGCTGCCTGGGCAAAGTTTTTTTCCGCCTCTTCAAAAGATCCGGATTTGTAGGCGGCTGCACCGATATTGTAGTACAGGCGCAGATCATCCGGGTTTTCCAGCTGGGCATCGATGAAAAGGTTCCGGGACTGCTGAAATTCACCGGCTTCATAGGCGGTTACCCCCTGCTCCACCGGGTTGGTAAAGGCATTTGCCGGCATTGGTCCCCCCGTTCCAAGGGCGAACACCATCCAGGCCGCGGCCAGCCCCGCAGCCTTACTGCGCCGGGTCACAGGCAGCCACAGTTCCATGAGCAGCAGCAGCACACAGGGAAACAGGAACCACTGGAATCGCTGTTCCCCCACCTTCTTTTTGCCCTGTTCCAGGGTTTTCTGCTCCATGGTGCCCCGGATGCCTTGTGTATAGATGCGGTCCAGATCCATGTCACCGGCCACGGACCTTACATAGCGGCCCCCTGTCAGGCGGGCGATCTCTGTGAGGCTTGTTTCATCCACCCGGGACATGACAATGTTGCCCTGGGCATCCTTGGTGAACCCGCCGTCAGGATCAGGGACGGGGGCCCCTGCCGGATCCCCCACCCCGATGCAGAACACCTTGATCCGGCTGTCCGCCATTTTTTCGGCAATTTGTGATACATCCCCTGCCGTATTTTCCCCGTCCGTGATCAGGATGATGGCCTTGTCTGTGTCGGCATCTGCCTCAAATCCATTGTAACAGGCTGCGATGGCGGCCGGAAGGTTGGTGCCCCCCACAGGCAGATAATCCGGGGTCAGTACGTTAAGAAAGATGTGAAATGCGGCATGGTCCATGGTCAAAGGGCACTGGAGCACGGCCTGGCCGGCAAAGGCCACAAGACCTGCCCGGTCCGATTTCATGAGCCTGAGCAGGTCGACGATCTCCCGTTTGGCCCGTTCCAGCCTGCTGGGGGCAATGTCCTGGGCCAGCATGCTCCGGGAACAGTCCAGGGCGATCATGATGTCCACCCCTTTTGCCGTGGTCTTTTCCCAGCGGAACCCCATGGTCGGGCCGGCCAGGGCAAACACGGCCAGGGCCAGGGCCGCCAGAATGAGCCCGGCCTTGATCCACCGGGATTTCGGGTCATGCCCGGGCAAAAGGTCAGGGTGCACGGCAGGATCGGCAAACCGGGCCAGAATCCGCCTGCGCCGGACCATGCCCCTGACCAGGAGCCAGGCCGCAGGCACCAGGGCCCAGAGGAAAAACAGGATTTTCGGATCGGCAAATGTCATGATTTTCCTCCCTATCCGGTTACGGTATCCGCAGAAACCGGGTGTTGGCCAGGACCAGATGGACCAGGAAAAAACCAAGCCCGGCTGTAAGAAACCCGGGAAACAGTTCTTTGTATTCCACCCATTTCTGGGTTTTCCGGGATGTTTTTTCCATGCTGTCGATCATGGTGTATATCTTTTCCAGGGATGCTGTGTCATCTGCCTTGAAAAAACTGCCCCCGCTCTGCTGCGCAATGGTTTCCAGGGCTTTGAGGTCCACCCCCACCCTGCGGTACACATATTGTCTGCCGAACAGGCCGTCCACCAGAAACGGGGCCTCTCCCTTGGTGCCCACGGCAATGGTGTGGATCTTCACTTGCCTGGCCGCTGCAATTTCCACCGCCTCCTGCCAGGTGAGTTCACCGGCATTGCTTTCCCCGTCCGTGAGCAGGATGATGATGTTGGATTCGGACGGGATGTCTTTGAGCCGTTTCAACGAGATGCCGATGGCATCCCCGATGGCGGTGCGGGGGCCGGCCGCCCCGATCGTAAGATGGTCCAGCATGAATGCAATGGTGTTGTAGTCCCGGGTCAGCGGCACCTGGGTAAAGGCGTGGGAGCCGAACACCACCATGCCGATGCGGTCCCCGTCCCG
>DATFJY010000104.1:0-8323 GCA_035268905.1 Desulfotignum sp.
TATCGGTGTAATGTGGTTCGCCAGTACAGCCACATACCATTAATCCCGGCAAATATCAAAACCAAAATCCACATTTGGATATTTGCCATAGACATGCCAGGTTTTTGATTGTCCTATGCAGCACGCTTTCCCGGGCCCCGCCCCTGTTGGTGTCCTGTGCCCTGCCCGAGATCTGCGGGGGCCTGTCTGCATAAGAACAATGAAGTGCGGCAACCCGCCCTCTGTTTGGCATCATCCCGGCAAATTCTACCTGGCCCCCTCCGAATCTGACGGTCCGTTCACAGCACACCAACAGGGGCTCCCCATGGAAGTGCATAACTATAGCAAATATACAGTCCACATCCTGGCATATTTTACCAGGCCCCCGCCGGATCTGACGGTCTGTTCACAGGAAACCACCAGGGGCTCCCCATAACGCGCAAGCTTTTTGTCCTATCCAGTCCACATCTACATCGTCTTTCCAAAAATGATTCAAACTGATGCCAGAAACGCTTCTCCTTTTGCCATGATATTGTCATGGTCCTCTGGAATGGTAAGATTTGCCAGCAGATTACAGGTTTTGTCTTGGAGCATGCCGGCGGCGGTGGGGGCACCCTTGTTCCGCCATTTGTCAAGGGACAGAAACGGCCAGATGGTGCTTGAAAACTGGGATTCCCTGAAATGCCGGCCGGTCAGGGAAGACAACAGAAAGTTTCCCCCCGGTCCGAGTGTGTTGATGTCGGAAAACCCGATATGGTCATCTGCCAGGGAAAATCCGGCAGCAAACTGTCTGGACTGGTAAATGAGATCATCTGAATACACCACCAGTTCCGGGGAAAAAACCAGGGAATCAAAGCTGCCCCCCACAAACGGGACCATGCCCACGGCGCCTGAGCAGCTGGTGAGGTGGTTGATGCACAGGGTGGTGGCGGCCAGCAGGTCTGCGCCCCAGCCGTTGCCGCTGCCGGATGTGCCGCAGTGGGGAATTTTGTAAAAGGCCATCATTTCCGCGCAGGCCAGATTCAGCACCAGGGTCCGGGGGGAATAAAAACTGCCGGCATGTTTCATGTCAAATGCGGCAGGCAGACTGCCCAGAATGACGGGCGCACCTTGTTTTACGAGCTGGCTGTAAACCAGTCCTGCCAGCAGTTCCGCCGTGAGCAGGGCCAGGGTGCCCCCGGGGGTGATGGGACAGGTGGCACCGGACATTCCATAGTTGGAAAAGATAAACGGCAGGCCTTTTTGAATGGACAGGTCCATTTTTTGGGTGGTTTCCGCGTTTAACACCAGCGGGGTGATGGGATTCACATAAGGGATCACAAAGGGATGATCAGACAGATCCCGGGTAAGATGTTCACACAGGTCCAGGGCGGTTGCAAAGCAATCCGGGTTGGATATGAGCATCACCAGGGGTTTTGTGGTATGGGCCAGCATTTCCAGGACCCCCAGGGTATCGGCTGTTTCAGGGGGCAGGTCCTGGATCACCCCGGGGGTTGAAACAACATCAAACTGTTTCAAGGTATGGCCCAGGCCTGCGGCAAGGCCCATGTGGTGCCGTAAAAACGGCTGGATATCATTTGTAAACGGGTCATGATACTGCAGGTTGGTGACACCGATGCCGAAGACCGTTTCCTGGTCTCCACCGCCGTTCAGAACAAAGCAGGGCTGTTTTTGGCGGTCATATACCTGAATGCGGGCCGGGGCCGTATCTACTGCCCACTGAACAATATTTTCCGGGATATGGACAATGTGATTTTGTGCAGATTTTCCCAGGTTTTTTTCAAATAATTTTCTGGCCCCGGGGTCATCCACCTTTATGCCGGTTTCCCAGAGGATTTTCAGTGCATGGTGGTGGATTTTTTTTAGCTGTTCCAGTGACATGACCCGGGTTCTGGGGGTGAGATCAAACATAATCCGTTCTTCCTATACTTTGCCATTCATGGGGTGTGGTGAAAATGGATCAGACGGTTAAATAATCATCAGGGGTTATTCTGTTAACATCGATACCGTTTACCGTATTTGTCAGGTGCTGCGCCATGGCCTGTTCCGCTGCCACACCGTTTTTTTGTTCCAGGCAGTGAACAATTTTTTCATGTTCCAAAGGAGAGGTGTTGTTTGCTTCCAGCAGCTGGTAAAACGGGTCACACAAAATGAGGTAAATCGTGGTTTTCTGAATCAGTTCCCTGATATAATGAACCAGGACCCGGTTGCCGGATTTATCTGCGATCAGAAAATGAAAGGCATCATTTATTTCATAATACCGGTCGAGCCTTCGGGCAGTGAATACATCTTTTTCCTTTTCGACCAGGTCGTAAAGGGCGGTGACGTCTTTTGCGTCCAGGTGCTCCGCCGCCAGTGATACCGCCATTTTTTCCAGCTGCACCCGGACCTGAAAACAGGCCCTGATCTCTACAAGGGACGGATTGACAACCGACGCTCCCTTGTTGGGGGAAAAATCAGCCAGGCCTTCAAATACCAGCCGTTTGATGGCACCTTTCACAGTGGCCCGGCTCATACCGAGGCTGTTTGCCAGCGATACCTCCCTGAGTTTGCTGCCCTTCTGGATATACCCTTTGGCGATGGCAATCTTGATTTTTTCATATGCCTGATCTTCCAGACTGACGGCCATTGATTTTTCCCTTTTTTTGTTTTTGCCGATAAATTGTTGAACAATTTTTGATTGACAAATCTATAAAAGTCTTGTAGGCATGTCAAGCATAAATATGGTCTGCTGAATATTTGCTATATTACGGTGCGCTTCTATGGGGAGCCCCTTGTGGTGTCCTGTGACCGGACCGTCAGATCCGGAGGGGGCCTGGTAAAATAAGCCGGGATGGTTTTCAGACAGAAGGCGGGTCGCTGCTTTTCATTGTTCTTATGCAAACAGGCCCCCGCAGATCTCGGGCCGGGCACAGGGCACCACCAGGGGCGGGGCTGGCCCCAGAGCGCTGCACAGAAAGATAGAAAACCTGGCATGCTTATGGCAAATATCCAGATGGTCCATGCAGGCATAACAGATATTTTTTATGAAAGAGAAGGCTGATTCCCCTCTCCTGGTTCATGGCTGTTTGCAGGAGGGGATAATTTCCAAACACGGTGGCGAGGTGACACTCTTATGAAACGCAATTTTCACGCAGGAAGACAAAGCAGCTCCGGACTGAGTCTCAATATCCTGACAGATGACGACCTGGAAGAGATTCATTACGGGACCCTTGAGGTTCTCAATGAGACCGGTGTATTTGTCGAAGATGAGGCTGCACTGGATTGTTTTGAAAACGGGGGCGCCATAGTAGACCGGGATACAAAAAATGTCCGGATACCCCCCCATGTGCTGGAAGATGCCATTCGGTCGGCACCTTCCAAGGTGGTGCTGTACGGCAGAAATCCCAGGCATGATATTGTTCTGGAAAGCACCCGGGTGCATTTTACCAATTTCAGTGAAGGGGTCATGGTGAATGATCCCTACACCGGAGAAAACAGGGTTCCCAAAAAACAGGACCTGGTTGATTCTGCCAGGGTTATCGACTATCTGGATGAGATCGATTTTTGTGAAAAAGCCCTGGGTGCCCATGATGTGGACCAGCAAACAGTGCCGTTGCACAACGCAGAAGCCTATTTGACAAATACATCCAAGCATTGCGCTTTTGGTCCGGGCAACGGCGGGTTCCTGCAAAAGATCATTGAAATGGCACAGGCCATTGCCGGCGGGGTGAAAGCCTTTCAGAAAAGGCCCATTGTATCGTTCACCACCTGTCCGGTAAGTCCCTTGAAACTGATCTCCGACTGCTGCGATATCATCATGGCGGCAGCTAAAAACAATGTGGTGTGCAACATTCTGTCCATGGCCATGGCCGGCGGCACTGCCCCGGTGACCCTTGCCGGGACCCTGGTGAACCACAACGCCGAAGTGCTCTCCGGTATTACCCTGGCACAGCTGACCCGCAAAGGCACGCCGGTGATTTACGGCAGCTCCACCACGGCCATGGACCTGAAACTGGCATCCGCCAGTGTGGGCACACCGGAATGTGCGGTGATTTCCGGGGCGGTGGCACGCCTGGCCAGATACTATGCACTGCCCAGTTATGTGGCAGGCGGGTAGGGCGACAGCAAGATATCAGATACCCAGACTGGCCATGAAAAGACACTCACCGGACTGATTCCCGCATTGGCAGGTGCCAATATGATTTACGGTCCGGGGATGCTCGAAAGCGGCATCACCTTTGATTACGGTCAGCTGGTTTTGGATTGTGAGTTTGCGCGTATGATCAAACATACCATCCAGGGGATTCCTGTGAATGATGAGACGCTGGCAATCGATCCCATCAAGGAGATAGGATCAGGCGGTGATTTTCTCATGCACAAACACACCTTCACCCATATGAGAGGCCAGTCCCGTCCGGAACTGATAGATAGAAAAGTACGGGGAACCTGGGAAAAGGCAGGCGCCAGGACAGCGTATGAACGGGCCATGGAAAAAGTGCGGCATATCCTTGCGCACCATGAACCGGAACCGCTGCCACCGGATGTGCTGGAAAAAATCCGGTCCATTGTTGCGGACACCGAAAAACAGATGGGAATACAGCAATAAATATATTCGGCATTGAAAAGGAAAATGAATGAATAACACACATATGGATCTGCCCGGACACGCCCGGGTGGTCATCATCGGCGGGGGGATTATCGGGTGCAGCATTGCCTATCATCTGGGACAGATGGGATGCAAAGAGGTGGTGCTCCTGGAAAAAGATGAACTGACCAGCGGCACCACCTGGCATGCAGCCGGGCTGATGGTCACGTTCGGGTCTTTGTCGGAAACCGCAACACAGATGCGGCTGTACGGCCGGGATCTCTATGCCCGGCTGGAAAAAGAAACCGGATTGTCCACCGGGTTCACACCTGTGGGATTTATCGAAGCTGCCGCCAACCGGGACCGGCTGGAAGAATACCGCAGGGTGGCGGCGTTCAACCGATATTGCGGCGTGGATGTGCATGAAATTTCCCCAAAGGAGATCAAGGAGCTGTTCCCCCTGGCCCGGGTGGATGATCTTGTGGCAGGATTTTATGTCAAAGAGGATGGCCGGGTCAATCCGGTGGATGCCACCATAGCACTGGCAAAAGGCGCCCGGAACAACGGGGTGAAAATCATGGAAAAGGTGCCGGTTACCGGCCTGATAAAAAAGAATGGTGCGGTTGCGGGTGTCACAACCGTCCACGGGGATATCGCAGCGGACGTGGTGGTCAACTGCGCCGGCATGTGGGCCAGACAGATCGGGGCGGTGGACGGCATCAACATCCCCAACCAGGCGGCGGAGCATTATTACCTGATCACCGAAGAGCTGGACAATATCCCCAAAAACATGCCCGTGCTGGAGGATCCCTCCCATTACGGGTATTACAGGGAAGAGGTGGGGGGATTGATGATCGGGCTGTTCGAACCGGTGTGTGCCCCCTGGAAAATCGGCCGGGTCCCGGAGACCTTTACCTTTGGTGAGATCGAACCGGACTGGGACCGCATGGGACCGTTTCTGGAAAAAGCCATGTCCCGGGTGCCGGTTACCAGGGAGCTGGGAATCAAGAAATTTTTCTGCGGTCCGGAAAGCTTTACCCCGGATCTCCAGGCGATTATCGGAGAGGCCCCGGAGGTGAAAAATTATTTTGTGGCTGCCGGGTTGAATTCGGTGGGCATTATCATGGGCCCGGGCCTGGGCAAAATGATGGCCCAATGGATCATGACCGGAGATCCGGATGCGGATATCACAGGCTTTAACATCGACCGGCTGCATACCTTCCAGAACAACCCCGAATACCGGCGCCACCGCACCGTGGAATCTCTCGGCATGGTCTACCAGTGCCACTATCCCTACCAGTCCATGAAAACCGCCAGGGGGGCAAAAAAAAGTGCCGTCTATGACCGCTTAAAAAACCAGGGCGCCTATTTCAAGGATGTCAGCGGATGGGAAGGCGCGGACTGGTTTGCCTTCAAAGGGGAAAAACCGGTTATTGAAAACCATACCTGGGGCAAAGATGCCTGGTTTGCCAACTGGGAACACGAACACAAAGCTGCCAGGGAAAATGTGGTTCTCATGGACATGTCATTCATGTCCAAATTTCTGGTGCAGGGAAAAGACAGCGGCCGGGTGCTCAATTATATCAGTGCCAATGATGTGGACGGACCTGTCAACCGGATTACCTACACCCCTTGGCTGAACCATGACGGCAGACTGGAAGCCGATCTCACCGTGACAAAGCTGGGCAAAGACACCTTCCTGGTGGTGGTGACCGACACCATGCACCGCCATGCTGAAACCTGGCTGAAAAGACATATTCCCGAAGATGCCCATGCCGTTGTCACGGACATGACATCTGCATATGCCCAGGTGAATATCCAGGGGCCACAATCCCGGGCGCTGCTCCAAGCGGTGACGCAAACGGATATGTCCCATACAGCCTTTCCCTTCCGACATGCACAGGAGATCGCCATCGGTTACGGCCGGGCAATTTGTGTGCGCATCACCTACGTGGGAGAGCTGGGATATGAACTGTATATCCCTACGGAACAGGCCGTACACGTGTATGATACCCTGGTGGCGGCGGGAAAGGATTTCAGCCTGTCCCATGCCGGGTTAAAGGCGCTGGGCAGTCTGCGGCTGGAAAAAGGATACCGGGACTACGGCCATGACATGGACAACACGGATGACCCTTATGAAACCGGGCTGGGATTTACCGTCAGGCTGGACAAGCCGGGCGGGTTCATCGGAAAAGATGCCTGTGCCGCCAGAAAGGCTGCCGGTCCGTTGAAACGGCGGCTGGCACAGGTGCTGGTAAAGGATCCAGACCCGCTGCTGTATCATGCCGAAGTGATCTTCCGGGATGGAAAGCCTGCCGGCTATGTCCGGTCGGGTTCCTATGGATATACTTTGGGGGGTGCCGTGGGACTGTTTATGATAGAAGCGGATGAAACCGTGGATGATGCGTATGTGAAAAACGGCCGATGGGAGATTGACATCGCTGGAAAGATCTATCCGGCAGCGGTTTCCCTGAAGCCGCTGTATGATCCTGATATGACAAAAATAAAAGGGTAATGTGAAAAGCGGAGGGTGGATCGGACGGGATCACATGGACTCTAAATCCATGCAGCCGGGTGCGACTCCCGGACTCTCCGCCATTTTTACAGCATGACATGGCAGACAAAGCGGAAAAAAAACAGGCCGGTCCTGTAAAAAAACGGTTTTACCGGAAGCGGGCCAGGCTGTTCAACCTCATCGCCAAGATCAAGCTGTGGCCGTCCCGGACCGGTCAACTTCACGGCATCCGGACCATTGTGGTGACCGGTGATACAGCAGAACTCACCACCCACTGCAATAAGGTTTTCAAGATCCGCAACTCCCTGAACAGCCGGGCCGGCAGATGGATCAGGAACAAATGGGCGGTGTCGGTCTGTCCGGTGTGCAACGTACCGGAGTGGAAACTGGAAAAATATGCTGCCACCCGTTTTAACCGCCACCACGGTTCCATGCTGGAACCCCGTGACAGGACACCTGTCTGCCACGCAAAATCCAGAACTGAGGAACAGGATCATGACCCGGCTGCAGCCAGATGATATCTGTCACATCATCCCAAACCTGGCAGACCATAGCCGGAATCTGGAAAAAGCAACCGGCCGCCCTCTTTTGGGTATCGCATGTCATGCCTGTAACATGGACGAAAGTCAGCTTACGAACCAGTTGCAGGCCAAAAAGATTTGTGTGGTGCCGGTGACTGCCGGCCTGGGGGTTATCAGCCGGTTCAGCGACACGGTGGCCGCCATTCTGACATTTCTGGGATGCCGGGCAGATGTGGCGGACCGGATGGATGTATCCGGCATAGTCCAGGCCTTTGCATCCGGGTATGATGCCCTCATGATGGCGGATGACCACAGGTTTGTGGCCATTGATCTGCACACGCGTCAGGTGAAGGACAATGCCGCTGCCACGGGCAGGGGCTTTGCCGCGGCCCTGGATCTGATGGCCGGCGGTATCCGGGGACGGAAGGTGCTGGTGCTGGGGTGCGGCCCGGTGGGTGCGGCCGGGGCAGGATTTCTGGCATCTAAAGGTGCCCGGATAGTCCTGCTGGACACAGAGCGGCAGGCAGCCGTGCAGGTGAAACATGCCGTGGCAGACCAGGACCGGACCGCTGACATCACCATTGAACAAAACCTGGAAACCGCCCTGGCCTGTTGTCGTTTCATACTGGAGGCCACCCCTTGTCCAGACACTATCACCGGTAATCTGGTATCACAGGACATGCGGATAGCAGCCCCGGGCGTACCCCCGGGGGTCTCGTCAGACGCTGCTGCCGTTCTGGG
>DATFJY010000105.1:0-4600 GCA_035268905.1 Desulfotignum sp.
CCATGCGGTTGGTGACGTTGGACAGCCGGGGAAAGTGCTTGTACATGAGTTCATTGTCATTTTTGATGGCGGAAGCTCCGTCCTTGCGGGTGATGGAGCCGACCCTGATGTTCTCGTTCACGGTGAGATGCTTGAACACCCGGCGGCCTTCCGGCACCATCACCGCCCCCATTTTGACCACCTGGGTGCCCAGCATCTGGGTGGTGTCGGTGCCGTCAAAGGTGATGCGGCCTTCCCGGATGGCCCCGTTTTCCGGTTTCAACAGACCTGATATGGCCCGCAGCGTGGTGGTTTTTCCGGCGCCATTGGTACCCAGAAGGGCCACAATGCTGCCCTGGGGTACATGGAGGCTGACCCCCCGCAGCACCTGGATGATATCATTGTACACCACCTCAATATTGTTGACTTCCAGCAGATTGGTTTCCATATGCACTTTCTCTGGCTTGAAGGTTGACCTTCCCGGGAACAGTGATCTGTTCCCGGGAAAGCAGGTTTACCTTGTGTATGCGGTGTTACAGATCACGTTACCGGCCGGCCCGGACTTTCTGCATGTACTGGGATTCAAAGGCCTGGATCTTTTTGAACACGCCGTCCCTGGCCACATAAATGTTCTGGACATCCACGCCGATCCGTTCGGTGGGAGAATAGGTCACCGGTCCGGCTGCAGCAAAGGAATCAAAATGCAATGTCTGCATGGTTTTGTAGATATTTGCCCGGTTGATTTTCAGGCCGGCTTTCTTGGTTTCTTTGATGGCTTCGGTGGCAATCTGGGCCGCCAGGATGCCGGCAGCGTAATTGTGGGAGTTGGCAGCCTTCTCGTCCCGGCCATACCGTTCGGCCAGTTCCAGCTGTTTTTTGGCCTTTTCATTGTTTTCCGAGGTCAGGTTATAGGAGTCAGCCCAGATGTAGCCTTCTGTGGCTGCACCGGCCAGGGCGATCAGGTCTGAGCCGCCGGTATAGTGGGCACCCAGAAAGGTGAGTTTGCCTTTTTCCCCAAAAGAGCCGGCTGCAACCCCTAAGCGCTGGGCATCGGTGAGCATGGTGGCCACCGGGGTCTGCACCGTGTGACAGATCACATACTGGACCCCCTTGCTTTGAAGCCGCTGGAGCATGGCGGTGTTGTCCAGGTCTGTGCCGTGTTCCACCACTTCGACAATGTCGATTTTCAACCCTTCGGCAATGGCTTTCTGGGTATCTTCCAGGGGTCCCCTGCCGAATGCGGATGGGTGGATAAAGAAAGCGACCTTGGGGGTGTCCGTGCCTTTGTGTTTGGCCAACACATACTCGGCCAGGCTCACTGCGTTTTCCGAATAGGTGGCCACGGGCATGAAGGTGTAGTCGGCATCCACGATCAGGCCTTCATGATAGGAGGCGGGAATCACCGGGATCTGCACCTCTTCAAAATCGCGTTTCAATGCCAGGTTGCCGCCGGTGGCATAGCTTAAGAAAATCAGGATACCGTCATCCAGAAATTCTTCGAAAAAACGCTTGGTGACGTCATTTTTGTACTGGTCATCCCGGATGGGGCAGTCGATTTTGTCGCCGTCTCCCAGGTAATCGGTTTCATTGACAAATTTGAACCAGTCTTCCGCCCCTTTGGCATAGGGGTTCCCTGCATCAGATGTGGGACCGGTGATGGCCAGGGACATCCCCAGTTTGTATGTTGTGCCGGCAGATGCCGGCAGGGTGAATGCAAACACGAACACAATAACCAGTAATGCGTTGAAAATTAATGCGGTTTTGCTTTTCATGATACGTGCCTCCTAAGGTTTGGGTTATGACCTGTGATATGGTGAAAGCTGGGGCCGGCCCGTCATGGGTCAGTAGCGGAACGGCCACAGCTTGGTGTAGGATTTGGCAATGCGCCACCAGTTGGCGATGCCCCGGGGTTCATACATGAGAAACAGCACGATGACCAGACCGAAACTCAGGGGCTTCAAAGCAGTGGCCACGTTCGGGGCATAGGTCAGATAGTGCCCGGCCACTTCCGAGAACTGCTCCACCTGCAGATCCAGAAATTTGATGGCCACCGGTCCCCAGAAGATCCCGTTCAGGGTGCCCAGCCCCCCCACAATGGCCATGGCCAGATAGGCCACTGAATGGTGCAGGGTAAAGGAGTCAAACCCCACCCCCCGATAGAGATAGGCATGCAGAGCCCCGGCCACGCCGGCAAAAAAACCGGCCAGGGCAAAGGCATACACCTTGGTGAGCCCCGGGTTCATGCCCATGGCATCGGCGGCCCGGTCATTGTCCCGCACCGCCACCAGGCACCGGCCGTATTTGGTTTTCAGCAGATTCCTGATCCCGAATCCCAGGACCACCACAATGGCCAGGATGATATAGTACCAGAACAGGTAATGGTCACTTCTGCCCACCTGGCCGGTGATCCAGTGGGCCCGTCCCACATAGATGGTCTGGCCCTGGTTGAAAAAGCGCATGAACTGGATGAACCATTCAAATATCATCTGAAAGGACAGGGTGGCAATGGCCAGGTACAGATGCTTGAGCCGCAGGGCCGGCAGGCCCACGAATGCGCCGAACGCAGCCCCCATGAGACCGGCAAGCACAATGAGCACCGGCCAGAAATGGGTGACGATGACATGGTTTTCCCCGATGACCTGACACACCGATGCCACGGTATAGGCCCCGATCCCCACGAACGCGGCATGGCCGATGGAGATGAGCCCGGCAAATCCCAGCAAAAGGTTCAGGCCCATGACCGCTACAATGGCAATCAGGATGTTGTCCAGTACCAGCATGTACTTGTTGCTGATTTCAAAGAGCAGGGGCCACCCGAACAAAAGGACCAGAAAACAGGTGAAAATGGTCCGGTCCAGATGGGTGAAAAAGGTTCTCTGTTCTTGTTTGTAGGAGGTGAAAAAATTTCCTGTGGCTAACCACCGATTCTGTGACATAGGTTACACCCGCTCGATTTCATGGACACCGAACAATCCATGTGGTTTAAAAAGAAGGATGATCAACAAAATAATATAGGGCATGACATCGCCGGTGCCGTTGAGCCCGAAATTGCCGTCCAGGTATCCGGAGGCAAACTGCTGGATCAGCCCCATGATGATGCCGGCCACCACAGCGCCTAAAATGGAATCAAGACCCCCTAAGATCACCACGGGAAACACCACGATGCCGAAAGCATGGAGGGTTTCAAAGTTGAGGCCCGTGATGTTGCCGATGATACCCCCGGCAGCGGCGGCTGACAGTCCGGCCGTGGCCCAGGCCAGTGCGAACACCCGGGGCACGGAGATGCCCACGGACATGGCGCCGAACTGGTCGTCCGACACGGCCCGCATGGAAATTCCCACCGTGGATTTTTTAAAAAACCAGGAAAAGCACCCGATGAGTACAAAGGTGATGATCACCCCCACCAGCTGGGTCCAGGATATGGACACCCCGCCCACCACAATGGATTCAGTGGGCAGAAAGTCGGGAAATGAAAAGTTCTCCGATCCAAAGGGGGTCAGGTAGATCAGGCCGTCAAAAATGGAGGCCAGCCCGATGGTGACCATGATCACCGAGATGATGGGCTCCCCGATGAGCCGTCGTAAAAAGATTCTTTCCACACTCATGGCCAGAAAAAAGGTGATGAGCATGGAGGCCAGAAATGAGAAAAAGATGGGTACCCCCAGCCGAACCGTGAGGAAAAAGGTGATAAACGCGCCCGCGGCAATGATCTGGCCGTGGGCGAAATTGGCCACCCGGCTGGATTTGTAGACCAGCACCAGTCCCAGGGCTGCCAGGGCATAGATGGAGCCCACCACGATGCCGCTGACCACAATTTGAAAAAAATAACTCATCAGACTCCTTTCACCGTGTAAAATGCGATCCGGGTTTTCACCAGGGTCGACTGCCCGTCCTGGTACTGGAAGGACGCCTCGACCTCTTTTTCACTGACAGTTTCATCATACAACGCCTCGTACAGGTTCTGATACCGCTCCTGCACGAATTTGCGGCGGATCTTTCCGGTTTTGGTCAGCTCGCCGTCATCCATATCCAGCAGTTTATAGAGCAGCGCAAACCGCTTGATTTTAAAGTGTTCTTTTTCCGCTCTGGAATTGACATCCAGCACCTGTTCCATGATCAGGTCCGCCACATCCTTTTTCTTGGACAGGTCCATGTAGGTGGAGTAGGACAATCCTCTGTCTTCGGCCCATTTTCCCACCACAATGGGATCGATGTTGATCAGGGCTGCCACAAAATCTTTATTGTTGCCGAAGATCACCGCCTCTTTTATATAGGGACTGAACTTGAGGGCATTTTCCAGAAACATGGGGGAAAACATCTCTCCCTTGTTGTTGTGCATCACATCAGACACCCGGTCAATGACCACCAGGTGCCCGTTTTCATCGATGAACCCGGCATCTCCGGAATGCAGCCATCCGCCTTCCAGGAGTTCTTCGGATTTTTCCGGCAGTTCAAAGTATCCGGGTGATACCGAAGGGGACCTGGACAGAATTTCCCCGTCATCGGCAATTTTGCACTCCGTGCCGGGCAATGGCTTGCCAACGGTTTCCGGTCGGACATCCCCGTCTCTGTGCATGTAGGCAATGCCGGTGATTTCGGTCTGGCCGTAAATTTGTTTGAG
>DATFJY010000106.1:0-3377 GCA_035268905.1 Desulfotignum sp.
TGGTATCCGGATCCAGGGGATCATTTTCCGGCTGCACCACCACACGGATCTCAAGGCCATATTTTTTTGCAAAGTCAAAATCCCGCTGGTCTCCGGCAGGCACGGACATGATGGCCCCGGTGCCGTACCCCATGAGGACAAAATTGGCGGTATAGACCGGGATCGCTTCTCCT
The DNA here is from genome assembly GCA_035268905.1 of Desulfotignum sp. Lineage (GTDB taxonomy): Bacteria > Desulfobacterota > Desulfobacteria > Desulfobacterales > Desulfobacteraceae > Desulfotignum. Next base: position 174 of record DATFJY010000106.1, read on the forward strand.
GTGGCAGGATTGGTACAGTACCGGCCCGTGAACACCCCTTCTTTCTCATATTTTTCCAGGCCCTCCAGGGACCGCTCCTGGGCAGCGACTTTTTCCAGAAAATCTGCCACATCCTTTTCCTGCCGGGTTCCCCTGCACAGGGTTTCCACCAGGGGATGCTCCGGTGCCAGGCACATGAAGGTGGCGCCGAAAACCGTATCCGGCCGTGTGGTAAACACCGGGATCTGTGCATCCATACCGGCAACCGGAAATGTCAGTTCAGACCCCACGCTTTTGCCGATCCAGTTTTTCTGCATCACCGTGACCTTGTCCGGCCACCCGGGCAGTTTGTCACAGTATACCAGCAGGTCTTCGGCAAAATCGGTGATCCTGAAAAACCACTGCCACAGTTTTTTCTGCTGCACCGGACGGGCGCACCGCCAGCATTTGTCCTGTTCCACCTGTTCATTGGCCAGAACGGTCTGGCATTTTTCACACCAGTTGACAAAGGACTCCCTGCGGTATGCCATGCCGTTTTCCAGCATTTTCAAGAACAGCCACTGCTCCCATTTGTAATACTCAGGCCGGCAGGTGGCGATCTCCCGGTCCCAGTCATAGGAAAACCCCATTCGTTTCAATTGGGCCCGCATGGTCCGGATATTTTCATAGGTCCAGGCAGCCGGATGGGTGTTGTTGTCTATGGCGGCATTTTCCGCGGGCATGCCAAAGGCATCCCACCCCATGGGATGCAGCACATTGAATCCCTGCATCCGTTTATACCGCACCACCACATCACCGATGGTATAGTTGCGCACATGGCCGATATGAATTTTCCCTGACGGATAGGGAAACATTTCCAGCAGGTAATATTTTTGCCTCCCAGGATCTTCAGAAACCTTGAAAATATCATGTTCCTGCCAGTATGCCTGCCATTTGGGTTCTACAACAGCTGGGTTGTACCGTTCCTCCATTCTGTTTTTTCCTTTCACGAGCAGCGTCACAATGGTTTTTGATTATCAAACTTTATTAAATGCCACAACACAGGGCAAATAGCAAGGCAACAATTATGTGGGAATGAGGTATGAGTGGTGAGGAATGAGGGATGAGAAGTACAAAATTCCATCCCTCACCCCTCATACCTCATACCTCTCTTATCGAATTGGGTCAGCATACTGCCGACTGGATATTTGCCATAGCAGCGTACCCGCTATGGGGAGCCCCTGTTGGTGGCCTGTGAACGGACCGTCAGATCCGGAGGGGGCCTGGTAAAATTCGCCGGGATGATCCCAAACAAAGGGCGGGTGGCTGCACTTAATTGTTCTTATGCAGACAGGACCCCGAAGATCTCGGGCCGGGCACAGGCCACCAACAGGGGCGGACCCCGGGAAAGCGTGCTGGATAGAACGACCAAAAACCTGGCATGCTTATGGCAAATATCCAGGGGCAAGATTTTGATATTGACCGCACTACCTTGGAGTGATATATATAATGGTTTTGATAAGTACCTGATCGGCAGGTACTGCTGTATGTAATCCTTGCTCCGGAACCGTTCCGGGGCTTTATAGCCGCAAGGAGAAGAGATGAGAAAGTATGAAACCGTTGTGATTTCTGACCCTGATCTCCAGGATCAAACACGCACAGAGCTGTTTGATAAAATCAGAAATATCATTGCCAGGGAAAACGGCATTTTCCTGGATCTTGATGACTGGGGCAGCAAAAAACTGGCCTATGAAATCAGAAAAAAATTACGGGGCCACTATGCCTGCCTGACCTATGGCGGCACAGGAGACCTTGTACGGGAACTTGAAAGAAATCTGCGCCTGTATGACAATGTCATGAAGTTTATGACCATCCTGCTCTCCGATGATGTGACAGCTGAATCTCTGGCACAGGAACTGCAAGATGCCGAAGCAGCAAGGGCTGCTGCAGAAACTGCAGAAACTGACCAGACAGCTGCCGACACTGAAGCAGAAACTGACGCTGCGGTATCTGATCCCGGCACACCGGCCGGCGAAACCGGATCAGAGGAACCAGCACCTGAAACAGAACCAGAAACTGCTGAAACAGTCAATGACCCACAGAACTGATTCAGGATCGAAGGAGAGATATTATGTATAAAGGCCAGAGAGGCGACAGCAAAAACCGGTTTTACCAGCGGCGCAAAATCTGCAGATTCTGTGTGGACAACGGCATGGACATTGATTATAAAAATCCCAAAGCCCTCAAGCAGTTCATTACGGAACGGGGAAAAATCATTCCCAGACGGATCACCGGCACCTGCGCCAAACATCAGCGCAAACTGTCACTTGCCATCAAGCAGTCCCGTCAGATAGCACTGCTGCCGTTTGTGGGCAGACCCCCGCAGTAAACCATACGGCAGGAGAATCTTACGGTGACCGACATCATCCCCCGCCCGTCCGCTGCAAAAGATATGCTACTGGGCATCTGCCTGTGTATTATGATCTTTGCCATCAGTTATACATTCCCCTTTTTGGGGGTGTTTGCCCTGCTGGTACTGCCTTTGCCGGTGCTTTTTTACCGGCTGAAGCTGGGACGTAACAGCGGCGGCATCATAGCAGGGGCCAGCTTTGTGGTGCTCATGGTGATGACCCGGGGATTTGCCTTTGATTCGCTGTATTTTGGTGCACTGCTCATTACAGGCCTGTTTCTTGGTGAATGTATTGAACGTAACATGGGTATTGAACGGACAATGGTCTTCACTGTCACAGGGGTTACCGGCACAGCGCTGGCGGTTTTTCTCATATATGCCGGCATGCAGGCCACACCCATGGGAAATATGGTATCTGATTATATCTCCCAGTACTTCAGCCTGACATCTGCCCTGTACAAGGATATGGGCATCGAAAAAGAACAGATCGCCGCGTTGAATTCAGCATTTCTCATTGTTCTGCCCGGTATGTTCATTGTTTCCTATATGACCACGGTGTGGCTGAATATTCTGATCATCAAAAAACTGCTGGCCAGAATCGGCATCCCCTTACAGCACATGGAAAACCTGAACCGTTTCAAAGCACCTGACCCGCTTGTGTGGGGGGTGATCGGCCTGGGCGTGCTCCTGGCGCTGCCTGTCGGGGCTGTTAAATACGTTGCCGTCAACTGTCTGATTGTATTAATGCTTGTGTATTTTTTTCAAGGAATTGCTATTATATCATTTTTTTTCCAGAAAAAAGGATCCCCTGTTTTTTTAAAGGTATTCTGCTATGG
>DATFJY010000107.1:0-9697 GCA_035268905.1 Desulfotignum sp.
ATGTCCGATACCGTGAGAATTCGGGGCAGCTTTCTGGCCACCCGCTTTTGCATGTTTATGAAGGAATACCAGCGCAGGGCTTTGATCTTTTTAATAAAGGAACGCGTGCTCTGGACCGCCAGCCTGCGGTCCACGGTCATGGGATGGTGGATGGTGGCGGTGACCGGTACTTTTTTCATCAAAGAAAGCAGGCCATAGGACAGGCTCTGGTTGTCGTGGATGATATCATACCGATTTTCTTTGCCCTTGAGATGCCGGACCACCCGCATGCCAAAGGTCCAGGGTTCAGGATATCCCATGGCAGACACATCCAGCCATTCCAGCAGATTTATCATGTCTGTAAGTTCCGACAGCCTGGGGGTGCGGAAAAGATCATCCGGGTTGTACAGATCCAGGGTCTTGAGCATGGTCAGACTGCCATGGCCGTTCAGCTGGGGATCAGGCGGGCCTGCAATGATTTCCACCTGGTGGCCCAGGTCACAGAGGGCCTGGCTCAGGTGCCGGATATACACACCCTGGCCGCCGCAATGGGGGTTGCTTCGGTAGGAGAGCAGTCCTATTTTGAGGGAGGTTTTCATGGGAAAAGTGTTTTGGTGCGCCCGGCTGGAATCGAACCAGCGATTTTCAGCTTCGGAGGCTGACGTCTTATCCACTGGACTACGGGCGCATAAAAACAATAGCTGTTATACCAGATTATGAGATAAAATCCATATCAAATTTTTCTTTTGCCTCTCCTGCCACATACAATGATCCTGCTATACACACGGCATCTTCTTCGGAACTGTTTGAAATTGCAAGGCTTACAGCTTCTGCCACATCTTCTTTCACCAGGATGCGGCCGGTAAAATATTTTTTTGCAGCAGCCGTCAAAACTTGGGTGGGCAGGCTTCTGTCTGTTTTTGCCCGGGTGATGATAACCCTGTGGGCCGCGGGCAACAGGTATGTGAGCATGGCTTCATAGGGCTTGTCATCCAGGATTCCCACCACCAGGGTTATTTTTTTTTCTGCCAGTGTGGTGGACAGATATTTGCCCAGAACCTGGGCTGCCTTGCGGTTGTGGGCCCCGTCCAGGATAACCAGCGGGTTTTGCCGGACGATCTCCAGTCTGCCCGGCCATCTGGCCGTGCCAAGCCCTTTTTTTGCAAGAGCCGGGGTGAGTGCATAACGGGGATCGGTTTTGCTGTTCTGGTCAAAAATCAGTTCACATGCAGCCAGGGCCAGGCTGACATTTTCCTTCTGGTGATCACCGGGCAGGGGAATTGTCAGATTTGGGATGTGCAGGTGCAAACCCCGGTAGGTCAGGGTGGATCTGCCGGGATTTTTCCGGGTAAAAAAATCATGCCGAAATCGGTACAGGGCAGCCGATTTTTCCCGGGCGATCGTTTTGAGCATTCCAATACCGGATGGCTGGGTAACACTGGTTACAACAGGTATGTTCTGTTTGATGATGCCGCCTTTTTCGTTTGCCAGGGACCGGATGGTGCCTCCCAGATATTCCGTATGCTCAATGGACAGGTTGGTGATCACGCTGACCTGCGGCACAATGATATTGGTGGCATCAAAGCGACCGCCCATACCCGTTTCAATCACAGCCCAGTCCACCTGCTGTCGGGCAAAATAATCAAACGCCATGGCAGTGGCAATTTCAAAAAAAGTGGCGTTTCTTTTTCCGGTATCAGCTGCGATGACAGCTTCATATGCAGTCACCACATCAGCATTTGAGATCATCTGTCCGTTGACACAGATCCTTTCATTGAATGTTACCAGATGGGGGGATGTATAAATGCCGGTCTTGAAGCCGGCTGCCTGGAGAATTGCGGCAATATAGGTGGCGGTGGATCCTTTGCCGTTGGTGCCGGCGACATGGACGGTGAAAAATTTTTTTTCAGGATGTCCCAGGGCCTGAAGTATATTGCCTATGGTATCCAGTTCCAGCTTGATGCCGAAACGGCCCAGCTGGTAAATTTTTTTGAGGCATTCCTGGTAGGTGTTGGCCATTGTCAGCACATAAAAATCCCGGCATTCCGTTTAAAAAATGGTCTGCCGGGATGGATTAAAGCGTCTATCTGCGTTTTCTGCGGGATTTTGATGCAGCAATGCGTTGTCTTCTCATTGCTTCACGCATTTTACGTCTTCTGAATTGACAGGGTTTTTCAAAATGTTTTTTCACTTTAAGCCGTTTGAAGAGCCCATCGTTCTGGATTTTTTTCTTCAATATTCTCAAAGCTTTTTCAACATCGTTGTCAATCACTGTGACAGAAATTTCTTTCAAAAAACATCGCCCCTTTCATTGTGGATTTACCTGCATAAGATATCAATATCCCGTCTGTGTATCAGATTGGATTTGTGATTGCAAGTAAAAATTTACCACAACCTACAATTTGGACAGCAGTTCATCTGTTACATCTTTCAGGGGCGCTTCTCCTGTCAGCGTAATATACTTCAAGGCATCATCTTCTGCCGCCAGGTTCTTGAAATAATAGGCTGCTGCCAGTGTACCGGTTTCGGTATCATAGTAGATGGAGTGGCGTTTATCAATGGCAGCTTCATCCTGATCATCGTCACGGGCGCTCAAGGCGCCGCCGCAGACCCTGCATTTGTCTCCGTCCGGTTTGATGGCATCAATAAAAATATTGTTGGGGTGGTTGTTGTCGTTTTCACACAGGCGACGCCCCATGATGCGGTTTTTGGCAACCTGACGGTCCAGGATCATTTCAATGACATAAGAGAGTTTCATGCCTGCTTCTTCCAGAGATGCATGGAGTTTTTCCGCCTGCACCTTGTTTCTGGGAAAACCGTCCAGGAGCCATCCGTTTTTGCAATCATCTTTTTTCAGCCTGTCCAGGACCATGGGAATGGTGATCTCATCAGGCACCAGATCACCTTTGTCAATATATTCCTTGGCTTTTTTACCCAGGTCGGTGCCGCCTTTGATATTTTCCCGGAAAATGGCCCCGGATTCAATATGGGCGATGTTGAATTTGTCTTTAAGGATGGCGCCCTGCGTGCCTTTGCCGCTGCCGTTGGGCCCGAAAAATAAAATGTTCATGAAAACTCCTTTTTATTCAATCGATTAAACAAAATAGATATAAAACACCTACAATTTCAATAAAATCAAACATAACTTTTCTTATGTATTAAAGGTATATGTATTTGTCAAGATAAAGCAAAAACTTACAGAAGGCAATCAGCTCTAGAGGTGCATTCAGAAGGTATTTTGATCAGACAGCTGTGAATACATGCAGCGTCCGGGGTGGCTGGCCGCCCCTGGAGGTGTCCTGTGCCCGGCCCGAGATCTTCCGGGGCCGGTTGTCAGGATGCCGGGAGGAAGCAGGAACCGGTCAGGCAAACAGGCATCGGCCCTTCAGTATGTCTGCCCGGCCCTTCAGGCCTTGGCGGTCCGTTCACAGGACACCTCCAGGGGCTCTTTGGTGTAACGCGCTTTATTCTGGTTGAGATCGGTGAACAGGACCAACGGAAAAACCTGCTGTGCTGGAATGAATTTATTTTGATAAGCGCTTGAATGTCAGATGGCAAATTGGTATTAAAAGGCGTAATATTTACACGCACAGGGCAATGTAACACACAGGTCTGGTAAAGGGGGCAAAAATGACCGAATTAATCGATGTCAGGGCAAGAGAAATCATTGACTCAAGGGGAAATCCCACCGTGGAGGTGGATGTGGTGCTGGCATGCGGTGCCAGGGGAAGGGCTGCGGTACCTTCCGGTGCATCCACAGGGACAAGAGAGGCTTTGGAGCTTCGGGACAATCTGGACAACAGATTTCTGGGAAAAGGGGTGCTGAATGCCGTTGCCAACGTCAACGAGGTGATCGCACCGGAAATCATCGGATATGATGCCATGGACCAGGCAGGTCTGGACCGGTCCATGATGGATATTGACGGCACCGAGAACAAATCCAGAATGGGGGCCAATGCCATTCTCGGGGTGTCCATGGCAGCGGCCCGGGCGGCTGCACAGGCCTGTGACCTGCCGCTGTACCAGCACCTGGGAGGCATCAATGCCAGGATCATGCCCATTCCCATGATGAATATTATCAATGGCGGGGCCCATGCCGTCAATAACCTGGATATCCAGGAATTCATGATCCTGCCTTTCGGTGCTTCTTCCTTTATGGAAGCGGTGCGCATGGGTGCGGAAACCTTTCATCACCTGAAAAAAATTCTGAAAACAGACAAGCTGAGTACCGGTGTGGGAGATGAGGGCGGTTTTGCACCGGATCTGTCTTCCAATGAACAGGCAATTGAATATATTCTCAAGGCCATTGATTCCGCCGGGTACCGCCCGGGCAAGGATATCGGCATTGCACTGGATGCAGCAGCCTCCGAGTTTTACAGGGATGGAAAATACCGGTTTGTCTCTGAAGGCAAGGACCTTTCTGCCGATGACATGATCGGTTATTACCAGGGGCTGATGGAAAAATACCCCCTGTATTCCATTGAAGACGGGCTGGCCGAAGGCGACTGGGATGCCTGGGAAAAGATGACCGACCGCCTGGGGGACCATGTGCAGATCGTGGGGGATGATATTTTTGTCACCAATCCGGATATTTTTAAAAAAGGGATTGAAGCGGGCATCGGCAATGCCATTCTGGTCAAACTCAACCAGATAGGCACTGTGACAGAAACCCTGGACACCATTCAAATGGCCAAGGAGTCCGGATATACCACGGTGATATCCCATCGTTCGGGCGAAACAGAAGATACCTTTATTGCGGATCTGGCTGTGGGGGTCAATGCCGGACAGATCAAAACCGGTTCCATGTCCAGAAGTGACAGGGTGGCCAAATATAACCAGCTCATCCGGATTGAAGAGAAACTGGGAGACAGTGCATCGTTTCCCAACAATCTTTTTTTATAACCATATGTGAGGGATTCATGGCTGAAAGCACCAAATATATTTTTGTAACCGGAGGGGTGTTGTCCTCCCTGGGCAAGGGGTTGGCATCCGCCGCCATCGGCATGCTTCTGGAAAGCCGGGGACTGACGGTCACCATTCAGAAACTGGATCCCTATATCAATGTGGATCCCGGCACCATGAATCCGTTTCAGCATGGTGAGGTCTTTGTCACCGATGACGGCGCGGAAACCGATTTGGATCTGGGCCATTACGAGCGGTTCACCGATGCCAGGCTGGGAAAGAACAGCAATTTCACCACCGGTAAAATCTACCACCAGGTCATCACCAAGGAACGCAAAGGGGAATACCTGGGCGGCACCGTCCAGGTGATTCCGCACATCACCGATGAAATCAAGCAAAGCATCTGCCTTGTGTCCCATGATGTGGATGTGGTGATTGTGGAAATCGGCGGTACCATCGGGGACATTGAATCTCTGCCGTTTCTGGAGGCGATCCGGCAATTCAAGGCAGATGCCGGGGCATCCAATGTCATCTATATTCACCTGACCCTGGTGCCCTATATAAAGACCGCCTGCGAGGTAAAGACAAAACCCACCCAGCACAGCGTCAAGGAACTGCGCAGCATCGGTATTCAGCCGGATATCCTGCTGTGCAGGACCGAACATTACCTGTCCCAGGATATCAAAGACAAAATTGCCCTTTTCTGCAATGTGGAGCCGGATGCGGTGTTTACTGCCAAGGATGTGGACTGCATATATGATGTGCCCCTGGTGTATAACAAAGAGGGCCTTGGCACAAAAATACTCAAAAAGCTCAATATCTGGGCCAGGGCTCCCCGGCTGGATGAATGGCGGGAGATGGTGGAAAAGCTTAAAAATCCCCGATTCTGTGTGAATATTGCCATTGTGGGCAAATATGTGGATCTCACCGAAAGTTATAAAAGCCTGAATGAAGCCCTGACCCATGGCGGGATATCCAACGAGACAAAGGTCAATCTCCAGTTTGTGGATTCCACCACCCTTACCCAGAAAAATGTGGGGGAGATCCTGTCTGCCAGTGACGGGATCCTGGTGCCGGGGGGGTTTGGGTCCAGGGGAATTGAGGGCAAGATCCTGGCTGCCGGATATGCCAGGGAAAACAAGGTGCCCTATTTCGGGATCTGTCTGGGCATGCACATGGCGGTGATCGAGATAGCCCGGAACCTGGCTGGCATGGAAGATGCCCATGGAGAAGAGTTTGATCCTGACACCCCCTTTCCGGTGATCTACCTGATGAAGGAATGGGTGGACGAGCAGACCGGACAGGTGGAAAAACGGGATGAAACATCTGACAAGGGCGGCACCATGCGCCTGGGTGCCTACCCCTGCCACCTGGTGCCGGACACCTTTGCCGGCACAGCCTATAAAAGAGACCATATTTCCGAGCGCCACCGCCACCGGTATGAGTTCAACAATGCATTCAAGGAGCAGCTCCAGCAAGCCGGCCTCATCATTTCCGGCACATCCCCGGACCATGAACTGGTGGAAATCATTGAACTGGCTGATCATCCTTGGTATCTGGGGTGCCAGTTTCATCCGGAATTCAAATCCAAACCCAAAGATCCCCATCCGTTGTTCCGGGCGTTTATCCGGGCTTCTTTGAAAAATGCCAAAAAATAGAGCAGATAACCGGGTTGCAGGTAGGATACGTATCTGCAGCTGCTGAAACCAACACCTGTAATGTGAGAGATCTGGGAAAAAATGGAATCCGTTACTATAAAAAATCAGACCATCAGGCTCCAGGGCATGCTGGATAGGGCATCCCCCTTGAACGGGGTTGTGATCACACACCCCCATCCCCTTTACGGTGGCAATATGGACAATCCAGTGGTACAGCAGATGGCGGCAAGTTTTGCCAAAAAAGGATTTACAACCCTGCGGTTCAATTTCAGGGGCACTGCAGGCAGTTCCGGTATGTATGATAACGGCCAGGGGGAACAGACTGATGTTGCAGCTGCCCTGCAGTTTCTGACTGATCTGGGCATAACACATCTTTTTCTGGCCGGATATTCCTTTGGTGCCAGGATCAATGCATCCGTGGTATCGGGCGGGTATGAGATCTCAGACCATATCATGGTGTCTCCGCCGGTGGGATTCATGTCCTTTGACGATATTTCCTTCCTTCCTTCCACAGGGCTTATCACAACCGGTCAGGCGGATGAAATTGCCCCGCCCGACATGGTGCAGGCCCATATCAACCGCTGGCATATCGATCCAGTCTTTCATGTCATTCCCGGGTGTGACCATTTTTATGGCGGCTGCCTGGGCCTTCTTGGCGAAATTCTGGAAAACTACCTGAAATCGGATGGTGCAAAATAAGGCTTTGGCTATATAAAAGCTTAGAAAATAAGTCTCACTTCCTGTTTTATCCAATTATTCTATTAAAAAATGTCAATTTTTCCTTATAAAATTAAAAATAGTTCTTGACAAAGAATTGGGGATTTGGTTAGCCTTGGATAAGGGAAAGCCGAGCACCTGATCTCCATCTGGTATGATACTGAACTGCTGGGCACCTGCCGACATTTCCCTGCGAATTATCACCACAGCCACCATAAAATTTCAGGAGGATATTATGCCAATCACAGACAACCGTTTGATTCTGGACGGCTATTCATTGACCATTGCGGAACTGATGCAGGCAGGCAATGACCTGTCCATGCAGGTGGAAGTAAAAGCGGACAACTGGCCCAAGATCAGAGAATGCCGTGCGCTCGTGGACAAATGGGCCAATGAGGAGCGCTGCATTTACGGGGTGAATACCAGCTGCGGCGGGCTGGTGGATCACCTTTTGCCCAAGGAGCGGGACAATGATTTTCAGAAAAACCTGGTAAGAAGCATCACCACCCAGGTGGGAGAACCCTTTGAAGACACCCTGGTGAGGATTTTTATGATCGCCCGGGCCAATTCTTTGTGCCGGGGATATTCCGGTATCAAGGAAAAAAACCTCAAGATTTACCTGGATATGATCAACAAACAGGTGTTCCCCCTGATTCCCAGAAAAGGATCCCTTGGTACCAGCGGTGATTTAGGTCCGTTGGGATGCATCGCTGCCGTGGGGTTTGGCGAGTGGAAAGCCAGATACAAAGACAGGGTTATGTCCGGAAAGGAAGCCATGGATGCGGCAGGGGTGGAGCTGATGCACCTGAATGCCAAAGAGGGGCTGTCCCTTATCAACGGCACTTCCGCCATGGTGGGCCTGGCCTGCACCGTTATCACCGAAGCCACCAACACCTTGAAGAACGCGGATATCATTGCAGCCTTTGCCATTGAAACCCTTATGGGCCGAATCAACCCCTTTGATGTGCGGGTCCACGAGCAAAAATACCATCCCGGTCAGTATGCCACTGCCATGAACCTGACCAAACTGCTCACCGGGTCTGACATGGCCATTGACGAGCAGGAACTGTCCCTGAAGCTCCAGACGGTGCTCAAGAAACATGAAGGCATCTCCGTGGCTGACATTCCTGTGGAAGATGCCTATTCCATCAGGTGTACCCCCCAGTTTGTGGGGCCTACCAAGGAAGCGGTGAACAATGCCCACGAGGTGCTGCTGCGGGAACTGAACTCCAGCAATGACAACCCTTTGATTTTTACCGAATTTGATACCTTTATCCACAACGGCCATTTCCACGGCCAGCCCATTTCCTTTGCCATGGACTGCTTAGGGATCTCCATGGTGAATTTGGGGGTGGTATCCGACCGGCGCATCGACCGGTTCCTGGACCCTTCCAACAGCACCGGGCTGCCCCCGTTTCTGTGCAAGGAAGACACAGGGGTGCGCATGGGCCTGATGGGCGGTCAGTTCATGACCACCTCCCTTGTGGCGGAAAATCGGACCCTGGCAGTGCCGGCTTCCATTCAATCCATCACCTCCACAGCTGATTTCCAGGACATTGTCAGCTTCGGCCTCATCGCCGGCAGAAAGGCCCGGAAAATTGTGGAAAACACCAACCATATACTTTCCTTTGAGCTGTTGTGCGCAGCCCAGGCAGCCGACCTGCGCGGTACCGATAAATTGGGTCCAGCCGGCAAAATCATGCATGAAGCGGTTCGTGAAACCCTGGGTTACATGGACAAGGACAAGGTATACATCGATGATATGGAAGCGCTCAAAGCCAGGATCGCATCTGGTGAATTTGTGAAAAAGGTGGAAGATGCCCTGGGGGAACTGCTCATTGTGCATAAAAAAGAATAAACGGTATTCATAACGGTGAAAATATTAGGATAGGGGGGAGATTATGTCAGTGCATCCTGTTGCAGCGAAAATAGTTGATGAATACCGGGAAAATTACCCTGCTTCCCGAAAGCTTCACCAGCGCCTGGTCAAGTATATTCCAGGAGGGGCCACCAGGAGCCTGAGCTATTTCAAGCCCTGGCCCCTTCACATTGATTACGGGACGGGGGCCCATGTGTACACCCATGAAGGGCATGAGCTGCTGGATGTCACCAATGCCTACGGGGCCCTGGTGCACGGGCATGGAGACCCGGATGTGGTGGCAGCGGTGCAGGCAGGCATAGCAAGGGGTTCCCAGTATTCCACCCCCACAGACGGCCAGTATCGTCTGGCAAAGCTGCTGTGCGACCGGGTGCCGGGGTTTGATAAGGTGCGGTTTCTCAACTCCGGCACCGAAGCCACCATGTTTGCCCTGCGCACGGCCAGGGCCATAACCGGAAAAGACAAGATTTTGAAAATGGCCGGTGGTTTCCACGGCACCCATGATTGTGTGGCGGCCTCCACCAAGAAAAATGTCATTACTGCAGGCATTCCTGCGGGCATG
>DATFJY010000108.1:0-3304 GCA_035268905.1 Desulfotignum sp.
AGTTGCGCAAAGATTTGGTTGCTTTTCATCGACGCTGTTTTTCTGTCATACGTCTGCATCTCTTTTTTCGGTCTGGATTTCCTCTTCATAAAAAATCACGGAATCGTCAGGGGAGCAAGGGACAATCCCTGTGTTTCATACAATTAAAAGGTAACCGGTAAACCGAAAAGGAGAACAACAAATGAAACAAAAAAGAAATTTTGCAAAAATGGTCATGATAGGGTTGCTACTGCTAGGTTTCATGGTGCCTGTGGCTACAGGTGCCGGCAAGGTTAACATCAACACGGACAGCAAAGAACAGCTGATGACGCTCCATAACATTGGAGATGTTGTGGCAGACAGGATTATAGAGTACCGCAAGGCCCACCCGTTCGAGACCCCTGAGGATATCACAAAGGTGAAAGGGGTGGGCCAGAAAACCTTTGAATCCAATAAGGACCGCATTGTCGTTAAAAAAGAATGATGAGATTGTAGACTGTCTGTCCCTGGTTCCCTTTGTTTGAAAATCATTGCTTGCACAATCCGGATTTTGTGTTATTTTTGATACCCATGCGGTTCAAGAAGATACTGTAATGCAGTGCTCTTTGGTACCTGGCCGCATGGGTTTTTTGTGCGTGAACAAAAAAATACAACATCTGTGCGTAAAAGACTTTTAGCGGCGCAGGCTAATATAGAAACAGGCGCAAGCTAATATTAAAGAGTGCGCTGGCTAATATAAGAGTGCGCAGGCTAATATAAAAGAGGGTGCAGTGGACAGCGTAAAAAAGTTTCGGAAAACATCCTTCTGGGTGATATCGGTTTTCATGCTGGCAGTGGCTGCAGCAATGGGGGCGGCAATTTGGTTCGGCCTTGAACAGGTGGCTGCAGCAGCAGCTTTTGATGCAGAAAAATCCGTATTTCTTGACCAGATACAAGAGATGGTAACACTGCTGCAGGCAAAATTTTATGTGTGGGTCCTGCCGGCAGCGGCCGGGGCCATGCTGATACTGGGCTGGATTCTCTGGCTTGTGCTGGGCATGGTTTTGGCCCCTGTGGTCAAAATGCCTGTGCAGGCGGCATCCGACAGGACCGCACCCAAACCCGGGAAAAAAGATTTTCTGGACCAGAAAATCCAACAGGATCGCAGGCAGCGATTGTTTCTTCACACCCTGTCGGTACTCCAGCGGGAAGGCCGGCTTCTGGATTTTTTTGATGAAGACCTGGGCCGGTATGAAGATGCCCAGATCGGGGCTGCAGTGAGAAGCATCCAGGAGGACTGCAAGCGGGCCGTAAAAAAATATATCGATCCCAGGCCGGTGGTGGATTCAGATGAAGGAGAGTCAGTGACCATTCCACCGGGATTTGACATGAATGCCATCACCCTTGTGGGAGATGTGGCAGGAGATCCCCCCTTTGAAGGCATTGTAAAGCATCCCGGATGGAAAGCCGGTAAAAAAGAGGTGCCGAAGCTGTCTGACATCCAGGACCCCGCCATCATCACCCCCGCAGAAATACACATTGGGGTCAGAAGTTAACTTTTTTACCTTTTTTGAAAACCCTTATAGCGAACCCTTACAGCAAACCCTTACAGCAAACCCTTACAGCAGACCCTTACAGCAGACCATAGGACATTCTGTACATACCGTATAGACCATAAGAAATCAGACAGCAAATCATAAGACAAACTATGGTTTGTTAGAAAAAAAATTGGAACAAAACAAGCAGGAACATACGCTATTTTGGATTTTCAGGACAAACAATATATTATTGGTATTGATCTGGGCACCACCAATTGTGCGGTATCGTATGTGGATGTGGCAGGGTATAAGGAAGCAATGTCCGCACAATCTGGCAAAAAACAGCCGGTCAATCCGGACAAGTGCCAGTGGATCAAGCCTTTTTTGATGCCCCAGCTCACAGGCCTTGGGGAATTCACAAAAATTCCCGTGCTGCCTTCGTTTTTGTATATTCCCGGGGAATATGATATCTCAAAAGAGGTGCTCAAACATCCCTGGAAAAAGCCTTTGGACATGTTTGCCGGGGCGTTTGCCCGGGACCATGGTTCCAAGATCCCCACCCGTCTGGTCTCTTCCGCCAAAAGCTGGCTGTGCAATGCGGCTGCGGACCGCACAGCAAAAATTTTGCCCTGGGGTTCCCAGGGGGTGGAAAAGATCTCTCCTGTGGATGCCACCGCCCAGTATTTGTCGCATATCCGGTCTGCATGGAACCATTTTGTCAAAGATGAGGACAAATTCATTGAAAACCAGTTTGTGGTGATCACTGTCCCGGCGTCATTTAACGAAGAGGCCCGGGATTTGACCATGGCCGGTGTTGAAAAAGCCGGCCTGTCCTCTGCAGTGACCCTGCTGGAGGAACCCCTGGCCGCTTTTTACAGCTGGCTGATCCGCCATGAGTCTGACTGGGATCAGCAGGTGAAAGCGGATGATCTCATCTTTGTGTGCGATGTGGGCGGCGGTACGACCGACTTCAGCCTGATTTCCCTGAAGGCAGGGGAACAGGGCACTCCCCGGTTTGAACGCCTGGCTGTCGGGGATCACCTCATCCTCGGGGGGGACAATATCGACCTGGCCCTGGCCAAAATTGTGGAATCCCGGTTTCCCTCCAACACCGCCCTGACGCCTGACAAATGGAAAACCCTGTGCCACCGCTGCAGGGAAGCCAAGGAGCGTATCCTGGAAAAAAAAGAAAAATCGGTGCGCATCACCATCAAAGGGGAGGGCAGGGCCCTGATTTCCGGCACCCTGTCAGCGGATCTCACCAGAGGGGATGTGGAAGGCGTTTTGCGCAGCCGGTTTTATCCGGATGTGGCATCCATTGACCTGAAAGAAGATGACCCGGGCAGGGAAATTGCCGATTTCGGCCTGCCCTTTGAAAAAGAATCCGCAGTGACCAGGCATATTATCCGGTTTCTGGAAAACCACAGGGACAATGTCCGTCAGAGCCTTGGCAAAGAGGCCCCCCTGCCGGATTTCATCCTGTTCAACGGCGGCACCCTCAAGCCGGATCTGGTCCAGTCCAGGATCAGAGAAGCCATCCGGCGGTGGTTCCGTACCAGTGATTCCCTCTGCCCCAGAATTCTTGAAAATCCGCACCCGGACCTGGCCGTGGGGATCGGGGCGTCCTATTACGGTCTGGTCAAGCAGGGCATCGGGGTACGGGTGGGCTCCGGCAGTCCCAGGAGTTATTACTTAGGGGTGGGAATAGCATCAGATGATGTCCCTGACGGTGCTGACACCGGCCCCGGCACAGCGGAAACCAATCTTGACACTACAGTTACAAACGCAGATACCGCAGGTACAAGTCC
>DATFJY010000109.1:0-5459 GCA_035268905.1 Desulfotignum sp.
GGCAGACCAGCTCATGGCCGGGCTGGAACGTGTCAAATCCCGGATTGAAAACAATAAAATGCCGTTTTCCCACCATTTGGAAGATATCCACATGCATGTGGAGGATGCCCTGGGAAAAGAGTGCGGGGACCTGGCCAAAAAGCTGCACACCGCCAGGAGCAGAAATGATCAGGTGGCCCTGGATATCCGCATTTTTTTGAAAAAAGAAACCCAACAGATCATGGATTTGATAACCGGTTTTCAGCAGCAGCTGGTGAACCTGGCCTATGCCCACCTGGAAGTGATCATGCCGGGATACACCCATATGCAGCGGGCCCAGCCGGTGCTGTTTGCCCACCATCTCATGGCATATTATGAAATGTTCAAGCGGGATAAGGAACGGTTTGCCGATGCGTACAGGCGGATGGATGCCATGCCCCTGGGCACGGCCGCCCTGGCCGGCACCACCTATCCCCTTGACAGGGAATATACCCGGCAGATGCTGGGGTTTGACCGGCTGTGTGAAAACAGCATGGATGCGGTGTCTGACAGAGACTTTATCATGGAATTCATCTCCCATGCAGGTATCTGCATGATCCATCTGTCCCGATTGTCTGAAGAGCTGATCCTCTGGTCCTCTTCTGAATTTTCTTTCATCAGCATATCCGATGCCTTTACCACCGGTTCCAGTATCATGCCCCAGAAAAAAAACCCGGATGTGGCGGAATTGGTCCGGGGAAAAACCGGCCGGGTGCTGGGCAGCCTGGTTGCCATCATGACCACTATGAAATCGCTGCCCATGGCCTATAACAAAGACATGCAGGAAGACAAGGAACCGTTGTTCAACACCGTGGATACCCTAAGCATATGCCTGGCGGTCTATACCAGGATGTTTCCCCGGATACAGGTGCATGCCGGTAATATGCGGGCTGCCTGTAAACAGGGGTTTTTGAATGCCACGGATTTTGCCGACTACCTGGTGAACAGGGGTATGCCGTTCCGCCAGGCCCATGCAGTGGCAGGGAATGCGGTGGCAAAAGCCCTGGAAACCGGCAGGGAACTCGATGATATGTCCCTTTCGGAACTGCAGCAATGCAGTGACCTGGTGTCTTCGGATGTATTTGATTTTATCTCCCTGGACCAGATGATCGCCCGGAGGGTTTCCGCCGGCGGTACCGCTTTTGCCAATGTGCGGACAGCGGTTGAAAAAGCACAAAAGGAGCTTTGCCCATGACACGCCTTCACCCCATTTTTGTTCCTGCTGTGTGTGCCGTTATCTTTCTGGGCATGATCCTGGCGGCAGGCTGCGGTAAAAAAACGCCCCTGGACCTTCCGGAAAAACCGGGCCAGGCCCTGACAGCCCCTGAAAATTTGAAAGCGGTTGTCTCAGACGACCGCATCACCCTGACTTGGACCCATACACCGGATCCCAAAAAAGCCGTGCTGACCCCGCGGTATTTTGAGATATCCATGGCAGTACCAGAAGACTGCGAAGGCTGCCCCCTGGTTTTTACGGCTGTGGGCGAGGCAGCCATGCCCGGCATGATTTTTGAGATGCCCCTTGCCGATACCGGTGTGTCCCGGTACTTCAGGGTGCAGGCAGTGGGAAATGACAATATCCGGTCTGCTTATTCCCGCACGGTTGTGGTCGAGAAAAAATAATGGCACGGCCGTCCACTGCCTTTCTGAGCATCGGTTCCAACAAAGGGGACAAGGTCGCCAACCTGCATCTGGCCATTGCCTGCCTGGATACCCACCAAATGTTGGAGGTGGCGGCTGTTTCCAGGTTTTACAAAACCCAGCCCCAAAATTTTGTCGACCAGGACTGGTTTGTGAACGCGGCAGTGAAAATTCATATCAACACGTCAGATCCCCTGGTGCTGCTGGCTGTTTTGCAGCAGATTGAAACCAGCATGGACAAAAAAGGCAAGCCCTTCCGCTTCGGCCCCAGGAAAATCGACCTGGATATCATCTATTTTGCAGACATGGTGATGAAAACAGATACCCTTGAAATTCCCCATCCCAGGATGCATGAAAGAGGTTTTGTTTTACAGCCCATGTGTGATATAGGAGCTGCAGCAATCCATCCGGTATTGAAGATGACAACCCGGGAACTGTATAAAAAAATGGAAAAACAGGAAAACCAGGCGGTAATCCCCCTGGATGAGGAGGAATGACGTGAAGTTTTTTATTGATACAGCCAATATCGACCAGATCAAGGATGCCAACAGCATGGGCATGGTGGACGGTGTCACCACCAACCCGTCCCTGATCGCCAAAGAGGATGGTGAATTTACCGATATTATTGCCAGAATCTGCTCGGAGGTGACAGGCCCTGTGAGCGCCGAAGTGATCAGCCTGGAATATGCAGGCATGGTGTCCGAAGCCCGGGACCTGGCAAAGATTGCCGATAATATAGTGGTGAAAATCCCCATGACCGTGGACGGCCTCAAGGCGGTGAAAACCCTGAGTGCCGAAGGCATCAAAACCAATGTCACCCTGGTTTTTTCCGCGCTGCAGGCCCTGATGGCTGCCAAGGCCGGGGCCACATACGTATCCCCCTTTGTGGGACGTCTGGATGACCTGGCTGAACAAGGCATGAACCTGGTGGATGAGATTGCCCGGATATTTGCCAATTATGACTTTGACACACAAATTATCGTGGCCAGCGTGAGAAGCTCCCTGCATGTGCTTGATGCCGCTCTTCTGGGTGCTGATATTGCCACCATTCCTTACGGGGTGTTGAAAAAACTGGCTGCCCACCACATGACAGACAAGGGCATTGCATCCTTTCTGGCGGACTGGAAAAAAAAGAACGGGTGATAATATGGGGAGCCCCTGATGATGTCCTGTGCCCGGCTCCCGCAGGATATCGGGCCGGGCACAGGACACCATCAGGGGCGGGGCCGGATATGGATGGAGTGCTGCATGGAGTGCTCTGTAAAGAACGGTCAAAAACCTGGCTTGCTTATATGGCAAATATCCAGTTTTGTCCAATTTGATGTTGACAAAAAAGCGTGGACCTTATATATATTGCTTTTGTTTGCTTCAGCGGGAATAACTCAGAGGTAGAGTGCGACCTTGCCAAGGTCGAAGTCGCGGGTTCAAATCCCGTTTCCCGCTCCAAACACGGCGGCTTGGCCAAGGGGTAAGGCAACGGCCTGCAAAGCCGTTATTCTCCGGTTCGAATCCGGAAGCCGCCTCCATAAAAAAATCAAGGGCTTAGGTGAAAATCTAAGCCCTTTTTTTGCCAGGCGTTGGATTTCAGATAAACCTGCTTTTAGGGATTCGAAAACATATGTAAAATTATCGTCAAAAGCTGATTGATATTTTGCTTCATCCAAGTCTCTTTTTAAGTTTTGGACGACCTTTTCAGAATCTGACGATATAAAAAATGAACCGGCTTCTAACGTTTTTTCCATTTGTCCTTTTGCAGCAATAAATTCATGTTCAAACCGTTTTTCCGCATTTGAATCTTCAGCGCCTGATTCAACGTATTCTTTGTGATTCTCACAGCATGCTATCATTTGATGGATTGATGTAACCAGCTTTGAGTATGTGTCGGTCTTTCTTTCCCACCATCGTTCTGATCGAAATCTTTTAATTGATAACCTTACTGTGGCAAAAGACGCTATGATCGCAACAACGACACCGGGAAGAATATTGTTGAGAATGTACTCCATAGAGTTTTATCCTTGTATCACCAATGTTTTCGATCATGATTAGAATCTCTGATGGTAATACGACATCCATATATGAACCTCAGAAATCCAATTAATAATCAATATGTTGGATAAATATTGTTATTCCACAATGGCCTTGAGCAACGCATCCCGGGCATCCGAATAAAACTGGATGTCCACCCGGGTGGCCATATCATCGGACAGATCAAACAGCAGGCGGCGGCAGGCCACCGGCATCAGCAGTGCCCCGGACCCTTTTTCCACCGCGTTTTCTGCTATATCCACCGGATTGTGTATTGGTTCGATGGACCCGCCCAGGTTGATTTCACCCACGATAATCAGGCCGCCTCGCACGCTTTTTTTCAACAGGGCCGTGCATAATGCCACCAAGGCGGCCATGCTGAGTTTGGCACCGGATTTGGCTGCATCAAAGGCCCTAAGCTGGACGGTGAATTCATGGTGGCGGGGATCTTTGTCCCCCACCAGCTGTCTGGCCCGGGCATAGAGGTTCTGTTCGGCATAGCCCATGCTTTCTTTGAATGCCGCAGGGATGGGTTTGTTCAGGATCTTGACTCCGGCACCAGGCCCTTCATTGACTTCGATCCGGTACAGGCCGGGATACGCTTCACCGCTGCCCGGAGAGATGGTCCACACCTGCCCGGGTTCCAGGGGATCGGTTCCGATCTGGTTTTCCATTTGCAGCTCCGGGGTGGAAACAAATTTTTCGACCCCGTCCGCGCCCATGACATAGCTGAAATGGGTGTTGCGGAATTCCGCCGTGCCGATGCGTTTCTGCTGCTCCTTGACCCGTCTTCTGGCCTCCATGGCAATCCGGACCGCCCATTCCATATCTTCATCCAAGACGGCTTCCTTTCCTGGATACAGCAGCTTGATCAGACCGCTCACAGTCTTGTTGACCGCCCAGGTATCCCGGCCGGAAAGGGCGCCTCCGAAAAACACCCGGTTCTGGATGGTGTTGACCCGGCTCTGGTTTCTCAGCCGGCTCCAGCATTCGGAAAGAAAATCACTGACCAGCCCGAAGTGGTCCGTCAACAGGGAAGCGCTGATCTTGGGGACATCCCAGCCCGGCAGAAATGCGTGTATCCGGTCCATGAACGCGGTGTCATCCTTCATGGTAGGCGGCATTGGACTGAACAGGTGGCCGATGCGCTGCTGATGTTCTACATCCACATCAAAATTGCCCAGCATCACGATGCTGCCGTCCGCCCGGATGCTTTCCTTTCCCCGGCTGAACTCTCCGGATTCCATATACCCTTTCATGATGTTCACGCCGTCTTTCTGGTCAAAGGAAACCCCTGCGATTTCATCAAAGCAGACCACGTCATACTGGCACACCAGCCCCCGCTGGCCTGTGCCCATGTGCACGAACATCCGGGCCACGGTGGCTTTGCCTCCGGAGATCAGGTGGGCATAAGGAGACACCTGCTGGAACAGATGGCTTTTACCGGTGCCCCGGGGACCCAGTTCCACCAGGTTGTAATTCCGTTCCACAAACGGCACCATCCGCAGCATGAAGGCGTTGCGTTCCCGGTCTGACAGGCCGGCCGGCTCGATGCCGATGGATCGGAGCAGAAAATCGATCCATTCTGTGGTGGAAAAGGCGTTTCTGGCTGCTGCCAGGGTTTCCAGGACATCGCGTTTGGACAGCTGGATTTCCCGAAGTGATGCCACCCCAAAGGGCCTACCATTGTTTTCCTGGGCAATGGCCGCGTCATAGGTGAGACTGATCTCCGCATAAAACCCGCCGGTCAACATACGTTCGTGGGTGTTGGCCAG
>DATFJY010000110.1:0-2241 GCA_035268905.1 Desulfotignum sp.
ATGGGATACTCTTAAAGATACTAAAAGAATACGTCAACAGAATTTTGGCGGAAGACTTTTATGCAAAAGAGAGGACAATTTCATGAAGAGAACAGAACATTTGCTTTCAAGGATAACAATAAACCCCAAAATAATGCTTGGAAAACCAACTATAAGGGGTCTGCGACGTAGCGCAAACAACAGAGAGCGGAGGAAAAAATGAAATTTATAATATTCACCATGATCGGGCTTCTGGCATTAACAATGACAGGATGTTCCAATATAGATTTGAACAAAGGACAGCAGGGTGCCATTGGCGGTGCTGCTGGCGGAGCGGCCATCGGGCAGGCAGTGGGTAGAGATACCGAAGCTACCCTAATCGGCGCGGCCGTAGGAAGTCTCTTGGGCTACATTGTGGGCAACGAGATGGATAAGTATGACAAGCAGCGGTTGAATCAGACCTATGAAAATATTCCATCGGGTCATACCAGTACGTGGCAAAACCCCGACACCGGCAACAGGTACCAGGTAACGCCCCAGCAGGCCTATGTCAGCCCAAGCAATTCTCAGCAGCCCTGTAGAGAAGCCGAGATCATAGCCGTTATTGACGGAAAGAGGCAGAAAACCTATACCACTGCCTGCCGTAACAGCCGTGGGCAGTGGGAGCTAAGAAACGATTAAAAAAACACGTTGCCATCCAAAGCCCAGTGTTCATTTGCCGGGTTATGGGATACCGGTGTGGCTTGTCAGTCCCTTATCCATTCCCGGGGCAAACCGGCCAGATCTTCTTGCCATGATGATGGCATGGCTTGTGCCGGATCTGCGTGCAGGGCCAGGGCATAAACCAGGGCCATATCTTTGCCAACCCGGGCACGGTGAAAGGTATATCCGTCGGTAAACAGCACCATGGGTTTCACCACTTGGGGTTGCCGTACAGGATAAAAAACAAAGTCAGCCTTTGAAGGCACACTCACCCCTTGTGCCGAACCCAGTTCCACCTGCTGCACCACCTCCCACCGAATCTTTTGATCCCCTTCCCCGATGGTGAAAGGTAATTAATCGTGTCCTCAATTACGCGATCCGATTATAGTGGTCTTGGTCTGTCCCCAATTACTCCAATAGAAAATCATTGCCTCTCAGGATGATGTCTGATACATAAAGAAACTTATGAAAAAAGCCTTGATATTCGGTGTATCCGGTCAGGATGGTGCATTTCTGGCCAGATTTCTGCTGGAAAAAAACTACAGGGTCATTGGTGCTTCCCGGGGCCGGCCCGCGGATGTATTTGACAATTTACAGCGGCTGCAGATCCGGGACCGCCTGGAGATGGTGTCCGTGTCCATGGAAGATCCCGGACAACTGAAAGCGGTGATAAAAAAGTATGCACCGGATGAGGTGTACAATCTGTCCGGTCAGAGCTCGGTTGCCCGGTCCTTTGAGGTTCCCGGTGAAACCTATGAGAGTGTCGGCACCGCCACCCTGAACCTTCTGGAGGCGGTCCGGAAATTGACACTGCAGGTGAAAATTTTCAATGCCGGATCAGGGGATTGTTTTGGCGACTTGGATGGCCGTCCGGCCACGGAAACCAGTTTTTTGCATCCGGTCAGCCCCTATGGATCAGCCAAGGCAGACGTCCTGCGCCATACCGATACCTACCGTCAGGCCCACCAGGTATTTGCCTGTACCGGCATTTTGTTCAATCATGAATCCTGGCTGCGGCCTGAACGGTTTGTCACACGCAAAATTGTACATACCGCCTGCAGCATCGCCCGGGGCAGTTGCCATGAACTGCGTTTGGGCAATACCGCTGTCATACGGGACTGGGGCTGGGCACCGGAATATGTGGAAGCCATGTGGCTGATGCTCCAGCAGCCGGAACCCGATGATTATATCATTGCCACCGGCACCAGCATCAGCCTGGAAGCTTTTGTGGACGCAGCCTTCACCCGCCTGGATCTGGACTGGAAAAAATATGTACACACCGATCCCCGATTTCTACGGCCCGCCGATATTGGAGCCATGTATGCGGATCCGTCAAAGGCATACCGGAAACTGGGCTGGAAAGCCCGGACTGTGGGCCGTGACGTGGCAAGACAGATGGTGGATGCCCATTTGTCCGGAAAAGGTATCTGAGAAACATCCATGAGCAGAAATCGAAATATGAGCATGAACAGGAATATGAACAGAAACAAGAGCAGGAAAAGGACCCTGAACAGGAATATGAATCACATATGAAAAAAGCATTGATCACCGGCATTACCG
>DATFJY010000111.1:0-3150 GCA_035268905.1 Desulfotignum sp.
CAGTATGCCCACAAACCCGGAATTGCATCACAACTCAATGAATATATGGCTGAAAAATGCAGGGAATATGACCGGCGGGTGACCGGCATGGCCACGGTGTTTCCCGGAGAAAAAAATGCGGAAACGATTTTACAGAAAGCATTCGATGCCGGTCTGGGCGGACTGAAGCTGCACGCCCATGTGCAGTGTTTTGACATGAACGCAGCCTGTATGTATCCTTTGTATACGTGCTGCCGGAAAAACGGCCGACCCGTGGTGATGCATGTGGGCAGGGAACCCAAGAGCGCCGCCTACCGATGCGATCCTTATGCACTGTGCAAAGCTGAAAAACTGGAAAAGGTGTTAAATGATTTTCCAGATCTCCGGATATGCGTGCCCCATCTGGGATTCGATGAAACAAAGGCGTACCGGAAACTGATTGACACATACGATAATCTCTGGCTGGATACCACCATGGTCATTACCGATTATTTTCAGTTTCAAGAGAAGATCGATCTGGGAAGATACAGACCGGACCGGATCATGTACGGATCTGATTTTCCCAACATCCCGTATGCATGGGACAGAGAACTCAAGGTGCTGGACAAGGCGGGTATTTCCCGTGACAGCTTGGAAAAGATATGCAGGGGCAATGCTGCGGCGTTTTACAGTATCTCAAGGTAGACTGATCCGGTCCTGCCTCTCTGGTTGCTGGTCATTTGCAAAGACAGTGACATCTGCAGCCTGTCATAAGATCATATCAGAGAAATAACCCGCGGGCACAGTGTATTGACCGTATCTTCATCATGAGATATGAACAGCAGGGCCAGTTGCAGTTCTTTTTGCATCCGGCCCAGCAGGCGAATGATTTTCACCTGCTGGGGCAGGTCCAGGCTGACCAGGGCTTCGTCGCAAATCAGAAGTTCCGGGGATACGGACAAAGCCCTTGCGATGGCAACCCGCTGGCACTGGCCCCCGCTCAGCCTTCCGGGTTTGTGGTGTACCAGATCTGAGGAAAGGTCCATCATTTCCATGAGGTGATAGGCTCTTTTGTGGCGGTCAGCAGCAGTTCCCCTGCCAAATGCGGCCATCGGTTCCATGATGGATGTCAGAACAGGCAGGAAAGGATTGAGAAACCCTTTGGGATCCTGCCAGATGATCTGCACCCGGCTGTAATAGTGCCGGCTGACATCTCCCCGGGAATCAGTGACCGGATGTCCCTGGAACAGGACCCGGCCGCTGTTTGGCGTTTCTATGCCCAGTGCGAGGCGTGCGATGGTGGTCTTGCCGCTGCCGCTGGGACCGGTCAACCCGAGGGCCTCCCCAGGATCAAGCGTCAGACTGATGCGGTCCAGGACAGCGGCGTTTTTTCCTCCGTCAGGTCCATAGGATTTGGACACCTTATGCAGTTCCAGCAGCGGCATGTTCATGATTCCAGAAACTGCATGGCCTGAATAAGTTCCTGTGTGTGGGGATGTGCCGGCCGGGTGAACAGCTGTTTTACCGGTCCGGATTCCACCTGCCGTCCCCGGTGGAACACCGCCATGCCGTCCACCGTTCTGGAAAGGATGCGCAGGTCATGGGAAATGAGGATGATTGCGGTCCTGTTTTCCTTTGCCAGCCGGGTCAGCAGCATCAAGAGGTGATCCCGACTGGCCGCATCCTGGCCGGCAGTGGGTTCGTCTGCAATCAGGACCCGGGGGGCCAGGGCAAACGCCATGGCCATCAGCACCCGCTGCCGCTGGCCCCCGCTGAGCTGGAACGGGTACCGGCCAAACAGGCTATCATCCAGGCCCACCTGAGCCATTGCCTGGAAAGCCTTTTGCCTGGCGGTTTTACGGGGACATCCCAGACAGGCTGTCAGGGCATCCTGAATCTGGATACCAGCGCGCACGCCGGGATCCAGCGCACTTCCCGGACTCTGGAACAGCAGTAAAACATCTTTTCCCCGCACAAAGGCGGGAGAGCCGTTTCCGGGATGAAATGCCGGCCGGCCGGCAAACAGGACCCTGCCCCGGCCGATGGCCAGCGGTGCCGGCAGCAGCCCGGCAATGGCGCAGGCGGTGAGGGTTTTACCAGACCCGCTCTCACCGGCGATGCCAAGAATGCTGCCTGATTCCAGGGAGAAATGGATTTTTTCCACAACACTGGCAAATCCCCTGGAGGAGGGGATGCCGATGGTCAGGTTCTGTACGGATAAAACAGGGTGGTTTTCCCGTGGTGTGGTCATGGCGCCTCCCTGTCCAGCCCTTGTCCCATCAGGTGCAGTGCCCCCACCACCAGGGTGATGGCCAGGCCCGGGGCCAGCATGAGCCAGGGCGCCCGGGTCATGTAGATGCCTGCTTCCTGGAGCATCCGTCCCCATTCCGGTGCCGGCGGGGCCGGGCCCAGTCCCAGGTAGGTGAGACTGGAAAAGGCCAGGATGATCCGGCCGGTTCTGAGGACAGCGGCAGCCAGCACCGGGCCCTGGATCTGGGGCAAAAGATAATGGGTCAACAGCCGGGTTTTTTTCAGCCCGGCGGTCCGCCCGGCCAGTACATAATCCTTTTGCCTTGCGGTGCTGACCAGTCCCCTGATCAGCCTGGCCCACCAGGGCCAGTTGGCCAGGGC
This sequence comes from Desulfotignum sp., assembly GCA_035268905.1. GTDB lineage: Bacteria > Desulfobacterota > Desulfobacteria > Desulfobacterales > Desulfobacteraceae > Desulfotignum. The sequence continues at coordinate 2,590 of DATFJY010000111.1, forward strand.
CAGGCCGATGACAAGGCTTTGAAAACCGCCCCCCAGAAGACCGCTGACCACCAGGGCCAGAATCAGTCCGGGCAGGGCAAGTCCCATGTCGATGAGCCCGGTGAAAAACGCCCGTACCCATCCCCTGATCAGGGCTGCACAAACCCCCATGGCCGCTCCCAGGACCAAAGACAGGACCGAGGCGGCCACGGCCCCGGACAAAGAGATGCGGGTGCCGGCAAGAATCCGGGAAAACACACACCGTCCCAGCTGGTCCGTGCCCAGGGGGTAGGCAGGGTTAGGGGGCATGAGCCTGAGGGACAGATCCGCTGCCAGCGGATCGTTGGGCACCAGCCAGGGGTAAAAAATCCCTGCTGCTGCAGCCAGGGCAAAGAGAAAACCGCCGAAGGTCAGACGGACCGGCGGAAAGGACAGTGTTTTCACAGGGTATGCCCCAACAGGGGATCCAGTTTTCGGTGCACGGCATCCACCAGGGTATTGACCACCACAAATATAAAGGAGAGCACCAGGATCAGGGCCTGGGCCGTGGGGATATCCCGTGCCAGGACCGCGTCAACGGTG
>DATFJY010000112.1:0-21881 GCA_035268905.1 Desulfotignum sp.
CCGGACATCTCCCGGCTGCGGCCCCGGTTCCTTGAAATCCCATTGGACACCCAAGACCCCATGGTGATCACCATCCTGGCCAGCGTGATATCCCTGACCCCCGGCACCGTGTCCGCGGAAGTGAGTAAAGACCGGCAGACCCTGATTGTCCACGGTCTGGACGTGGCCGATGAAAAGACCGCGATCCACACCATCAAAACCCGCTATGAAGCCCCTTTAAAGGAAATATTTTCATGCTGAACATCGCCATCCCCATTGCCTTTGCCCTGCTGACGGCGGCCCAGCTGCTGAACCTGTACCGGTTGCTCAAAGGCCCCACCCTTCTGGACCGGATACTGGCCCTGGACACCATGTACATCGATGCCATTGCCATGTTTATCCTGACGGGCGTGTATTTTCGTTCCGCTGTCTATTTCGAGGCGGCCCTGATCATTGCGGTCATGGGATTCATCGGCACCGTGGCCACCAGCAAATTTCTCATGCGGGGCGATATTCTTGAATAACAGGAAACACAAAAGGAAGTATAGATGATACTTTTTATTGAACTGCTGGTGTCGTTTTTTCTGGTGGTGGGGGCGTTTTTCGCCATGGCCGGATCATTTGGCTCCTTCCGCCTGCCCGACTTTTTTTCCCGGCTCCACGGCCCCACCAAATCCACGACACTGGGGGTGGGAAGCATGGCCATCGCGTCTGCCATCTATTTTTCTTTCCACGGGCCGGGCATCAGTTTTCACGAGGTGTTGATCACCTTGTTTTTGTTCATCACCGCCCCGGTGAGTGCCCATTTTCTGGCCAAAGCAGCCCTTCACCAGGGCCTGCACAAAAACAAAACAGCCCTGCCTCCCGAAAGTGAAAAGGAGACAGGGCCGCAGGTATAAAAACCGATCAGGGAAATGCTTATATCTTTACCTTACCCACCGGCCTTTCCGGCATCCGGAATCATTTTAGGCGCCAAACCACCAGCGTTCGGTGTTTTTATGGCCGTCCATTTCCATATGGGCGGAAATGGGACCATGTTCCAGTTTGTTGTTATGGGCTTCCACGATCTGGTTGAACATGGGAACTACTGCACCGCCGTCATCTCTGACAAGGGACTGCATTTCCACATACATCTGCCGGCGTTTGGCCTGGTCCAGCTCAGCCCTGGCCTCTTTGAGCAGTTTGTTGAATTTGTCATTGGACCAGTGGGTATCATTCCAGGGCGCCCCGGCTGCATAGGCCACGGAAAACATCATATCCTCTGTGGGCCGGCCGCTCCAGTAGCAGGCACTCCACGGTTTCTTGGTCCACACATTGTTCCAGTAGCCGTCACTGGGCTCCCTGACAACCTTGATCTTGATACCGGCTTTTTTGGCACTTTCCTGGTACAGCATGGCAGCATCCACTGCACCGGAAAATGCGGCATCAGACGCACGCAGGTTAAAGGTGTGGTCCAGTTTACCGGCTTTTTTCATATGAAATTTTGCTTTGTCCGGATCATAGGTTCTTTGTTCCAGTTCAGAAGCATGATACCGGTTGACCGATGAGATGGGATGGTCATTACCCATGTCTCCATATCCATTGAGAATGGTTTTCACCATCTCTTCTCTGTCACAGGCCAATTTCAGGGCGGTGCGCACATCGACATCCGTATAGGGCGCCTTGTCCACCAGAATGGGAAAAGAATAGTGCATGGTACTGTTAATAGCAGTGACATTGATGTCCGGCACCCGTTTGAGCAGGTGAACCGTTTTCACATCTGCCCGGTCAATGGCATCCAGGCGCCCGGTTTTCAGGCCGTTGCTCCTGGCATTCACATCGGTTATGGCCAGGGTTTCCACCTCGGCAAAATAGGGCTTGTCCCCCTTGAAATAATTGGGATTGCGCTTGGTCAATGCCCGTACCCCTGGTTCCCAGGATTCCAGAACAAAGGGACCGGTACCAATACCCTTTTCCCAGTCATTCCCGGATGTGCCGTCAGGATAGATCCGCAGATGGTAATCCCCCATGATGAACGGAAAGTCTGCACTGCCTTCGGCCAGTTCAAATGTGATTTCATAATCACCGTCTGTCTTGATATCGGTGATGCTTTTCAAAAACGGTTTGGCCGCGGATTTGGATGCTTCTCCCCGGTGGTGGTTGATGGAAAATATTACATCCTTGGCGGTAAAGGGTTTGCCGTTGTGAAATTCAATCCCTTTGCGCAACTTGAATGTCCATTTGTCGGCTGTTTTGGAAGATTCCCAGGATTCGGCCAGTTCCGGAATTGGCTGAAAATTGGTATCAATCTCCACCAGGCAGTTGCTCACCTGGCTTGACACATTGATGGGAAAACTGGCCAGCAGGGTGGCGGGATCCAGGGAATCGGATGTGGCGCCGCCGGTCATGGCCTGGCGGAACAGCCCACCCATTTTCGGGGTGGCTGCCATCAGGTCTGTGGGCAAAAGGGCCGGGGATACGGCAGCGGCAAGTCCGAGGGCAGATACCTGGGCGATGAACTGACGCCGGGAAATCTTGTTTTCCTTAAAAAGATCGGTCAAATGGGTTAATTGGCTCATAGTTCGGGTCTCCTTGGTTAGTGGTTAGCTGTTAGCGGTTAGCTTTTAGCGATTAGCTGTTATAGTTCAGGTTATAAAAAACTGATACAGCGTATACCGTAATGTTAATACCACACGGATCAAATCATGTGACCGGCACTATAGCGGTTAGCCATTGGCTGTTAGCTAACAGCTAAGAGCTAAGAGCTATATACGCCGTCATCATATATAGGAATCCAACCGTTCGTCCAGCAGGTTGTCCAGCCAGTCCGGGTCCATTTCCGGTATGGATGACAGAAGCTTGTCCGTGTATTCATGGTGCGGAGGGGCAAGCACCTCTTTTTTCGCCCCCTGTTCAATGATCTTGCCCTCCAGCATGATCACGATCTTGTCTGCAATGGCCTTGACCGTTGCCAGGTCATGGGTGATGAACAGGTAGGAGATATTGGTTTTGTTCTGCAGGTCCTGGAGCAGGTCCAGGATTCCTTCCGCCACCAGCTGGTCCAGTGCGGAGGTGACCTCATCGCAGATGATGAGATCCGGCCTGGCTGCCAGGGCCCGGGCAATACAGATGCGCTGTTTTTCTCCGCCGGACAGTTCCGTGGTCAGGCGGTTGATATAGGCATCAGGCTCCAGTTCAATATTGGACAGCAGTTCTCTGATTCTGTCATCTGCCTTTTTGCCATGCATGTTAAAATAAAATTCCAGGGGCCGGCCGATCACCCGCCGCACCGTTTGTTTAGGGTTTAACGCGGTATCCGGCATCTGGTAAATCATCTGCAGCCGCCGCAGGTTATCTTTGGAGCGGTGTTTCAACTCCAGGGGCAGGTCCTCTCCCAGAAAATGGATGCTGCCCTGGATGGCCGGCAGCAATCCGGTGATCACCCGGGCCAGGGTGCTTTTGCCGGACCCGGATTCCCCCACCAGGGCCACGGTTCTGCCCTTGCGCACGGTGAGGTTGATATCCTCCAGGACATTTTCGTCGCCGGTATAGGTGGCGGCCACATCCTTGACCGTGAGAATGACATCCATTTTCTCGGATTCATTTTTTTCCTCGCGCAAAGACCGGACATTGAGCAGCTCCCGGGTATAGGCCTGCTTAGGTTTTCTGATCAACGCCCGGGTTTCTCCCTCTTCCACCAGGCGGCCGTTGCGCAGCACCATGATCCGGTGGGCCACCTGGGCCACCACGGCCAGGTCATGGGTGATGTAAAGGGCCGCCTTGTTCATCTTTTCCGTGATCTCCTTGACCGCTGCCAGCACCTCGATCTGGGTGGTCACATCCAGGGCCGTGGTGGGTTCGTCAAATACGATGATCTGCGGCTCGCAGGACATGGCCATGGCCACCATGGCCCGCTGGAGCTGACCGCCGGACAGTTCATGGGGATACCGGAAACCGATTTTTTCCGGATTGGGCAGAAACAGACGCCGGTAGATTTTGATGGCCTCCTTCTGTGCATCTGAATAGTTCATGATACCGTGCTGCACCGGTGCTTCCACATGCTGCCTGATAATCCTGTGGGAGGGGTTGAAGGAAGCGGCCGCGCTCTGGGCCACATAGGCGATTTTCGATCCCCTTACCAGGCGCAGATCTTCATCTGATGCGCCCATCAATTCCACCCCGTCCAGGTTGATGGAACCCGAGGCCAGGCGGCACCCCTGACGGGTATACCCCATGGCGGCCAGGCCGATGGTTGATTTGCCGGCACCGGACTCACCGATGAGCCCCAGGACCTCCCCTTTTTTAAGGGTCAGGCTGATATCTTTGACAATGGGCTGCCATTTTTCTTCGGAATAAGCTTCAATGTATAAATTTTTTATTTTCAGTATATTGGTCATGGGTGGTTTCCTTTGCAAAACTATTCATGCAGGCCCGAGGACAGGTGTAAAAACCAGTCCACGACCATGTTGACCCCAACGGTTAAAAATGCAATGGCACCGGCCGGGACCAGGGGGGTAAAAATACCGAAGGTTATGGCACCGGCATTTTCCCGTACCATGCCCCCCCAGTCGGCCAGGGGCGGTTGTATTCCCAGGCCCAGAAAACTCAAGGATGCGATGAACAAAAACACAAAGCAGAACCGCAGCCCGAACTCCGCTGTCAGGGGCGGCATGGCATTGGGCAGTATTTCATGGCGGATGATCCACCACAACCCCTCTCCTCTCAGCCGCGCCACCTCCACAAACTCCATGACCTCGATGTCCATGGCCACGGCCCGGGACAGGCGGTACACCCGGGTGGAATCCAGCAGGGCAATGGTAAAAATAAGAACGGGCAGGGAAGATCCCAGCACCGACAGGATCATCAGGGCAAAAATCAGGGTGGGAAAGGACATGATCACATCGATGATCCGGCTTAAGATCTGGTCGATCCATCCGCCCTTGACCGCTGCCACAAATCCCAGCAGCGAGCCGAACGAAAACGACAAAGCAGTGGTGACAAATGCCAGGGCCATGGTATTTCTGGCCCCGTAGACCATGCGGGTGAAAAGGTCTCTGCCGATATGGTCGGTTCCCAGATAAAACCGATCAGATACGGTTTCCCATGCATTTCCCACCACTGCGGTTTCAGCATAGGGCGCAATCAAGGGGGCAAAGATGGCCACCAGACAGTTCAAAAGCACAATGCCCAGACCGATGCGGGCACTCAAAGGAGATTGTCTCAATAAACTCAGCACAAAAAATTCCTTTTCAGAATTGGGATTGTCTCAGTTTCGGGTTGGACAGCATGGACAACACATCCGCCAGCAGATTCAATCCGATATAGGTGATGGAAAAAATAAGGCCCGATGCCTGCACCACCGGCAGATCCCGCTTGGCAACAGAGTCCACCAGCAGCTGCCCCAGACCGGGGTATACAAACACCACCTCCACAATGACCACCCCCACCACCAGATAGGCCAGGTTCACCGCCACCACATTGATGACCGGGGACAATGAATTGGGAAAGGCATGGTGGATAATGATGCGCAGTCGCCTGATCCCCTTGATTTCCGCCATCTCGATATAGGCGGATGCCAGCACATTGATAATGGCCGCCCTTGTCTGGCGCATCATATGGGCGGTAACCACACAGGTCAGGGTCAGGGCCGGCAGCAGGATGGTATAAAATTTGCGCCCCAGTCCCATGTGGGGATCGATCATGGCAATGCTGGGGAACATTTCCATTTTTACGCTAAAAAGGACGATGAGAATATAGGCCACAAAAAATTCCGGAAAGGAAATAAAGGACAGGGTCGTAGTGGAAATGGCCTTGTCATACAGGGTATTTCTGTAAAAAGCGGCCAGAATCCCCAGCAAAATAGCCAGCGGCACAGCAATGAGCGCTGTTGTGCCCGCCAGGAACAGGGTGTTGGAAAACCGCCAGGAGATCAATTCGGCTACCGGCCGCTTGTTGGCCAGGGAATTGCCGAAATCCCCCTGGACAAAATCTTTGAGCCAGGCCACATACCGGGTGTGGGGGGGCAGATCCAGTTTGAGTTCTTTGCGCAAAGCCTCCACCGTCTCCGGGGTGGCGGACTGGCCCAGCACGGTATCCGCCACATCACCGGGCAGCAGTTCCACCCCGATAAAGATGATCACAGAAATGACAAAAATTGTTACCAGACTCGCACCGATCCGCTTGAGAACATGCAAAATTACGTTTTTCATAGATATATTACCATTCCATATATTTGTTACAGGCAATATATCGGGATCTACGTATTTTTGTCAAGGGTTTATACTGGATCTGAATATTTGCCGCAAGTGCACCCGTTTTTGCATTGTTCCGTGGAGTGTATTGGTCCCAGGCCCGCCTTTGGATGTATGCTGTGAACGGCCCGAGATCCTGTCACAGCAAACATCCAGGGACTCCTGCCAAGGTTTTTTTGATACACAATCCGTAATATAGCAAATATTTATTGTTTTCCCTGGATATTTGCCATAGCAGCGTACCCGCTATGGGGAGCCCCTGGTGGTGTCCTGTGAACGGACCGTCAGAGCCTTAAGGGGGCCTGGTAAAATTTGCCGGGATAATCCCAAACAGAGGGCGCGTGGCCGCTTTTCATTGTTCTTATGCAGTCAGGCCCCCGCAGATCTCGGGCCGGGCACAGGACACCACCAGGGGCGGAACCCGGGAAATCGTGCTGCACAGAACAATCAAAAATCTGGCATGCCTATGGCAAATATCCAGTGTTTTCCAATTGCCTTGCCCATAAGCGCTAAACATGGTATCTGCATATCAGAATGGTGATAGAATCTTATCGCATTCTATAGAATTATGGTAATATTTGGTTATTGCACTCAGGCAGCCATATGGTGATGAGCCGGCTGATATATTGAACAAGCCCCGTGTGGTTACCTTGTGATCGGACCGTCAGATGCCGACATATCGGGTCGGGTGCAAGGCACCCACACGGAGCGGGCATCACTGAACCAAATGGGATCAGGTTTCATGGGTTGCCCTGTTGTTGCGGCTAACCTGTGGCCGATATAAAGGGGGATATCATCATGACCGCTGCAAGTGATGCACAGTGCAGAAATTTACTGATTTCTTTGCGCAAAATCAACCAGGCCATTGACCAGCACTCCTTTGTGCTGAAAAAAAACTTCGGCCTCACCGGCCCCCAGCTGGTCACGCTCCAGGCTGTCGCAGTCTATGCCCCCATATCTGTTACCAAGGTATCCAAAGTGGTCAGCCTGAGCCAGGCATCGGTGACAGATATCACCCAGCGCCTTGAAAAAAAAGGATATCTTTCCCGGGCCAGGAGCAGCAACGACAAGCGCAAAACCGATATCGTACTCACCCAAAAAGGGACACACATGCTGGATGCACTCCCCCCCCTGCTTCAGGAACGGTTCACGCAGCGATATGCCAAACTGGAAAGATGGGAACAGTTGATGATCGAAAGTGCGTTTGAGCGGGTGGTTGCCATGATGTCGGCACAGGATTTTGATGCCGCCCCTATCATGCTCACCGGGGAAAAAAAATAACCTGCCTTCCGGCCGGGAAACGGCAGGCAGGCAGGTTGCTTGGTGGTACCTTTTTTATACCCGGATATTATCAGGTATGGATTTTTTTCATTTCATGGTGCAGCCCCATGGCCACACTGACCATCATGACAAGCATGACCAATGTAAAGGGCAGACCTACTGTTATTGCAATGGCCTGAATAGCACCGAGGGCATCCGCCCCGCCGCCGATCAGGAGACAGGCAGCAATAAATCCCTCGAGGGTGGCCCAGAAAATCCGCTGTGAAACCGGTGCATCCAGTTTGCCACCGGCCGTGATAGAATCGATCACCAGGGAACCGGAGTCGGATGACGTGACAAAGAAAACCAGTACCAGGCAGATACCGATAAACGAGGTAATCCCTGTCAAAGGCAGGTTCTGCAGCATCTGGAAAGTTGCCAGAGAGACCTCTCCCAGTCCTTTTTCCGCCAATACACCGACACCCTTTTGGATCTGATGCAGGGCATTGCCGCCAAACGCCTGCATCCAGACAATGGTCACCAGGGTCGGCACCAGCAGCACTGCCAGCATGAACTCACGAATGGTACGGCCTTTGGAGATACGGGCGATGAACATGCCCACAAAGGGCGCCCAGGAAATCCACCAGGCCCAGTAGAATACGGTCCAGCCTTTGTAGAATTTTTCATCCGGCCGGTCGATCCAGTTGCTCAAGGGGAGAATCCATTCCGCATAGGCCCCGGTGGTGGTGAACAGCCCGGTAAAAAAGTTGGCAAAAGAGCCTGCCAGAATGACAAACAGCAGCAGCGCGGCCGCCATACACATATTGATATTACTCAACACTTTTACGCCGCCGTGCAGCCCCCTGACAACCGAAATAACGGCCACAGCCGTTACAGCCGCAATAATGATCACCTGCAACGTGATGGTGTTTTCCCAACCGAACAGAAAATGCAGTCCCCCCGCAGCCTGCTGGGCACCAAACCCCAAGGATGTGGCCAAACCGAAAATGGTTGCCAGCACGGAAATAACATCCACGATATGGCCGGACCAGCCCCAGGTCGATTCCCCCAGAAGCGGAAAAAAACTGGAGCGGATCGTTAACGGGAACCCCTTGTTAAAAGCAAAGAATCCCAGGGCCAGGGCGGTAACCCCGTAAATGGCCCAGGGGTGTAACCCCCAGTGGAACATGGTGGCGCCCATGGCGGCCCGGGCCGCTTCCGGTGTTTTGCCTGCCACATTCAAGGGTGTTCCCCACCAGTCCGTGTAATAGGCCACAGGTTCAGCCACGCTCCAGAACATCAGGCCGATCCCCATGCCGGCGGCAAACAGCATGGCAAACCAGGAAATACGGTTGAACTCAGGTTTAGCGTCCTGGCCCCCCAGGCGGATTTTCCCGTGGGGCAGCACAATCAAGACCAGACAATACAGCACGAACAGGTTTCCCGCGATCATGAAAAACCAGTCAAAATTTTCAATGCTCCATGCTTTGGAACTGTCAAACACCGTTTTTGCACCCTCCGGGTTCATCAGGGTCAACACGATAAAAAGCAGTACCAGGGCCGCTGCAATAAAAAAAACAGGGTTATGCATATCCATACCCCATTTTTGTAAATTGTCCTGGCCGACCACATAGTCGGTATCGAACCTGTCCTTTTTCATAAACACAACTCCTTTTTTCCTTTTCCTTTTGGTTATAAAATCCCCTTCCCTGCAGCCATCATGCCATGGGAAGGCACTTCTTTCATGATGTGCCGCCTTACATCTTCCCTTTTTTCACCAGGGTCATCAAGGTTTGTGCCAGTCAGGTGCTGCGCGCCATGCCTGGCGCACCAGTATAGAAGACCGCCCCCGAAAGGGCGGCCTTTTACTCACTATATTTTATTTGAAAGCTGTTAGCCCTTAGCTGTTAGCTTTTAGTACGCAAGTATCGTTTCCAGTAAACTAAATTTCCCCTGCTGTTACCACCGGCTAACGCTTTCATACTTTGTTGAGCCCGCCAGGGTATGGGTGTTTATATAAAAGCCGTCAGCCATCAGTGCTCAGCTAACAGCTAACAGCTTTTATACTTTGTTCTGCCCGCCAGGGCATGGGGGTTATTTACATGCTGATATTATTTACCAGACTTAATTTCTTCCAGGGTATCCATGATCCGCTTCTTCTCTAAAGGCAGCGTCCCTGCTTGCTTTTCTGCAAAAAGGGCTTTCATCAGGCAGTATAACATCAGGAGCATGATAATCATGAAGGGGAAACCACCGACAACCGAAGCGGTTTGCAGCGCTTTAAGGCCGCCTGTGAAAAGCAGAATTCCGGCGACAACACCCTCTAAAGACCCCCAGACTATCCGCAGGTACAGGGGCGGATCAGGGTTACCACCACAGGTTAACATGCCGTTAACATAGGTTCCCGAGTCGGAGGAGGTAACGAAAAATATAATAACCGAGCACATCGCCACAAAAATCAGCAGGCCTGATAGCGGGAATCCCTGCAGTGCCGCAAAGAAACCCAAGGCAGAGTCTGTATTGACAGCTTCCATAATTGCTGCATTACCCGCAATGTGCGTCTGGTGCAGAGCAGAACCGCCAAAGACAGCAAACCAGACCATACTGACTGCCACCGGGACAAGCATTACCCCGACAATAAAGTTACGGATGGTACGTCCGCGTGATACACGGGCAATAAACGTCCCGACAAAGGGAGCCCAGGCGATCCACCATGCCCAGTAAAAAACGGTCCAGGCATTATACCAGCCATCTGTGCCGGCGCCGGCAGCATCAAGACCAAAGGACATCTGGATAATGTTCTGCAGGTAATCACCGGTCGCCTGGGTTAACAGTTTAAGAATGAACACGGTTGGACCGACAAGAAATACCAGCAGCATTAACACCAGCGCAGCTACAATATTGATGTTGCTGAGATACTTAATACCGCGGTCAATACCAGTTGATGTGGAGATAATCGCTGCAGCCGTAGCTACTATAACGATGACCAGCCACAAACCCGTGCCATTTGTAAAACCAAATAACGTTTCCAGGCCGCCGCCAATCTGCATAGCGCCAAGACCCAGAGAAGTCGCCAGGCCAAACAAGGTGGCAAAAACACCGATTACATTAATCAGGATCCCCCATGGGCCCTCAATACCCTTACGCCCGAGGATCGGCTCAAGGCAGGAACTCAGCAGCATCGGTAATCCCTTACGATAAGAAAAGTAAGCCAGGGAAGCGGCAACTACGGCATAAATAGCCCAGGGATGAAACCCCCAGTGGAAGAAAGAGTACTGCATGGCCAGGTGCACAGTCGCAGCCGTTTTTGCTTCACCGTGAGGCGGCCACATATAGTGCCACATCGGTTCGGAAACACCCCAGAAAAGCAGACCAATACCCATACCGCAGCTAAAAAGCATAGCGAACCAGGTTATATCGGAGTATACCGGTTTTTCATCATCTCCACCCAGCCTGATTTCACCCACAGGGCTGAGCAGTAAAAACACAGTCATGACAAGGAAAATGCTGGCGCCAAAGATAAAAGACCAGCCCCATGCTTCCTTCATGTATTTGAATACTGCATCAGCAACGTTACCGAATGATTCGGGTGTGACAACGCCAAAAAATACAAATATAATCATTACTGCAAGTGAAATCAAAAAAGTCATCTTTGCACTACTTTTACCATTCGTTTCCAAGGCTAAACCCTCCTTAAAATTAAGTCAAAATTGTTTATGGTCCATGATTTGGAACCGCCAAACACCTTTTTGGCTTCTACCGGACTCCCTAAGGTTAACAAAATAAAAACAACTCCTTTCTCTTTATATGGTTAATCAAACGACGCCATTCTCAAGATCCGCACAATTGTTGATTCCCGGTTATTTATTTTACGGTCAATACCGGACAATGGGCTTCTAAAATGACATATTGGGCCGTGGATCCGAACACCATCTTTTCCACCTTGGACCGCTTTTTGATGCCAATGATGATTTCATCCACATCCTTTTCATAGGCATACTGGACAATATCCTCCCCGGGTGCCAGCCCCCGGATCAGGATATGGGTCTCACCCGCAATCCCGTGTTTTTTGAACACTTCATTGCGGATCTCGTTGAGCCTGTGTTCCAGTTCCTGGACTTCCCGTTCTTTGGTGTCCGGATCACAGGTTCTGATCAGATATACATAGGCGCTGGATTCCATGGCCCGCTTCAGGGCTTTGTCCAGGACCTTGGAAGTGGATGTATTTTTGTCATAGGCAACCAGTAGTTTCATGAAAGTCCCCTTTACAATTTGTTACGCATTGTTACGCAACTTTCGGACTTGGTCGATTCAGGAGAGGTCATGTATCAAAAGCCTCTGTATCCACATGACCCGGTTCCTGCCGCTGCAAGTTACCGGGTCATGTATCACTTTACAAAGCGTCAGTCAATACGGGAACCACATCAAAAATGTCCCCCACAATACCGTAATCACACTTGGCAAAAATGGGGGCATCCTTGTCCTCATTGATGGCCACAATCACCTTGGAGGTTTTCATGCCGGCAAAGTGCTGGACTGCGCCGGATACCCCGCAGGCAATATACAGCCTGGGGGATACGGTTTTCCCGGTCTGGCCCACCTGCATGGCGTGGGGGGCATATCCCGCATCCACCGCAGCGCGTGACGCACCCACTGCAGCCCCCATCTTGGCGGCACAGGCTTCCAGCATGCTGTAGTTTTCCGCCGCTTTGATGGCGCGTCCGCCGGTGATGATGACCGGGGCTTCGGTCAGGTCTATCTTGTCAGAATCCCCTTTTTTGACTTCTTTGATGATCACCAGTCCGGGATCGGTCACCTCGGCTGAGAACGCTTCGATCTCCCCGGCGCCGGCAGATACCTTGGCTTCAATGGCATTGGGCCGGACCGTTGCCAGAAAAACCGCAGCATCCACTTTCAAGGTGGCAAAGGTCTTCCCGGAAAAATGGGATTTTTTGGCTGTTTTGGCCCCAATATCCAGGGCCACACAGTCAGACACCAATGGCTGGTCCATGATGGCGGCAACACGGGCAAACAGGTCTTTGCCGCTGGCGGATGCCGTACCCAGGAGGGCGGTAAGGCCGTAATTTTCCACCGCCGCAGCCAGGGCCCGGGCAGCAAGATCGGGACTGGCTGACACATCTTTTTCTGCGGCCGTGAGTTTCACGATTTTGGCTGCCCCGTATTCCGCCAGTTTGTCTTTGAGACCTGCCGGATCAGCATCCGTAACCAAAGCGATTATTTCCTGACCCGCTGCAGCTGTCATCACCCCCAGGGAGGTTTCCTTGACCGCACCGTTTTCAGTTTCAATCAATATGCCAATACTGGCCATAATATCTATCTCCTTATTTTATAAAACCTTTTCATCGTCTTTCAGGACCCGGATAAGTTCGGTCACCTGTTCTTCCACTGATCCCTCAATCATTTTTGCACCGGTTCTTTCCGGTACAGGTTCCAGTTTTTCCAGGGTCACGCCCGGGGCGGATGCATCCAGTCCAAGATCTGCAAGGGACATCTCTTCAATTTTCTTCTTCTTGGCCTTCATGATGTCCGGAAATTTGGGATACCTGGGTTCATTCAACCCTTTTGTGGCCCCGATGACGCAGGGCAGGCCCATCTCGATGACCTGTTTGTCCCCGCCGCCTACTTCCAGTTCAGCCTCCGCCTTTTTTCCGTCCACAGACAGGGTGCTTACCTCGTTCACCACAGGCAATCCAAGGGAATGGGCCAGCCGATACTGGGTCTGGAAACTTTCCGAATCCACAGACCCTTTGCCGGTGAATATCATGTCCGGCAGTCCGTCCTTTTCCATGGCCGCTTTCAGGGCCCTGGCCGTCAGCGCGGCATCCAGAAACTGGCTGTCCACGGTTACCAGGATGCCCCGGTCAGCCCCCATAGCCAGGGCAGACCGTATGGTGGCGGCTGCTTCGGGTTTACCAACCGTAACAATCACCACCTCCCCGCCATTTTTTTCCTTCAGACTGACCGCCTCTTCCACCCCGTATTCATCATACGGGTTGACAACGAACTTGATTTCCGAATCCTTGAACCCGGCTTCTCCGTCAATCTTGATGGTTGCTGCCGTGTCCGGCACATGTTTTACACATACACAGATTTTCATATCAAAACCTCAAACAATCGATGTTAGCTTTTCATTTTTTCGTTTTTGGGATCATACAGGGGCATGGCAACCACCTCGGCGCTGCGCTTGCGGCCCAGAATCTCCACATCCAGTTTGGTGCCTGTCTTGGCATATTCGGGTTTTACATACCCCAGGGCAATGCTTTTTTCCACCCGGTGACCGTATCCACCGGAGGATGTCATGCCGATCCGTTCCTCTCCGGCAAAGATCGGGTTGTATCCGAAGGGATCGGAATCTGTGGCATCCACCACCATGCACACCAGCTTCTGGGCGATCCCTTCTGTTTTCTGTTTTTCAATACCTTTTTTGCCAATAAATTCCTTGTCCATTTTCACGGTCCAGGCCACATTGGTTTCCAGCGGTGTGTGGTGGACATTCATCTCACTCTTCCAGGCCAGGTATCCTTTTTCCAGGCGCATGGAATCCATGGCATGCATGCCGATGAGACGGATATCATGATCTGCGCCGGCGTTCATCAGATCATGGTACAGGGTGATCTGGTGCTGGATGGGATGGAAGATCTCAAACCCCAGTTCCCCCACATAGTTCATGCGGTTGACCCGGCATTTGGTCCGGCCCACATAGATTTCCCGGGAGGTGCCGAATTTGAAAACGTCATTGGACACATCGTCATAGGCTACCTTGGCCAACACTTCGCGGGCGTTGGGGCCTACCAGGACAAGGCATCCCATCTGGTAGGTAATGTCTTCCATGCCCACCGATCCATCTTCGGGCAGGTTTTCAATCATCCAGTGCTGGTCGTGTTTTTTGCCTACTGATGCGGTGACACAGAAAAATTCATTTTCATTGACACGGCTCACGGTCATATCGGTCTTGAAGTTGCCGTTGTGATCCAGCATGGGGCTCAAGGCGATGCGGCCGTCTTTTTCCGGCACTTTCTGGCAGGTCATGTGGTTAAGCCAGGCTTTGGCGCCGGGTCCGGAAATTTTTGTTTTGGCAAACCGGGTCAAATCGATAATGCCCACTTTTTCCATGACATGCTTGCATTCTGCGCCCACGTGTTTGAAGGCATTGGACCGTCTCCAGGAGGGTTCTTCGTATTCATCTTCCCCTTTGGGCGGAAAATAGTTGGGGCATTCCCAGCCGTAGTAATCAGCAAACACGGCATTGGCCTGTTTCTGGTATTCATAGATGGGGGAGGTGCGGTTGGGCCGGGCCGCGGGCCTGACCTCGTTGGGATAGATCGTGGAATAAAGCCTGGGATAGGTGTCGGCTATTTTTTCCGTGTTGTATGCCCAGTTGGCATAGGAGCCGTACCGCCGGGAATCCATGGGCCACAGATCGATCTCCGGCTCGCCGTTCATCATCCACCCGGCCAGGTAATGGCCGATACCGCCTGCCTGGGTAATGCCGAAGCTGTAGCCGCAGGCATTATAGAAGTTTTTCAGGGGCGCGGCCGGCCCTACCAGGGGTTCGGCGTTGGGGGTATAGGTGATGGGACCCGCGGTGATATGTTTAAAACCGGTTTCTCCGAGGATGGGGAACCGTTCGATACCCCCTTCGATGCAGTCGGAAATGTTGTCTAAATCCGGGTTGATCTCTTCCTGGGCATAATCCCAAGGCACACCGTTCTTATACCACTGCTGGCCGTTGGCTTCATACAGGCCCAGTATCAAAGAATCCATTTCCTGGCGCAGGTAAATGGATTTGTCCGGGTCACGCATCAGGGGCAGGTAGGTATCCCGGTCCGCAATTTCCTGGATCGATTCATACAGGATATGGGTGTGGGAAATGGAAATGGAGGGAATCTCCAAGCCCACCATCCGGGCCACTTCCGGGGCCCACAGGCCGGCGGCGTTCACCACTTTTTCACAGGTGATGTCGCCATTGTCAGTCTCTACCACCCATTCGCCGCTGGATTTCTGATAAATCCCGGTAACCATGGTGTGCAGGTTGAACTCCACCCCGAGTTTCCGGGCCCCCTTGGCCATGGCCTGGGTCAGGGAGTTGGGGTCCACATCCCCGTCATCCGGCCAGTACAGGCCGCCCAGCAGCCCTTCCGTCTGGATAAACGGGTGCATGTTCCCGATCTCTTCCGGGGTGATATAGGACACATCCAGGCCCAGGCACCGGTTCATGGAATAGGCATATCCCAGCTCATCCATCCGGCCCGGATTGTCCGCTGTCCGGATGGAGCCGGTGGTATGCCATCCGACGGGCTGACCGGTTTCTTTTTCCAGTTCTTTGTAGATCTCGATGCTTTTTTTGTTCACCTGGGTGCCGTAATAGTTGCCATGAAAAAAGGAGACATTTCCTGCCGCCATCCAGGTGGAGCCGGAGGTCAGTTCATGTTTTTCCAGAAGCACCACATCGTCTTTCCATCCATATTTTGCCAGGTGATACGCCACGGATACGCCGATGGCGCCGCCACCGATCACGACCGCTCTTGCATTTGTTTTCATAATTTTTTTCTCCTTCATTAAAGTTCACGCTTTTCTATATCCGCCACTGTCATGCACTTTATGTACCAACGCTGTTCCGGGATCTCCAGGACAAACCGTGATTTTGACACTCAAATTTGAGAAACAGTGACACTTCTGATAAAATAGTAATGAAAATCCCATAAAAATAAAACAGGTTCCTGAAATAAACACCTTGTGCTTTTCCGAAAAAAATTAAAAAATTTTGCGTTTTACTGTCAATTTCTTTTACACTTTTTTGCATGGTTTACACAGGCTCCCGGGAAACAAAATCTTTTCGGTTAATACCATATTTTTTCAGCTTATAATGAAAAGACTGGGGAGAAACCCCCAGGTGCCTGGCTGCACGGGCGGCATTTCCCCGGTACCGGGTCAGGGCCTCCATGATCATTTCCATTTCATTGGATGCCTGGGTCTCCAGCAGGCTGCTTTTCTGGGAATTTCCCCTGTTGTTATGCCCGGTAACACCTGTCTGCAGCCTTTCTTTTCCTGCAAAACTGAAAATATGGGGCGGCAAATGGGCCAGGCGGATAACACTTGTGCCCCCCACCATGTTCATGGATGCCTCGATGATATGCTCAAGCTCCCTGACATTTCCCGGCCAGTCATAACCGGCAAGCAGCTGTGCTACCCTGGGAGAGATGGTTTTCACGTTTCCATTCAGGGCCTGGTTGTATTTTGCGACAAAATACCGGATCAATGTGTCCAGTTCTCCGATCCGCTCCCGCAAAGGCGGGAGCAGAATGGACACCACCCCCATGCGGTAAAAAAGATCCATGCGAAGGACCCCGTTCCGGATAATTTTCAAAGGGGGCTGTCCTACAGAAGACAGTATCTTTACATCCAGGTCTGTCTCCTGGAGGGACCCCAGCTTTCTTACCTTTTTTTCCTGGATGATCCGGAGCAGTTTGGCCTGGAGGGTCAGGGGCATGGCATCCAGTTCATCCAGAAAAATGGTCCCGCCGTTGGCCTGTTCAAACAGGCCCGGCTTGTCAATGGCACCGGTGAATGATCCCCTGGAGGTGCCGAACAATATGCCCTCCAGCAGATTTTCCGGAATGGCGGCGCAGTTGACCGGAATAAAGGGTTGTTTCTTTCTCGGGCTGTGGTTGTGTATGGACTGGGCAAACAATTCCTTTCCGGTTCCGGTCTCCCCGGAAATCATGATGGGGGATGGAGAGCCGGCAGACATCCTGGCAATGCGGATGGCATTGTGCATCTTGGGATCAGATGCAATAATATCCTTAAAGGAAAACCGGGTACCGTTCACGGACGTTTTCTGCACCGAACCGGCAGGCGTAGACTGTGACAGGATCACCTGTTCCAGGAGCTGGTATTCCTTGGAAAAATTGATGGCCCCGATGAGGGTCCCGTTTTTATACAGGGGAAATACGCTGAACAGAATATTGCACACCCGCCCCAGCCGGGTCCGGTACACCAGGGTTTCATTGATGATGGGCGCGCCGCTGATGAGGCAGCGCAGGATGGGGCTGGTATCATCCGCCAGCTGATAGATCTCCAGAATTTTCTTGCCGATAGCATCCTTTGGAACAACATCATCGATCCGGCCCTGGGTGTCGTTGAAAAATATGACTTTTCCGGAGATATCTGCAATCACCACCCCTTCATGCATGGAAGACAGCACACTGTAAATATCGATATCTTCGAAATTGATACGGTCCATACACCCCTTTTACCTGCAAAAAATCATTTTTTTTGATATTTTTTGGATTTTTCTCAAACCTGTCCCCTTGGGATGCATGAATTTTATAAAAAAAGCAAGACATATAAAAAAATTTTTATACTTTTTCGGCCCCATGTCAGGCAGCACACTGAAAAGGGTTGCATGCAATATCTTTTCTCGATCCTGCATATTTGTTAGCATCTGCGGAAAGCGGCATCCTTGCCAGAAGGGTTCCGCTTGTTTTCCCAGCGATATGCCTACCGGCGGGCGATCGGCCACAATTTTGGCATGAAATATGCTTGCTTTTTTGGGATGTCACCTAGCCAGCAAACCAAATATATAAGGATATCTCATGGGATTTTTTGAATATTTTTCTTCACAGGAAACAGAAAAAATCCATACAGCCACCATGGCTGTACTGGAAAAGACCGGTATGCATTTCAAATATGCGCCTGCCCTGGACCTGTTTAAAAAAGCAGGATGCAAAGTGGACGGGGTGCGGGTGTATTTCACAAAAAAATTTGTGGAGGAACAGATAAAAAAAGCCCCATCCCAGTTCACCCTGCATGCCAGGAATCCGGAAAAAAATGTGGTTATCGGCGGGGACAATATCGCATTCATGCCCTGTTATGGCTCACCGTTTGTCAATTGCCTGGACCATGGCCGGCGGGCCGGCACCCTGGCAGATTTTGAAAATTTTGCCAAACTGGCCTGTGCCATTCCCTGGTTTGACATCACCGGCGGCATGATGGTAGAACCCAATGATATCCCTGTGGACAAACGGAATGCGGAACGGATCTACGCTGCCATGGTCCTGTCTGACAAGCCGTTCATGGGCGCCGGTACCGGCGGACCGGATGCAAAACAGACCCTGGACATGGCAGCCATGCTGTTTGGCGGCAGAGAGGAGATGGCAAAAAAACCGCCTTTTGTGAGTATTCTTACCACCCTGACCCCCCTGGGGTTTGACGACAAAATGTGCGCCGGCATCATGGCCTATGCCGCAGCCGGCATGCCCCAGCTGATCTCTTCTCTGTCCATTGCCGGGGCCACCACGCCGGTGACCATGGAAGGCACGCTGGTGGTCCAGAATGCGGAAGTGCTGGCCGGCATCTGCCTGGCCCAGCTGGTGAGAGAAGGGACCCCGGTGATCTTTGCCGGTTCCTCTTCTGCCGCGGCCATGCATTACGGCACCCTGAGCATCGGTGCCCCTGAAATGGCGGTAAACACGGCTGCCACCGCCCAGATGGGTAGATTTTACGGCCTTCCTTCCCGGGGCGGCGGGGCCCTGACCGATGCCAAAATGGTGGATTCCCAGGCCGGATTTGAATCCATGATGAGCCTGCAGATGGCGTGTCTGAGCGGGATCAATTTTGTGCTGCATGCCGCAGGTATCCTGGAAGGGTATATGACCGCTTCCTATGAAAAATTCATGATCGATGCCGAAATGATGGGCATGTGCCGCCGCATCAAAAAAGGGGAGGAAATTATCCCGGAAAAGCTGGCCCTGGATGTGATCGACCAGGTGGGACCCGGCGGAGAATACCTGACCAACCGCCACACCTTCCAGTATTTCCGTTCAGAACTGTATGCACCCCTCATGGAAGAACGCCGCAATTTCGATGCCTGGACCGCAAAGGGCAGTCTTTCCATGGAACAGCAGGCCAATGCCAAGTACAAGGAGATCCTGGAAAACTTTGAACCCCCTGACATGGATCCGGGTATCAAAAAAGACCTGGACAGATACATGGAAAAAATCCGCAACAAATAAATAATGGTATACCGGTATTTTTTGCAAAACTATATCTGACACAAGAACACAAGGAAAATCATCATGAGTGAGATCACCATACCAAAAGAATTTGGCACCATCACAGCTGACGCAGTGGTTATCGGCGGCGGCATTGTGGGATCGGCAACCGCTTTCTGGCTGTCAAAAGCCGGCATAAAAACCATTTTGGTGGAAAAACGCGACGGCCTGTCCAGCCTGACCACTGCCGCCAGCGTGGAGTGTTTCCGCACCCAGTTCACGGAAAAATCAATGGCTGACCTGGCCCTGACCAGCCTGGACATGTTTGAACATTTCACTGATGTGGTGGGCCTGCCCGGCATTGACATCCATGTGACCCAGCGGGGATATCTGTTTGTCACCGATGATGAGGCCCAGTTGCCGGACTTGAAAAAAGCCGTTGACCAGTATCAGGCTATCGGCATCCCCGGGGCGGAATACATCGGCACGGATGATCTGCACAAACGCTTTCCCTTTCTGGCCCCCCGGGCCCTGGGGGCCACTTTCAACAACCGGGACGGCTGGCTGTCCACCCATGAGGCCACCTATGGATTTGCCAAAGGGGCCGATGATGCCACGTTTTTCATGAAAACAGACGTCACAGACATCCAGACCGACAGCCAGGGGGTATGCGCGGTAAACACCGACAAAGGCACCATCTCCACCCGGCTGGTGGTCAACTGTGCCGGTCCCTTTGCCGGAATCATCGGAAAGATGGCGGGCCTGGACATGCCCCTGCGCACCGTGCGGCGCCAGAAAGCCTATATCAAAACAGATCTGCCGGACCTGCCGGTTTATGCGCCCTTTACCGTGGATCTGGTGAACCACGGGTACTGGCGCCCGGAAGCAGGCGGTCTGCTCTGCGCCTGGGTGGACCCGGATGAACCGGAATCCCCGCCGTCAGATGAGCTGCCAACGGACTGGGACTTTGCCGCTGAATCCATCCACCGGGTATCCCGGCTCAACCCGTTTCTGGAAAAAGTGGCCGACAATCTCAAAGCCGAAGATGTTGATGTATCTGCCGGCCAGTATGTGTACACCCCGGATGACAAGCCGGTCATCGGTCCATCCGGCGAAATCGAGGGATTTCATGTGAACTGCGGATACTGGTGCGGGGTCATGATGTCTCCGGGTGCCGGCAAGCGGGTGGCAGACATTGCCACCGGCAAAATGGACAACAAAGACAATCCCCTGCGGTATTCCCGGTTCAGGGAAGGGGATTTTGAAAAAGGGGATACCTTCCTGAAATAGGGAAGTTGAAAAACCCGACAGTGTCCATGTAACCTTCCCATTGGAATCATGGAGGCCGCTCCCGGTTGTGCCTTGCTGCCGGCCTGGAATCCTAAGGGGATTCGACAGTCCTGCAGCAAGGCACAACCGGGAGCGGCCACTATTTTCAGCGGCCAGTGTCGGTTGATTTCTTTGGATCGAACCCCCATTCTGCCCCGTTTGATACAAGATGTTGGAATTGTTCCTGCCTGATTACCTGTAACCGCTCTGTGAAAAACAGTTGACACCCTGTTGGGTAGAAGCCTATTTTAATGAAATGGCATGAATGCACAACCCAAGGAAACCGACCGTGAATAAGAAGACCTATGTCATCGCCTGCGCAGTGCTGGCCAGGGATATGAAAGAAATTGCCCGGGAACTGGGCCTGGAAATGGATTTTACGTTCCTGGAAGCCGGACTCCATGAAAATCCCCATAAGCTGAAAACAAAGGTCCAGGAAGCCATTGATCAGATTTCAGGCCATGGGGACGGGGACCGGATCATCATCGGGTACGGGGTCTGCGGCAAAGGCACTGTGGGCCTGACAGCCCGGGATATCCCCCTGGTCATTCCCCGGGTACATGACTGCATCGCCCTTTTTCTGGGCGGGGACCAGGCCTACCAGGAGCAGTTCAAACGTTTTCCCGGTACCTATTACCTGTCTGCCGGCTGGTGTGAGGAAAAAGCGGAGCCTATTTCCCAGCGCCGCAAAAAAGCCTGGTTCGGCAACCGCCAGCTGGTGTATGAAGACCTGAAAAATTCCCACGGACAGAAAACCGCCGACCATACCTTTGCCTTTCTCAACTCCTGGCAGAAAAATTACCAGCGGGCCGCCTTCATTGAAACCCGGTCCGGCCAGGCCCCCAAATATGAACGCATGGCAAAGGAGATGGCACAAGCCTATGGCTGGCAGTTTGAGCGCATCACAGGAGACCAGGGCCTGCTCCGGCAGATGATGACGACCACGGCATCAACCCCCTGGGTGCTAGTGGTCTCCCCCGGCCATGTCATTGCCTTTGATGCCGTCACTGCAAACCTGACTGCCAGTCCGGTTTGGAACACCACGGCAAAGGAACAGGCCGGGGATATG
>DATFJY010000113.1:0-38687 GCA_035268905.1 Desulfotignum sp.
GGATTCGGTGGGGCCGGTGTAATCCAGGCGGACAATATCTGTCAGGCCGGCGGCAGTCATCATCTCCCGGATTTCAGACGCGCTGTAGGACTGGCCGGATTCGGTGCCCAGAAACATGTTCAGGGAAAACAGGGCTGCAAATTCAGGCCGGTCCCGGGTATCTTCCAGGATGAAGTCATGGATGAGCAGCTGTCCGCCGGGCACCAGCGTCCTGGCGGCATGGGCCACGATATCGGCGGCCTTGTCCGGTCCTTCTCCGTGAAGGACATGGGAGAGCCAGGCAGCATCAAATTCCTGCTTCAAGAAAATATCATCTGTTGTGTAATCTCCTTCGGCAAAATGGATTCGGTCTGCCAGGCCGAACTGTTCGATGGTTTTTTCGGCAAACGGCCGGGTGGTGGGCAGATCAAACACCACCGCTGTGAGGTTTGGGTTGGCCCGGCAGAAATGGATGGCATAGGTGCCGGGGCCGCCGCCCATATCCAGCAGGCGGGTACACCCGGACAGGTCCACGGTTTGGGCCACGTCCGGTGCCGTGGCCATGGCATTGTTGAACATACCCATCAAAAATGCTTCCCGCCATTCTTCCGAAGACACCGACGACCGCTCCCGGATGGGGCCGCCCCGGGTCACGGCCTGGTCCATGCGGATCCAGGAGTCGGCCAGATGATGGTGGTGTTGGATCATGTACCCGATATACCGTTCGGAATCTTTTGACAGAAAGTCGGCCGCCGCTTGCGTGTTGGCATAGCCGGCGGGTGTTTTGGTCAACAGCGCCATGGCGGCCAGGGCATCCAGGAGCATGGTAAGGCCCCGGGCATCCCACCCGGATTTCTGGGCCATCTCCCGGGCTGTCAGGGTATCTTTGCCGATGATGGTGAAGATATCCAGCTTTACGGCCGCATGAAGGGTGCAGGTTTTCCAGTAGGACCCGGACAGTGCCAGCAGGGTGCCGGGATGCCACTCTTTTGTTTGTGTCTCTGAACTGTCGCACCACGAAGGGCACGAAGATGTATTAAACGAATCGTTTGATCCCATTTTTTTTCAGTTCCTTTCCTGTTTGATCAAGACTATTCTGAACACATGCCATCATTCGGTTAATACCTGACGACGCAGTTCCTGTCAAAAAAAAACAAAAACGAGAGAAGGGCATTTGGGTGGAGGTGTTCCTCTGCGGTAACGTGTTGAACGAATACCATCCTTCGTGTTCTTCTTGCCCTTCGTGTTTAAAAAAATCAGCACCTCAAAGATTGACCTGTCCGGTCATTTCTCCTGCCACCGGGGGGGCCGTTTTTCAAAAAATGCGCTCACCCCTTCTTTGGCATCATCTGTGGTGCACAGCCGGGCAAACGCCTCATTCATATACGCAAACCGGGCCTCATAGTGCAGGTCTTCAGACCGGTAAAACGCGGTTTTGGCAATCCTCACCGCCACCGGGCTCTTTTGGGCCAGCTCGGCGGCCCAGGCCAGGGCCTGATCGTCCAGGTCCGCTTTGGGGACCAGTTTGTTCACCAGTCCCAGGTCCAACGCCTCCCGGGCCTGGATCAGGTTGCCGTACAGCAGCAGTTCCAGCGCCTTTTTCCGGCCCACGCACCGGGATACCGGAAGCACCGGTCCCACACAGTTAAGCCCCACGTTGATGGCGGTCAGGCCCATGCGCACATTGTCTGCGGCGATGACCAGATCGGCGGCGGCGGCCAGCCCCATGCCGTTGGCGACAGCCACCCCGTGCACCTGGGCGGTCACCGGTTTGTTGAGTTTTGAAATGGTCACCAGGGGATGCTCCATGGTTTCGATCCACGCCTGGTATTCCATGGGGGTCTTGCCGGCCAGTTCTTTGACATCGATGCCGGCACAAAATGCCTTGCCTTCCCCTTTCAGCAGGATCACCCGGACTGCCTGATCCGCATTCAGTTCCAGCAGGGCCTGGTTCAGCTCCTGTGCCATGCGGGTGCTGAAGGTGTTCATCTGCTCGGGCCGGTTCAGCGTGATGGCAGCTACGTGATCGGCGGGGGTTGTCACCAGAATGTCTTGAAATGCCATGGCGGTCTCCTTGTCAACGGTTGGGGTGGTTATCCATATGGGTTTTTTGCAATATCATTGATGCCCGATCAAAAAGATACCATATGTGGCCAAAAGATTGGGTAAAAATGTGACAATTTTTCCTTCCATCTGGTGATTTTTTGTATTGATGGCCGCTTTTTTCAAAATGGTGAATCCGGCCTGACGGGCAAAGTTTTCAAAATCTTTGAGGCTGAGGACCCGGATATTGGGGGTGTTGTACCATTCATAGGGCAGCTCCCTGGTGACCGGGGCGCACCCGGTGACCATCAGCTGGCTGCGGATCCGCAAGTGGCCGAAATTGGGAAAACTGACCACGCACTTGCCGGCCACCCGGAGCATGGACTGGATCAGGGATACCGGGTCATACACCTGCTGCAGTGTCTGGGAGCAGATGGCATAATCGAATGCCTGGTCCGGGTAATCTGTGATCTCCGTGTTGATATCCCCCTGGAGCACGGAAATGCCTTTTTCAATGCATTTGACCACCCGGGATTCCTTGAGCTCGATTCCCCTTTCGATCACCTGTCTGTGCTGCTTGAGCCATAACAGCAGGTCCCCTTCTCCGCAGCCAAGGCCCAGGACCCGGGACCCGGGGGCTATCCAGGAGGCAATGATCTGTAAATCATACCGCAGCGGCTGCATAAGAAATACTCCGTAAAAATCCTGCCATCAGAAGGTCCAGTTTTTCATTGGGCAGCAGAAATGCGTCATGGCCCCACTGGGCCTCGATTTCACAGAAACTGACATCCAGGTTGTTCTTTTTCATGGCCGTGACCAACTCCTTGGACTGGTAGGTGGGATACAGCCAGTCCGAAGTATAGGATACCACCAGAAACCTTGCAGCGGTTTTGGAAAATGCTTTGACCAGGGAGCCGCTGCCGTGTTCCCGGGCCAGGTCGAAATAATCGGCCGCTTTGGTGATGTAGAGAAATGAATTGGCATCGAACCGCTCTATGAACTTGTTGCCCTGGTACTGAAGATAGGATTCCACCTGGAAATCAGCCCCGAACTCAAAGCTCAAGGCGCTCTTGTTCTGGAGCCTGCGGCCGAACTTTGTGCGCATGGATTCATCGGACAGATAGGTGATATGCCCTATCATCCGGGCAATGGCCAGCCCCATTCCCGGCTTCGGGCCGTCATAGTAATGGCCTGCCCGCCAGTTGGGGTCTGCCATGATGGCCTGCCGGGCCACCTCGTTAAAGGCGATGGCCAGGGCGGAGTGGCGGCAGGTGGTGGCCAGGGCCACAGCAGATGCCACCCGGTCCGGATACCGGACACACCATTCCAGTACCTGCATGCCGCCGATGGACCCCCCTACCACGGCCAGCAGTTTGTTGATACCCAGGTGATCCACCAGAATTTTCTGGGCCCGTACCATATCTCCGATGGTGATCAGTGGAAAATTCGTACCATATGGTTTTTCCGTGGCCGGATCAATGGCCCCCGGTCCGGTGGAACCTATACAGGAGCCCAGGATATTGGAACAGATGACAAAGTATTTGTCCGTGTCTATGCCCTTGCCAGGTCCCACCATGATGTCCCACCACCCGGGTTTGGCATCATCTGCCCGGTAATAGCCGGCCACGTGGGAGTCGCCGGACAGGGCATGAAGCACCAGAACGGCGTTGGACCGGTCAGGGTTCAGGGTGCCGCATGTCTCGTAGGCCAGGGTGACAGGCCCCAAAGAGGCCCCGCTTTCAAGGGCGAACGGATCATCAGGGCCGGCAAAGGTGAAAAACTGTTTTTCCACAATTCCCACGGTGGCACCGTTCTGGTCATGGCCGATATATTCGCTCATGGTCACACCTTTTCAAGGGCCGCCGACAAATCACCGCAGATATCTTCGATGTGCTCGATACCCACGGAAAACCGCAGCAGGCAGGGATCGGCCAGGCGGTCTTTCAATTTTCGGGGAAAGGATACATACTGGGATGAATAGGGATGGATGATCAGGGTCTTACAATCCCCCAGGTTGGCCAGGTTCAGGATCATGGACAGGTTGTCCACCAGCCGGAAACAGGCATCCTGGTCTGCCAGGCCGAATGTCAGCATGGTGCCGAACCCTTTGCTGCCAAACTGTTTTTGTGCCATGTGGTGGCAGGGATGGTCGGAAAATCCGATAAAATTCACCCACTGCACCTTGGGGTGTTCCTGGAGAAACCGGGCCGCCTGCATGGCATTTTCCATGTGCCGTTCCATACGCACCCCCATGGTGCCCAGGCCCAGAACCGTTAAAAACGAATGCAGCGGGGCGGCCGTGGTGCCGAAATTGACATGGTGTTCTTTGAACATGCGGTGCAAAAATGCCAGATTTCCCTTCTGGGCCACAAACGGGGCAAAATCGGCAAACCGGTCCGTGTCCCAGTTGAATGTGCCGGCATCCACCACCACCCCGCCCAGGGCACCGCCATGGCCGGAAAAGTATTTGGTGGTGGAGTGCAGTACAATATCAGCCCCCAGCTCCATGGGCCGGCACAGCCAGGGGGATGCCAGGGTGTTGTCCACCATCAGGGGCACCCCTTTTTCATGGGCAAGA
Source organism: Desulfotignum sp. (assembly GCA_035268905.1). Taxonomy (GTDB): domain Bacteria; phylum Desulfobacterota; class Desulfobacteria; order Desulfobacterales; family Desulfobacteraceae; genus Desulfotignum. The sequence goes on from DATFJY010000113.1 coordinate 4,601, forward strand.
CCGGCGATTCTTTTCAGGTCCGGGATTTCCATGCCGGGATTGGTAATGGTTTCCATGTAGACAAACCGGGTTTTGTCCGTGATCTTTGCAGCAATGTCATCCCTATTCAGGGGATCTGCCAGGCGGACCGTGATGCCGTATTTTTTAAAAATATTGGTGAACAACGCATAGGTGGACATGAAAAGGGAGGAAGATGCCACAAATTCATCCCCGGCCCGCAGCAGGGTCATGCAGGCATTGCTGATGGCGGCCATGCCTGAAGCGGTGACCACGGCTGCCCTGCCTGATTCCAGGGATGCCAGTTTTTCCTCCAGGAACCGGTTGGTGGGGTTGGTCAGGCGCATGTAGATATGGTCGGGCAGGTCCCCGGCAAAGGTCTGGCTCAGGTTGTCTGCCGTGTCATGAAAATGGGCTGCGGACTGGAAGATGGGGGGAAGGGTGGCGCCTTCCCAGTCATGGTCTTTGATCCCTTCATGAATGGCCCTGGTTTCAAAGTGAAGCGGTTTGGTCATCAGTCCCCCAAATTAAATTACAGGTGAAAAAAAATTCAATATCACCTTGTGGTATATTTTTGTCAAGGGTAAATTGTGCCCGGGGCCGGCATAGGTAAATGAAAAAGCTTGATGAAAGCGCACAATGTTATCATCAAGGCCTGCGGCAACCAGGAAACCCTGATGGCGGAAACCTTTGCCTTTGCCGCTGCGTTTGATAAAAAAAGAGGAATATTCCGGGAATTGAAGCAGCGCATGCACAAAGACCTGGTCCAGGTCATGGACGAGCAGGACCCGGTCTATATCGATGCGCTCAACCTGTTTGTGGCGGATTGACATGATTGAAAACAGGTGTTCAAACAAGAAGAAATGATCGGATGTTGCGGTTGTACCACCTGTAAAACGGTGCTGTTTTTTGCCTCGGCCGGGTCTGTGTGCCGGACTTGCCCGGTGGAGGCGGGGACAAAGTTGGTGGGCAATGCTGCCGGCAGTAAAAGGGAGGGCTGGCGGCTGGTGAATCAGGCGGTCCCTGCCTTGACTTTTCCGGGTGTTTGTGGTTTGACCTGTTGTGATTGATGCATTGTTTTAAACGCCAAGCACGAAGGAGCAGATATGAACTGGTTGCATTCGATCCGCACCAAACAGATGGGGGGATTTCTGGCCATTGCCGCCATTACCGCAGTTGTCAGTCTGGTGAGCTATAATGGCATGAAGCATCTGGAGGCCAGCTTCAGGCAGGTGATTGAAACAGCACCGCTGACAGAGTCGGCCATTAACATGAAACTGGCGGTGAGCCAGGACATCGCAGCCATCATGACCCTTATGGCGGCGCTGGATACAGATGCGCTGGATGCGGCTTTGCAGCAGCACCAGGAAAATGTGGCCCTGTTCAATCAGTACCAGAAAGCCATGCTGGCGGGTGGTGAAGTCCGGGAAAAAACCATCTTTCCCACCCATGACCCGGAACTTCGCCAAATCATCCAGGACACAAAAGAATTTCATGCTTCCACCTTTCTGCCCAGCTTCAAGGTGGCCTATGACCAGATGCATCTGCAGCTGTCTGCAGAACCCTATGATTACGCACTTCTGGATACCATTGATGAAAAAACCATTGCATTGGCCAATGACCTGACCCGGCAGCTGGACCAGGCCGGCGCCATATCCCAGGGGCTTATTCTCCAGGCCGAAGCAGACCTGATAAAAGAAAAGCAGCAGGCCGTGACCATTCTGGCGGCAGCCACCCTGGTGGGAATCGCGGCAGCTGTTTTGCTGGGATTTGTCGTGTCCGGCAAGATTGCCGGGCCAGTGAAAAAAGCGGCAGTGTTTACAGGAGAGGTTGCCCGGGGCGATTTTTCCAAAACCCTGGCGGTTCCCCAGAAAGATGAAATCGGCTCCATGGTGAATGCCATGAACCAGATGGTACAGGGGCTGGCAGCGGTGTTTAAAAACATTGCCCAGGGGGTGGCCACCCTGGATCAGACATCAGCGGATCTGTCGCAGATTTCAGACAGCCTGAAGACCCGTGCTGAAAAAATGACCGACAAATCAGGTGCTGTCAGTGGTGCGGCCCAGGCAATGCAGGAAAGGGTGGCGACGGTTACCAAAAGTTCCCGGGCGTTTTCCGATAACCTGGATACGGTGTCCGCTGCCATGGAACAGATGAATGCCACGGTGTCGGAAATTGCCAAAAACACCGGTCAGGCCCGGCAGATTTCGGAAACAGCCGTGTCAACCGCCAGGGATGCTTCCAACCGGGTGGATGAACTGGGCAGAGATGCGGCTGAAATCGGGCAGGTCACCCAGACCATCACCGATATATCAGGCCAGACCAACCTGCTGGCATTGAACGCCACCATTGAAGCGGCCCGGGCAGGTGAAGCCGGTAAAGGTTTTGCCGTTGTGGCCAATGAGATCAAAAGCCTGGCCCTTCAGACAGCAGAGGCTGCCAAAGATATTTCAGAAAAAATTGCGCGGATCCAGGATTCTTCAAAAGGAACGGTAACGGAAATTCAGCAGATTTCAACGGTGATCGATGAAGTGAATACCATTGTTACCGCCATTGCCGGTGCCATTGAAGAACAGTCCAGCACTGCCGGAGAAATTGCTGAAAACATATCCCTGGCTGCACAGGGCATCCATGACAACCATGACCATATTACAGACATATCCCGGTCATCCAGCCGGATAGCCGATGACATCCTCAGTGTGGACAGCCATGCCGCAACTGTCACAGATACCAGCCGGAAAGTGAGTGAAAACGTGACCCGGATAACAGAATTTGCCGCCAGCCTGGGACAGTCAATCCGCCGTTTCAAAATTTAGCGGACACCACAAAGGGGCAAAACCAGTATGAACATTTTGGCCATGACCCTGGATCAGGTGGTCCACATCCTTGAAAAAGAATATGGAAAAGGCCGGTTTCATGCCAGAGCCCTGTACCGGGAAATTTTTAAAAATGCAAACCCCCATTTTTTTTCCATACCTGAGTTCGCGGCTTCTCAGGCATTGGCGAGGAATTTGGAAAAAAACATCTGCCTGGAACCGGGCCGGGTAAAGACGGTTTTTAAGGACCAGGATCTTACCAAATTTATCACCCGGCTGTCCGACGGCATGGAGATAGAATCGGTGATCGTTCCCATGAAACGGTATAACACCCTGTGCGTGTCCAGCCAGGTGGGATGTCGCATGGGATGCACTTTTTGTGAAACCGGCCGCATGGGACTGCAGCGCAGTCTTACCACAGCTGAAATCACCGGCCAGTTGTACAACGCCAGGCATGTCCTGAAAAAACAGATTAAGAATGTGGTGTTCATGGGCATGGGGGAACCCTTTGACAACTTTGTACCGGTCATGGCTGCTGTGCAGGTTCTGCATGAGCAGAAGGGATTTGACATTGCCCTGCGCCACATGACCATCTCCACGGCCGGGTTGGTGCCGGGGATCCAAAAACTGGCTGCCATGAACCTTTCCGGCATCCGGCTGGCTGTATCGGTGAATGCCCCGGACAACCCGACCCGGTCACAGCTGATGCCGGTGAACAATGCCTGGCCCCTGGAAACCCTCAAACAAACCCTGTCAGCTTTTCCGTTGCCCCGGAAAGGCACCTTTCTCTTTGAATATATCCTTATCAAAGGGGTGAATGATACAAAGGCCCATGCAGACAGCCTGGCAGAATTTATTCATCCCCTGCCGGTACGCCTGAATCTCATCCCCTGCAACCCGGTGCCCGGCCTGGCCCATGAAAGTCCGTCAGATGCGGATATGAACCGGTTTTCACAGCAGTTGGTTGAAAAAAACATTTTTGTCATCCGGCGGTGGAGCAAAGGCAAATCTGTCTCTGCAGGCTGCGGCCAGCTGGGCCGGCAATAGCAGGGCTGTCAATTTTTTTGTCGTTTCTGGACTGACAATCTTGACAGGGGGCAGTAAATAGAGATAGTTTGCGGTTTATATCAAACTTTTAATACAGGGCACACATGACCTATTCAGAAGACAAAAACAGATCAGGGGAGTATCTGCGCCTGGCTTTAGGCTATCTGGTAAAGTATGATCTACCGGCCAATCCGGTCAACTATACGGTCTGGTATGAATATGTGTCCGGCAGAAATTTGAAATTAAAAAAGGCTGTGGACCTGTCCATACAATCCAACCATCCCATGGATGGGAAAAGCATTGAAAATTTTTATCAAAAATTTGTCACTGATGGCGACCGTATCGTCATCAGCCGCCTGCTCACCAAAATCAATCTTTTGCTCAGGGATATCACCCACCATATTCTGGAAACCGAAGGGGATCTGGCAGGCCATGGGAAAAATCTGGGAGATTTGGCGGAAAAAATCAATGCTGCCCATGATTTTGACGGGATCAGGGAGATCGTGGACCAGATGCTCACAGAGACCCGGGGTTTGATAAAATCCGGATCCAGGCTCCAGAGCCGTATGAGTGTGTCATCCCAGGATCTGAAGCAGTTGTCTTTGGAACTGGAGCAATCCCAGAAAGAAGCACAGACGGATGCCCTGACCGGTCTGGCCAACCGGCGGGGGCTTGACAAAGTTTTTGAACTGGAGCGAATCAGGGCCAAACAGAACATGGCCCCGTTTTCCGTGATTCTCATGGATATTGACCATTTTAAAAAAGTGAATGATGCCTATGGCCACCTGGTGGGGGACAGCATGCTCAAGGGCATGTCAAAAATACTGACCCAGCATTTGCGGAAAAATGATGTGGCTGCCCGTTTCGGGGGAGAAGAATTTCTGGTTGTGCTGCCGGAAACCGATATTGACGGTGCTTGCGCCGTGGCAAAAAAAATTCAGAAAGCCCTGGCCGGCAAGGAGTGGAAAGTCAGAGAATCCGGCAAACGTATCGGCTCGGTAACGGTTTCCATGGGGGTTGCAAAGTATGCCATGAACGAATCCCAGGAGGATCTCATCAAACGGGCGGATGTTGCCCTTTACCAGGCCAAGCGCAACGGTAGAAACCAGGTTGTGACCCAGTCAGATACAGCATGACCCGGCAGCCCGGGAAGAGCCCCTGGTTGCACTTCCCAAAATCCGGTCACCTGCTGGTGCGCATCATTTTTTCAGTTTTTTGATGTTATCCCTGGCAAAGTCAATGGACGGATCTATTTCCAGGGCCATTTCATAGTATTTGATCGCTAGTGCGGTTTCCCCCAGTTCCCGGTAATTGGAACCGATATTGGCATAGTTGATGGCCTGGGAAGGGTCCACCTCCAGGGCATTTTCAAAACAGGTGATGGCCTTGTGGTGGTTTTTCTGCATAAAATGACAGACCCCCATGGTGTTGAGCAGGTCCGGCCGCTGGGGATCCACAGCCAGGCCTTTTTCGCAGATGATGATCCCTCTTTCATACAGGCCCAGATCCTTGAGACAGGCCCCCATGTGGGAACAGATATCCGGCAGGTTCATTCGGACCGGGTCTCTGTCCATGGCGGCTTCAAATTCCTTTAACGCAGTGGGGTGATCTCCGATGGCATTGTATACCAGGCCTTTGTAAAAACTGGTGTAATACTGTTCCGGCAGAGCCTGCTCCAGGGCTTCCAGTTTGTCCAGGGCATGGAGGGGATCCAGGGTTTCGGTGATGAGCCTGGCTGAAAACATGCCCACACTGGCGGATACAGCCCGCTCCCTGAAATGGGCCCCCGGCATGATGGTGTAAAAGGCCGGGATATCCAGGTCCGGATGCCGGGTGTCAATGGCCAGGATCTCATACCCTTTGCTGCCCAGTGCGGCGATGAGGTTTTCCACTTCCACCCGGATATTGGGGTCTGCCAGGTTCGGCAGGTCTGCCATGTCCTTCATGGTCTCCGGATGGGTGATAAAGGCGGCATCGGCAATGCTGGTGAACTTGGGCAGGCCCGAGGCAACGTAATTTGATCCGGAATTGAAATCCCCTGCCAGCTGGGCCACCTCGGTCAGGGCACGGCCCATGGCTTTCTGGGGGTCGGGGGCGGTGCCGGCGGTCCACACGATCTCGCTTTTTTCCGGAAAGGTGGCCGGATCCCAGGCCAGAACCGCAATCGTGGAAATGCCCGTGTCCAGGGAGAAATCTGAGGCATGCACCTGAATGCCGCAGTGCCTGTATTTGGCCAGCATCTCTTTTACCAGCGGATCGGTAAAGGTGTCCAGACGGATGCCCGGGACAGCCAGTTTTTCATGGCTCACCAGAGAAGAGGTGTGCCGCTCCACCAGTTCGCAGATACCCTGGATCAATGCCTCTTCATTGCAGTTGCCGGCACAGGGCCCGTTAAATTCATTGATCATGTAAAACCAGGTAAAGGGAACCAGCACCTCCCGGCCCAGGGTCAGGTTATACCCCCTGGTCCACTCAAGGTTCAGGCTGTCAAATATGGGTTTTATGCTGTGGGCATCAGCTGGATTGTCATGCACCGACCGGATGATCTGGTCAAAGGGCAGGATGTCTTCCCCCAGGTCTGCTGCCCGGGCAGAGAAAAAGTTGTTTTTTTTGTTCACAAAGGAAAAAAAACTGAACCGTTCGGCCAGCTCCATGACAGCACTGGCCTCGGACTGGGCCGGGGTGCCGCCTTTTCCCATCTGCTTGCTGGTGCCGATAACCTGCCGGGCATCCACACCGCATTCACTGAAAAAAACCGGGATGTCCAGGCGGCCGTTGTCAATGCGCCGGGTCTGGCTCAGAATATCCAGCCGGGTGTCAGCCGCCTTTTTTTTGAACAGGGCCACGGTTTCTTGTGGTGAGATGATTTTGTCCTGGTCATAGGTGTATCCTTTTACAGCGTCTGTAATCTCGATGGTGTATGTCATGAAAATCTCTTTATATTCAATCGGTTATGGTGTGAACAGGGTGTTTTGTCCAGATGTGCCGGCAGGTACTGGAAAAGCATCTGAAAACGGGCGTGGGTTTTGCCGGCATCTGTTATTACACCAGGGTGACAGCATCTCCCACCCGGATGGTTCCACTGGAAAGAATTTTTGCAAACACCCCTTCTCTGGGCATGATGCAATCTCCTGTGCGGTAAAAAATGGCGCATTTTTTGTGGCATTCTTTGCCGATCTGGGTGATTTCCACAAGGGCGGTGTCTCCGAGCCGGACCTGCTGTCCGATCGCCTGTGTTTTCCAGTCAATGCCTTTGGTGGCGATGTTTTCGGCAAAATCCCCAAACTGCAGAGCAAACGATTCAGTGCTGGCAGACGTAATGCTTTCCGCTGCCAGAAAACTGATCTGCCGGTGCCAGTCCCCGGCATGGGCATCCCCTTTGATGCCATGGTTTTCCACCAGTTCTGCCTTGTCTGTGCACTGCTTGGTGGTGCCTTTTTTTTTGCTTACGGCAATGGAAACTATTTTCACGGGGCTCCCTCTTTTTTGTGATTATCGATACACATATCCAACATATCACATTGTGGCAGTATGTTTCAATACCAAATGAACGTTCTCCCGGACAGAGGTGCCGGTTATTTTTTGTCCGGCTTGTATCGGGATTGTCCATTGACAGGGGGGAACACTGCAGGGTGGTCCACAGACGATGCTCTGGGAAAGGGTTCTGTTTGTGAGAAAAAAGCGGCATCAATGTGCTGATCGATTTTTTTGGCAAGACCTGCCGGCAGTTTCTGCAGGGAAAAGGACTGCTGAATGCAGGCTTCAAAACAGGTATCCATATCATATAATTGTCTGCAGTCATCACATTCCTGGATATGGGCCAGTATATCAAGATCCTGTAAATGTTTGTTCTGGGATGGATTCCGCAGCCAGTTAAAAAAGTCGTTACAGTTCATGGGTCAGGTATGTTCCGGGTTACTGTTCATATGCGGTATGTTTTCCCTGCTGTTTTTCAGTTGTCGCAGCAATTTTGCCTTTAACGCCTCTTTTGCCCTGTTCAGTCTGGACATCACCGTCCCTATAGGAATATCAAGGGTGCTGGCAATATCTTTGTACAGCATATCCTCCATATAATACAAGATCAAAATTTCTTTGTATTTCAAGGGCAGGTGGTCAATGGCATCATTCACCGTCCTGACGTCTGCTGCCTGTTCCAGCAGGGTATCGGCCCCGGTATGCTGTGTTTCCTCTTTGAGCACGGCAATGTAGTCACTTTTCTGGAGCTGCTGCCTGGCATTGTCTTTCTGGCAGGATTTTAAAAAATTGTTGCGCAGAATGCGCAACAGCCAGGGCTTGCATTTGGCCGGATCTTTAAGCTGGGAAAACTTGTGGAAAGCCATCATATAGGTTTCCTGAACAATATCTTCCGCATCAAATACATTGCCTGTGTATTTCAGGGCCACATTGTATAAAAGCTTCATATGGGGATATGTCAGCTTTTTAAACCGATTCCTGTCTTTTTTTGTATTCCATGTCATGTTATCATATCCTGACTTCGCCTCCTAAAGCTAATATAATCAGGATATGAATCAAATCAACTGCTTTGAACTGCTTTGTATTATAAGACAGGTATGGCCACTGTTTTATTCCAGAATTTTACGCTGCCGGCTCCAGGTGAACCATCACCTCAATGATATGGGGTTTGTTTGCCATTATGGTTTGTTTTACTGTCTCGGAGATGTCATGGCCCTGCTGCACGGTGATCCCACCGTCCACCGCCAGATGCAGATCAATAAAAAATGCACCGCCTGTTTTCCTGGATCTGAGCCTGTGCACCCCTCTGACATGGGGGATATCCTCGATAAGGGTGCGGATACGTGCCATCTCCTGCTGGGACATGCCGGCGTCCACCAGTTCCGCTATGCTGCCCCCCAGGATGTCAATTCCTGCCTTGATGATGAAAACCGATACCACAATGGCGCCTACCGGATCCAGAAAAGCCAGTTTCGGATTGATGAGACAGGCGGTCACCGCCAACAGGACCGGAAGGGATGACAATGCATCTGTCCTATGGTGCCAGGCATTGGCTTTCAGGGAAGATGACCGGTTTTTTATCCCGGCCTTATAGGTGATCCTGAAAAGGATCTCCTTGACAAGAACAGACAGGACAGGGGCAAAGATCACCATTGGGTGCAGTTTTGTTTCCACAGGATGCATCAGGGAAATAATGGCGTTATACCCGATGCCGGCTGCCACACCAAGCAGGATAAAGCTGATGAAAATGGTGACAAAGGATTCGATTTTCTGGTGGCCAAAAGGATGGCATGCATCAGGCGGGGCTGTCCAGTACCGGACACCGAACAGGATCACCAGATCTGATCCAATATCGGAAAAACTGTGCAAAGCATCAGCCACCACTGCCTGGCTGCTGCCTGCGATGCCCATGACCAGTTTGATCAGGGCCAGGCCCACATTGCTCCAAAGGCCGGTCCAGGTAATTTTTTCAACATTTTTTCTGGTCTGGTTCTGTGGTTTCATGGCAGTTTCCTGGATATCACAGCCAGGTCGATCAACGGGATGAATTTGTGGTTGGCCGTTGGAAAAGCAAGTCTGTTGATTTTTTCAGGGGCAATCCACTGGTGGTCAATGGGGCCGTCCAACACCACATCGCCTGATATATAATCGCAGTAAAACACATCCATTTCAATCTTAAAATGGGTATAGGCATGCCTGACATGGGTCAGAAACGAAACAATACGGACATCCAGGCCGGTTTCTTCTTTGATTTCCCTGATGCAGGCATCTTCTGCACTTTCCCTGTTTTTTCGTTTGCCCCCGGGAAATTCCCACAATCCTCCCAGCAGGCCGTCCAGTCTTCTTCGGGTTACCAGAACCTTGCCCGCCTTTATGACAATGCCGGTGCTGATGCGGTGGCAGGGAATTTTTTTGGGTTTCACCCGCAGCGGATAGTCAAAAACCCGGCTGCCGGCCAGGGCCAGGCAAAGAAAAGCCAGGGGGCAGTTGCCGCAGTCAGGGGCCCCCGGTGTACAGACCAGGGCTCCGAGTTCCATGAGGGCCTGGTTGAAACGTCCCGGATCTGTCCGGTCCACAAGGGTGTCTGCAATGGCCTTGAACCGGGAGTGGGCAGCTGGCTGGTTCACCGGGATATCCAGGCACAGCAGCCTTGCCAGCACCCGTTTTACATTGGCATCCACCACTGCATAAACCTGATGGAATGCCATACTCATTACGGCTGATGCAATATAATCCCCCACCCCGGGCAGGGCGTTGAAATCGGCAAATTGGTCCGGAATGCGGCCGCCCAATTGTGCTGTCACCTGCCGGGCCGCCTTGTGCAGGTTTCTGGCTCTGGCATAATACCCCAGCCCTTCCCAGGATTTGAGCACCTGTTCCAGATCAGCCCGGGCCAGGCCCTCCAGGGTGGGAAACCGGTCCATAAAGCTTAGAAAATAGGGCACAGCTGTTTTGACCTGGGTCTGCTGGAGCATCACCTCTGATACCCAGATGCGGTAGGGGTCGGCACTTTCCCGCCAGGGCAGGTGCCGGTGGTGGGTGTTGTACCAAAGCAAAAGGGTTTTTTGGATCAAGGCAATGTCAGCAAAGGCAAATCCGGGATTTTGCTGGTTCATTTCGGGTTTTGGATGGGTCATGTGAATTTTTCCATATGAATGGCCGGCAGCTGTCCATGGGGGTGCCGGCCGGCGCTGTTACCAGGTGACTGGATCATTGTCCGGCCTGTCCGGCAGGGGTGAACTGCTTTACCCGGGCAATGAATCGTTTGGTCAGGTTGCCGGGGCAGGTTCTGTGGAACCTGATCCGGATGTACATATCGGTTATGGCGGCAGCCTCTGGTTCAAGGTCCGGTCTTTTTGCCTGTATTGTCAAAAGAAAATCCATGGGTCCCTGGTCTGGAGTTCTGGCCAGGCCGATGCGGGCCAGGCGTTTGCAGAAAAGGGCATACCCTGCTGCCACCGGGTCTTTTTTTCTGCTGCCGGACCGGTGCAGAAATATCCAGAAAAAAACCGCCACAACCATGACACTGCACGCCAGCAACACAAGGAAAACAGGCCATGCTCCCCATGATGTACCAAATCCCAGGCGATGGAGCCATGCTTTCTGCTCTGAAAAAGAATAGCCGATGAACCAGGTTTCCCATGCAAGGTTTGCTGCTTCCAGCATGAACCCCATTTTTTTAAAAACAGAGATGGTATCCCGGGCCCTGCCGGCATAGGAAAAAGACCCGTCCGGGTTCTGTTCCAGGCGGTTTGGTGCCACCGCCAGGGTGGGGTCGATGCGGATCCAGCCCCTGTCCGGCGTGTGCGCCTCCACCCAGGCGTGGGCAAAGGACTGGCGGATGCTCAGGTAATTGCCATAGGGGTTGAGTTCTCCCCCCAGGTATCCGCCCACCACACGGGCCGGTACTTCCAGCACATTCAGCAGAAAAGCCATGGCACCGGCATAATGTTCACAATACCCCTGCCGGGTTTCCAGCAGAAATGCATCCATGGGATCGGCCCCGAGCCGCGGCGGGGTCAGGGTATAGGTGAAATCGTTTTTGGAAAAATAGGCCAGGATCTGCTGGATTTTTTCCCGGGCATCAGCTGTTTGCTCTGTCAGGGATCTGGCCAGCATACGGGCTTTGGGGTTATTGTCTGAATGGGAGAAAACAGGATCTGGTGACAAGATGCCGGTTTTTTCCATCTCATCTGCCGCCGTCCGGATACGGGATACCACCTGATAGGTTTTTTTCCGGGTCACCCGCTGCCTGGACACAAGGGTGTGGTTGGCAGTCAGGTCCGCCCCGGCAGGGGCTGCAACGGGCCGGTCCAAAGCAAAGAGCCTCCGGCTTTTGTGGGGTTCCAGGGTAATGGTATGGGGCACAAGGCCCGGGCTGTTTTCCTGAACAAAAGGGATATCCCTTGGATTCTCCGCCGGAAGCCACTGGGTGCCGTCAAACCTTTCAAATACAATCCCCCGCCAGTACAATGCATCCGGCGGCGGGAGCGCTCCGTCAAATGAAACCCGGAAAGCCACAGACTGGTCCAGGGTCATGCGGGAAATACTGCCGAAGCCAAGTGTCTCCGAGAACCCGGATCTGCCGGTTCCGGGTGTTTCCATGGAGAACAGGCCGTGCTGAAGCCGGGGAAACACCAGAAACAGAAGCACCATGAGCGGTACAGCCTGGGCCAGAATACGGGCCGCCATAAAGATACCGGGCCTGGCCCGTCCTTCCGGGCGGTTGATCTGTATCAGCGCGGCGGTGGTGACAAAAACCGCGAAAAACAGGTATGAAACAATCCACAGGGATTCAGACCGGAACAAACTGGTGATGATGATAAAGTAGGTGAGCAGCACCGTGATCATCCGGTGCCGGTGGGTGGCCATCTCAAAGGGTTTGATGGCAGCCATGACTGCCATGAGCCCCACAAAGGCATCTGCATCGATTCTCACCCGGAAGGTGATCAGCAGTCCAATTATGCCGGCAGCAGCCAGGATATGGCGCATGACGGGTCCGGGAAGGGGCCACCCGGTTCTCAGGCGCACCAGCATGTATCCCCACATGCACACACACCAGGCAATGACCCATGCCGGCAGCCCCGGTGTATGGGGGGCAATGGCCACCACCAGGGCAAATATTATGACAAGTACACGAAGCGCGTCCCGGTTCAAGCACCCTCCTTTTTCCGGTTGTAAAGGGCCAAAGCCCGGAGACATTTTTTCTTGTGGGCCTGCCCCCGGGCCGGGGGTATCAGGGTGTGGGGCAGCGCAAGCCCAAAGGACCGGTTTTGCCTGTCTGCGGCTATGACCATGCTGCACAGCCGGGACAGCCTATATTCCGTATCCCTGGAAGCAAAAGCGTCAAAATCCAGCATCAAAAAATGGTCTGCTCTGGCGGTAAAATCCTTGATAAAGATGCCCTGTCCCCGGGAAACCGCTTTCCAGGCGATGCGGCCCACTTCATGTCCGGGCTGGTACAAAGACAGCCCCTGAAAATCATCCGGCCCTGCATGCCGGGTGTCTGCACGTCCCCCTGCGCCACTGCCCCCACGCTCTGATGCGGCAGGCCCATGAACAGGAACCGGATACACAATGCAGGTCATGTGCAGAGACAGCCTGGCGCCCAATCGAAAGAACCCGAAAGGAAAAACCGAAGACAGCAATAAATTTCCAGGGGTGAAAACCCCTCTTTTGGCAGTTTTTGCAGGGATTTCCAGGGTTTTTGTTTCGTTTTCGGCGATGGTTGTCCAGGGACCGGCCCGGCCGGGCAAGGCAAAATTCACCGCCACCCGTTCCTGGTCTTTTGCCTGTATCTGTATGGTAAATGCCGTTTTCTGGCCGGCAAACACCGGTCTGGCGGAAACAAAGGTGATGTCCATGCCTGTCAGGTTCATCAGAGAATAAAAAAGGGATATCAGGGCCATGCCCCCCAAAAGAAACACCAGGATAAAGCCGGCATTGTTGTTGTAGTTGATGGAACCGGCCATCATGGCCCCGAGGATGGCCAGAAAGAGCAACCCGTGCCGGGTGGGGCGGATAAAGATCTGTTTTCTTGTCAAAACCAACGCATACCTCTCTGGCAGTGCAAAAGCCGTCAGTTATCAGCTTCCAGTAAAAAATTAAAAAGTTTCCCTGGTGGCTGCCACCCGCTAACAGCTAATGTCTTTCATATTTCCTTTTGCCCGTCAGGGCGTGGCCGTTATACAGGCACCGGCACTTTTTTGAATAATTCCATGAGCCTGTCCTTTGAAAATTCCACCAGATCCGTGCCGGACCGCAGCCTGTGACCGGCCACCCAGGGCAGCATCTGCTGCAGATCTTCAGGCAGGGTGTGGTCCCGGCCGTGAAGATAGGCCCAGGCCCGGGCGGCTCGGGACAATGACAGGCCGGCCCTGGGGGAAAGCCCGAACTGGAAGGTGCCTGATGTCCGGGTGAACTCCAGGATGTCCTGGAGATAGGCCAGAAAGGTATCAGACACATGGACCTGTTCCACAGCTGCCTGAATTTTCAGCACACCGGTTTTGTCCATGAACGGCTGCAAAGCGGCAAGTGCCGCTTCTGCACCGGTGCCCCGTAAAATTTGTTTTTCCGCATTCCTGTCAGGATACCCCAGGTGGATGCGCATGAGAAACCGGTCCATCTGGGACTCCGGCAACGGAAACGTGCCGGCCTGTTCCAAAGGATTTTGGGTGGCAATGACAAAAAACGGGGCTTCCAGGGTCCTGGTCTCTGCTTCAATGGTCACCTGTTCCTCTTCCATGGCCTCCAGCAGGGCGCTCTGGCTTTTGGGGGTGGCCCGGTTGATTTCATCGGCCAAAAATACCTGGGTAAAAATGGGGCCGGGATGAAAGGTGAAGGTGGCGGCATGCTGGTCAAAAACAGACATCCCAAGAATATCACCGGGCAGCAGATCAGAGGTGAACTGCATGCGCTGGAATTTCAGCCCCATGCACCGGGCCAGCACCTTGGCCAGGGTAGTTTTGCCGATGCCGGGAAGGTCCTCGATGAGCAGATGTCCCCGGGCAAAGATGCAGGCCAGGGCCAGGCGGATCTGGGGCTCTTTACCCAGCACGACAGCGCCCACCTGGTGGACGATTTTTTCAAATTCCTGTGTCATCATGGGGGGACGGTTTCCTTGGATCACCTTTGTTTTTCCCATTTTTTCCAGGACCGGATCAGAGAGATAAAGGTCCTGACCCCGATGCCGGACGGGCCTTTGGGAATGTAGGATTTTTCCGTAAAATCCCAGGCAGTACCGGCAATGTCCAGGTGGGCCCAGGGGGTTTTGTCCACAAATTTGGACAGATAGGCAGCCGCGGTAATGGTCCCCCCGGGTTTGCCCCCGACATTTTTGATGTCCGCCACCCGGGATTCGATCTGTTTTTCATAGTCTTTGTTCAAGGGCAGGCGCCACACCGGCTCGCCAGCCTCTTTTCCGGCGGCTGAAAGACGCTCGTACAATGCATCGCTGTTGGATACCATGCCGGAATAATGGTGGCCAAGACCAATGATGACCGCCCCTGTCAGGGTGGCGATATCCACCACGCAGTCGGGTGCATAGGTTTTGATACCCCAGGCCATGGCATCGGCCAGAATCATGCGGCCTTCCGCATCCGTGTTCACGATTTCCGATGTGACCCCGTTAAAATGGTGGATAATGTCACCCGGGTGGATGGCCCTGCTGCCGGACATGTTATCCGTGGCCGGTACAATGGCCACCACCCGGATACCGGGTTTTTCTTCGGCCACAGCTGCCATGGCGGCCATTACAGCAGCCCCGCCGCACATGTCGTATTTCATCTCTTCCATGCCCGACCCCGGTTTGATGCTGATACCCCCTGAATCAAAGGTGACGCCCTTTCCCACCAGCAGCAGGGTGTCGGATTTTTTGCCGGGATTATATTCCAGGGCCACCATGCAGGGCGGGGTGGATGATCCCTGGTTCACACCCAGGATGCCGCCCATGCCCAGTTTTTCCATCTCTTTTTTTTCCAGGCAGGTATATGCCAGTCCATGGGTTTTGGCCAGATCAGCTGCATAGTCTGCAAACTGCTTCGGGGTCCACCCGTTGCCCGGTTCATTGGCCATATCCCGTGCCACACAGGCGGCCTTTGCTGCCGTCACCCCCATTTTCGCCCCTTTGCGCACCGCTTTGACTGCGGTGTCTGAAAAGAACTTGATCTCTTTGAGCCCCTCATAATCGGATTTTTTTCTGGTGGTTTTTTTGTACTTTGCAAACCGGTAATCCCCCAAAAGGATGCCTTCTGCCAGGGCCTGTGAGATTTTTTCCACAGGTGTATGGCCCATATGGGGAACACACACCACCAGGGTTTTTGCCTTGGTTTTTTCACAGACCTTTGCTGTGTTTCCCCCGAGTCTGCGCAGGGTGTCCAGAAAATCGCCCGGATCTTCATCAGGATCATCTTTGCCCATACCCAGCACCAGCATGCGCCTGCCCCCCGTTTTTTTTTTGTCTTCATCCGGGTAATACAGAAGTTCTTCATCCATTTTTCCGGAAAAATCTCCCAGTTCATGGGCCTTTTTAACCCGGGCTTCTATTTTTGGATCACATGCCGGGGGCATATCTTTTCTCCGGGCGGCAACATATACCACAAGGTCGGATGCAAGGGTGTCAACCGGTTTATCAGTGACGGACAGTCGGGTGGTTTCCATGGGTATCTCCATTTGTTTGTGTCTGTTAACAGGCAGTGCCTTACGCCTCAGTTCCTTTTGAAAAAAACAAGAAAATGGGGAGGGGCATCTGGATTGCGGGCTTCCCGCATTACAGTATGGTTCTTACCATAGATCCAAAAAGATGTCAGCTATTCCCCTGGAATGTTTTTTTTCAGACAAAAGAAATACAAAATCCATTGACTTTTAGCGGGGTTTCCTATTCTATCTTGAAGAAAATATATATACCATAATGCAAAGCAGCATGGAGGGGCAGCTGAAACAGACCATGCCAAAGAAAATTAATGACCCAAAAAGGAGGATGGATATATGGAAAAAATGAAAGTGCGTGAACTCATGGTGACCACAGACAAATTTCCAAAAATATCGGAGAAAGCATCCTTATTTGATGCCCTTTCCGCTTTGGAAACAGCCCAGGAGGCATTTTTATCCGGCAAAGCCGAGCAGAGATCCCTGCTGGTGGAAGATGAAAAAAAGCAGATCATCGGAAAAATTTCCCCCATCGATCTGTTCAAGGGGCTGGAAAAAAACTATAACAAAGTGGATGTGGAAAAAACCCTTGATAAGTTCGGTTTCAAATATATCTGGGATACCATGCGGAAAGACTATAATTTGTGGGAAAGCCCGTTCAAGGACCTGTGCCGCAGAGCCGGTGATGTGCAAGTCAAAAATTTTGTCAATATTCCGGGAGAAGGCCAGACCGTTGATATTGAAGACACGCTTGCCAAATGCTTTCACCTGTTTGTTGTGAACCGGCATGATGCCCTTTTTGTGCTGGAAAAAAACCAATTTGTGGGTCTGCTGCGGTTTACCGATTTATACCGGCAGGTATCCCAGGCAATGAAAGAATGCACATTTGAATAACACCGATGCTCTATCAAGGGCTCTTTGTGTTACATTTTCCTGCGTTTAAAAAAATCGCGCACAAAGGCAATATGGGTGTTCATGGACGTATAGGCCCTGTCCGGGTCACGGGAGGTGATGGCGTCGAGAATGGCCCGGTGCTGGGTCAATATTTTTTGGATATTGTCCGGATCTTCATATAAGCTGGCCAGGTTTTCCCGGATGCCGTGGAACAGATAATCATAAAAATTGCGCATGATCAGGATGTGCAGCGGATTCTTGGCTGCATAGGCAATGGCCATGTGAAAGCTGGTGTCTGCTTCGGTGCCTAAGCGCCCGGATTCCACCTCATACTGCATTTCATCGATGCTTTGCTCCAGGGCGGTGATATCGGTTTCATCCGCCCGCTGGGCAGCCAGGGACGCGGCATTGCATTCCAAGCCCATGCGTACCTCCAGCAGGTCCACCAGGGAGGCGGACTGGGCTTCCATGGCTTTTGCCAACGGGTTTTCCTGCACCGCTTCCATGGGTTTGACAAAGGTGCCCTGTCCCTGCTTCTGTGTAATCAGCCCCATGGTGACCAGCCGCTGGATGGCATCCCTGATGGTGGTGCGGGATACATTCATGGCCTCAGCCAGCTCCCGCTCGGTCATCAGTTTTTCCCCGGGCTTGAGCTTGCCCCTGTAGATGAGTTCCCGGATCTGATCCAGGACCTGATCTGAGATACGCTTGGGCTTTATGGGCTTTATGGGTATGGTCATAATCCTGTTTTACATGCGGGTCCGGTTTTTATGGTCAAAATTTAAACCATGAATTATTTATCATTCCATCCATTTTATCAAGGGTTTTTTAATCAAATCCTAATAGGTCAATACCATGCCCCCGTCAAACAAAAGGTCCCCGCCCACCAGATAATTTGAAAACCGGGAGAATCCAAATACAAACAGATTGGCCACCTCCACCGGTGACATCATTTCCTTGACCCGGGAAGCCCCCATCATGACATCGGTCACCACCTGCTGCGGGGTAATGCCCCGCTGTTTTGCCTGGGCCGCCACCTGGTTCAGGGCCAAAGGCGTTTTGACAAAACCGGAACTGATGGTAAAAGACCGGATCATGCCTTCCCCTTCAGCGGAGATGGACTGGCTCAGGGCCCGCAGCCCGAATTTGGTGATGTTGTAGACCGGTTTGTTTTTGGTGCAGATGTGGGCATGGACCGATGCCATGTTGGCAATGGCCCCGGAACCTGCCTGTTTCATATGGGGTATCACCAGTTGGGACAGGAAAAAGGGGGCCCTGAGCATGATTTTCTGCATCAGGTCATAGGTTTCCATGGGAAAATTTTCCACTGCATCGATATGCTGGATCCCGGCGATATTGGCCAGGTATCGGATCTGCCCCAGCCCGGCCGCCGTTTCCACAGCAGTCCTTACCTGTGCATCATCCGTGAGATCGGTTTTTATGAAGGTGAAGGTGTCACCGCCCAGGGCCCGGACCATGTCACCGGTTTTTTCCCCTTCTGTCTCATTGATGTCCAGGCCTGCAACCGTCAGGCCGTTGACAGCCGCTGCAATGGCGACAGCCCGGCCGATGCCGGTGCCGCAGCCGGATACAACACAGACGTTTTCCTTGCAGAAATCATCATCTTCCAGTACCAGCACATCTTTTTTTGTAATTTCCGGTTCTTTGATCTCCATTTTTTTCTCCTTTCAGGTTGACAGTTTTTTGAGTGTGCCTGTTTCAAGTGCCCGGGCATAAATTTCCATGGGGTGCCGGACCCGGATGGATGATCCGGCTTTTCCCAGCATATCCGATATCTGCATCATACAGGCCGGGCACCCGGTGGAAACCGTTGTGCAGCCGGTATTTTCTATGTTTTCCTCCTTGATTTTTCCAATGGTGCTCGACAGGTCGTAATGGTAGATATTAAAACTGCCGCCCATGCCGCAGCATTTATCAGCGCCTGCCATTTCGTTCAATTGACAGCCGGCCGCCGTGATGACCTGCCGGGGCTGGTCTGCCACCCCCAAAGATTTTTTCAAGTGGCAGGGATCATGATAGGTCACGATCTCTTTTTCCGATTCTTCCATGAGGGTGTCCAGCGGGGCAATGCCCACATGGTCCACCAGAAACTGGTTGATATCCATTGTTTTTTCAGACAGGGCGGTCAGTTTCTCTTGCATGTTGTCGGATGGGTTTTTGTACACGGAGGGCCACAGTTTTTTGATGGTGGAGGTACAGGTGGCGCACGCGGTCACCAGGACATCGAAATCATGTTTTTCAAACAGGGCCAGGTTGTGGTCCACCAGCCGGGTAAAGCTGTCCCGGTCACCGGATGCCAGAGATGGAATACCGCAGCATCCCTGGCCGGGGGGGATAACCACCCCCACCTGGTGATGGGACAAAACCTTAAGGGATGCTGCGGCCACATGGGGAAAAATTTTGTCGATCAGGCACCCGGTGAAAACAGCGGCCCGAAGCCCGGAACCGGTGCTTGTGAAGCCTTTTTCCGGCAGGGTTTTGTGAAACGGGGTGGTGCTCAGGGGCATGAAATGCCGGTGGGACAACAGCGGGGAAACCAGGCGGGCGCAGGAAGTGCCCTGGGCATTGGCAGACGGTTTGGTGAAAACCCCCTGGAACCTGCCGGCCCAGTCCACCATAGCGTCAAATCTGCCGGGATTGGCCAGCAGCTGCCTGAAAATCAGTTTTTTGGCAGGGGACAGGCCTTTGTATTCCGCCAAAATGGCCCGGGCCTTGATGAAAATTTCCACCACATTGACCCCGGAAGGGCAGTTGGCGGCACAGGATCCGCAGAGCAGGCAACGGTTCAACCGTTCGTTCACCCCGTCCGGATCCGTGAAAATATTGTCCATGAGTCCTGTGAGCAGGGCCAGTTTGCCCCTGGCCACATCCGCTTCTTTGCGGGTCTGTTCGAAAAGGGGGCAGACCGACTGGCACATGCCGCAGCGGATGCAGGTCACCAGTTGTTCTTCCAGTTCTTTTACCAGGGTTGCCAGTTCTTTCATGCCTGCCATTATGGGTTATACTCCTGTGATTTTGCCGGGGTTCAAGATATTGCGGGGATCCAGCGCAGCCCGCAGCTGCCTGGAAAACAGGATGGAGGAGTACCCGGCTTCCTTTTCCAGAAACGGGGCCTTGGCAATGCCGGTGCCGTGCTCTCCGGACAGGGTGCCGCCCATGGCCAGTGCCGTATCAAAGATCTCTTCAATGGCCTGTTCCACCCGGTGAAATTCTTCAGTGTTCCTGCGGTCCGTGAGGATGGTGGGGTGCAGGTTGCCGTCCCCGGCATGGCCGAAGGTGCCGATATCAATCTTGTATTTTTTGGCAATATCCTGAAGAGAGCGCACCATGTCCGGAATTTTGCTTCTGGGAACCGTGGCATCTTCCAGTACGAGGGTGGGTTTGAGCTGGGCCAGGGCGGACAGGGCGGATCGCCTGGCTGCCCAGATTTTGTCCCGCTGGGCATCATCTTTGGCCCGGTCAATGGTCCGTGCCCCCATTTTCATACACAGGGCCTTTACCTGTTCCGCTTCTTCGGCCACCACTGCCGGGTGTCCATCCACCTCGATGAGCAGCAGGGCGGCCGCATCCGTGGGAAGCCCTGCCTTTGAAAAATCCTCCACGGCCCGGATGGTGAAATTGTCCAGAATCTCCAGGGTGGCTGGTACAATCCGTGCGGAAATGATGCCGGCCACGGTTTCGGATGCCTGTTCAATGGTGTCATACACGGCCACCATGGCCTGCCTGGCCTTCGGGGCCGGGATGAGTTTGAGAATCACCTGGTCCAGGACCCCCAGGGTGCCTTCAGATCCCACCATGAGTCCTGTGATATTATAACCGGTGGCGCATTTCACGGTTCTTGATCCGGTCTTGATATAATTGCCCTGGCAGTCAAAAAAGTGCAGCCCCATGACATAATCTTTGGTCACCCCGTATTTGAGTCCCCGCAGTCCCCCGGCATTTTCCGCCACATTTCCGCCGATGGTGGAAACCGCCATACTGCCGGGATCCGGGGGATAGAACAGCCCCAGTTTTTCCACTTCCCCTGCCAGGGTGGCCGTCACAACCCCGGGCTCCACCACGGCATACATGTCCGCTTCATTGATTTCAATGATGTTGTTCATTCGGCCGGTGAGGATCACGATGCCGGATGTTTGGGGAATGGTGCCGCCGGACAGATTGGTGCCTGATCCCCGGACCGTTATGGGAATACTGTTTTCATGGCACAGGGCGATGATTTCGCCGAGCTGGGTCGTGTTTTCGGGAATCACGGCAGCCGCAGGCATGACCGGGTCGAGTACGGCGGCATCATAGGAATAGGTGAGCATGTCTTCTTTCTGGGTGAGCAGATATTGGGGCCCCACAATTTTCTGGAGCGCATCCTGGATGGACCGGGGGATCATAGGCACCTCTTTTGTTTTATGGTACTACCAATTACTATTAAATAAATTCCCGATGTTGTCAAATGATTATGTCATGGCGCCGCCTCTACTTTTTACGCTACCACCAAAAAATACAACCATCTGTTTTTTTAGAATATAATATCGTATAACAGACTTTCTGACAAAAAACAAACAAAAATTATTTTTTTCTTGACAAAGTGGTTCATATGGATTTTAGTATTGGTACTACCAAGGAAGCTGAAAACATCAAATAGTGAAACGACCATTTTGGACTTACCGGAATACCTTTAAAACCAATCCGGGAAAGGAGGCAAAAACCATCTCAGGCAATATCTGGAGACAGGCGTGTGAATAACCAAATTTTTTTAAAAAGATGGAGGAAAGCATGAAAAAAGCATTAAGCATAGCGGTAACCCTTCTGATGGCAGTTGTTTTTATCTGTGGCACTGCCCATGCCAAACGTGAAAAATTCGGAGAAGATCCCCGGGCAAAGGAAGCAAAACGGGTATCATTCAAGACTTCGGATGAAAAAATCCGGTGGAAAATGGTCATGCCCTGGTCCAAAGGGCTTTTGTTCTATGACATTGCATCCCATTTTGCCGACAGTGTCCGGCTGGCATCTGCCGGCCGTCTGAATATCAAGCCGTTTTCCGCAGGAGAGCTGGTACCTGCCATGCAGACTTTTGATGCGGTAAGCACCGGCGCAGCTGAAGTGGGTCATGACTGGCCCGGGTACTGGAAAGGCAAAAACGAAGCCTTTGTGGCATTGGCCTCTGTTCCCTTCGGCCTGGATGCGGAGCTGTACAACATCTGGCTGTATGAAAGGGGTGGCGTGGAGATGATGCAGGAAATCTATGGCCAGTTTAACCTGTTTGCCCTTCCCGGTGGCCAGTGCGGCCAGGAGATGGGGCTTTCCTCCAACAAACGGGCCACCAGTATGCAGGATTTCAAGGGCATGCGGGTCCGTACCCCGGGCTGGTTCATGGATATTTTGAACAACCTGGGCGCATCCGTATCTCCCCTTCCCGGCGGCGAAGTCTACCTGGCCTTGGAGCGTGGTGTGATCGATGCGGCAGAATTTTCTTCTCCTGCCATCAACTATCCCATGGGATTTGATGATGTCACCAAATACGCGATTCAGCCGGGTGTTCACCAGCCAGGTATCCAGTGTGCCCTGTTTTTCAACAAAGATGCCTATGAAAAGCTGCCCGAAGATCTCAAATGGATCATTGATATTGCTGCCAAGGAAACCCAGTTATGGAGCTACAGCTGGATCAATAATCTGAATGCAAAAGCCATTGAGCTGTTTGAGCAAAAAATGGAATTTGTCCATATGGATAAAGAAACCCTTATCGAATTCCGTAAAACCACCAAAGAGTATATGGATTCTGTCAAGGCAAAATTCCCGGATGCCAAGAAAATCCTGGATTCCCAGGATCAGCTGATCGAGGATTATGCAGCCTGGCGCAAGGCCCGCGGCGGGGCGACTCCCTGGCCCTATGAGACCTATATCAGCGGTCAGATCCATGAATAAACCCATTGCCGGAAATATCCGTTTCAACGGATGATCAAGGCAGGGATTGTAAAAGACAGGTCCGGCAGTTCAAGAGAGAATCAATCTCAATATAACAAACTGCCGGATCCTGTCCGTTTTTTGATTCATTTTCTGAAAAAGGAAACCAACATGTTGGAATCGTTATCAAAAAATCTGGAAAAGGTTATCCACAAACAGGGAGATATCACCTCTTTTCTCGTATATCCGCTGTTGATAATCGTGGTATATGAGGTGGCCATGCGGTATGTTTTCAATGCTCCCACCACATGGGCATTTGAAGCCACCACATTTTTATACGGACTGCACTACATGTTCGGGCTTTCCTACTCCGATGTCCATGGTGCCCATGTAAAGGTGGATATTTTCAGCTCCCTGACGTCGGAAAAAGTCCAGGCGGTTCTCAGCATTATCACCAACCTGGTCTTTTTCATGCCGGTGACCATCTGCCTGACCCTTTGGGGGATTAAATATGCATATCAATCCACCCTGGGACTTGAAGTGAATTCCACTTCCTGGGCGCCGCCCATCTGGCCGTTGAAGATATTGATGGCATTGTGTCTGGTATTTTTAGTGCTCCAGGGCATCGCCAATCTGTTAAAGGATATCAATTCACTCAAACAACAAGGAAGAAAGGTTAACCCATGAGTCTTGAATTCTTGACTGTGGCCATGTTTGTCACCCTTATATTCGCCATCATGCTTGGGCATCCGCTGGCCTATACCCTGGCAGCAATTGCGACGCTGTTCGGCCTGATCGACAACGGGTTTAATATACCCATGCTGTTTGAGATGTTTATCAACAATATCTGGGGATTGATGGAAAACTATACCCTGGTGGCCATCCCCTTGTTTATTCTCATGGCCCAGCTCCTGGACAGATCAAAGGTGTCTGAAGCCCTGTTTGAATCCATGTACGTGGTGCTGGGCAGTATCAAGGGCGGCCTGGGTCTTGCCGTTGTTCTGGTGTGCACGGTATTTGCCGCCACCACCGGGATTATCGGGGCATCGGTGGTGGCCATGGGGCTGCTGGCCACCCCGGCCCTCATGGGCAAGGGCTACCAGAAAGAAATGACCGCCGGTATCATCTGCGCTTCCGGCACTCTGGGGATTCTGATTCCGCCCTCCATTATGATGGTGGTGTACGGCGGACTCACCGGCATGAAAGAAACCTCTGTGGGCAATTTGTTTGCCGGTGCTATTTTTCCGGGATTGCTGCTGGCAGGACTCTATTTTTCCTATATTCTGATTCGGTGCAATATCAATCCGACACTGGGCCCCCCAATTTCAAAAGATGAGGCATCCGGGTATACCGCCGGCCAGAAATGGGCCATGACCCTGAAATCTCTGGTTCCGCCCCTGGCATTGATCCTGGCGGTCATGGGAACGATCCTGGGTGGGGTGGCCACTCCCACCGAAGCCGCCGGCCTGGGAGCTTTCGGTGCCGTGCTCCTGGCCTTTTTCAACAAAAAGCTCAACTGGACCGTACTCAAGGAAAGTGCCTATGCCACGTTGAAAACCACCTCCATGGTCATGATGCTGTTCATCGGTGGCAAGTTTTTCTCCGCCGTGTTTCTGAGCATGGGCGGCGGTGATGTGGTGGCCGACCTGCTCATCGGTTCGGGCATGAACCAATGGATTATTTTGTTCATTATGATGTTCATCGTGTTTATCATGGGCATGTTCATTGACTGGGCCGCCATCCTTCTGGTGACGGTGCCCATTTTTCTGCCCATTGCCATAGAGCTGGGATTTGATCCATTGTGGTTCTCCCTGCTGCTGTGTGTGAATCTCCAGACATCGTTCCTCACCCCGCCGTTCGGGTATGCCCTGTTTTACTTCAAGGGTGTGGCGCCGTCTCAATTCACCATGATGCATATTTACCGGGGCATCATGCCCTTCGTCATTCTGCAGCTGATTAGTATCGCCCTGCTGTGCCTGTTTCCGTCCCTGGTCACCTGGCTGCCGGGCGTATTTTTCGGATAAGGGCGGTTAACGGGAGACAGATATGGCAGAACCCACCACTGGCAGAAAAAAGGATGATTCGGCTGCGGTGTTTACCCAGAAAGCCTCCCTGGTGAGCGCCTGTGTTCATGGCGTGAAAGATTGGGCCGCTGCTCTGGACAAAACACTTGCACTGCTGGCTGAAAAACCGCCCCTGGATCCCCAGGTGCCTTCCGAAAAAAAAACAGACCCCTCTGCCAGGATTCTGGCCGCCCCCAACCTGGATCATGAGCGGTTCCGGCACCTGTCTGAAAAATGCGGCCCATATCCCCATATCCAGCTGATCCGGGACAACCTGCGGAATTTTCCCGGCGGCATTGATATGGGGGTTACCACAGCGGATTACGGCATTGCCGACACCGGCACCCTGGTCATTAATTCCAATGAAGAAGAAACCCGTCTGGCCACCATGCTGTGTGAGGTGCATGTGGCCATCCTGGGGGTGTCGGATATCCGGGAAACCGCCCTTTCCATGACCGGTGAGCTGGCAGCATTGACCCGGGAAAAGGGATCCTATACCGCCTTTGTCACCGGTGCCAGCCGGACAGCGGATATTGAACGGGTGCTGGCCATCGGGGTGCATGGCCCTTTGGAACTGCATATCATCCTGGTGGAGGACGACTAATGGCAGAAACCCGTGAAAGTCTCACATCCTATAAACACCGGCTGGGAGATGCCCTTGACAACCGGTTTCTGCGCCAGGCCATGGACAAATTCGCCGTGGCCTACCGTGCATCAAGAGAAAACGCCTTTGCCGGCATGGATGTGGCGGAATTGATTCAGCAGGTGGCGGATATCAAGGCCGCAGCCATTGCCGACAACAAAGCCCTGCTGGCGCAGTTTGTCACAAAGGCCCGGGCTCATGGAATCACAGTGCACCTGGCAGATACCGCAGAAGATGCCAACCGGATCATCGGTGAGATCGCCCAAAAAACCGGTTCCAAAAAGATTGTCAAATCCAAATCCATGACCGCGGAAGAAACCCATTTGAACAAGTGGCTGGAAAATCTGGGACTGGAAGTCACGGAAACCGATCTCGGGGAATGGATTGTCCAGCTGCGCAAAGAAGGCCCTTCCCACATGGTTATGCCGGCCATCCACCTGTCACGCTTCCAGGTGGCGGATCTGTTTTCCGATGTCACCGGCACGGACCAGGATGCAGAAATAGAGCGCCTGGTCAAGGTGGCCAGAAAAGAGCTGCGGGAAAAATTTGTGCAGGCGGACATGGGCATCACCGGCGCCAACTATGCTTTGGCCGATACCGGCACCATCGGTATTGCCACCAACGAGGGCAATGCCCGGCTGGTCACCACCCTGCCAAAGGTCCATGTGGCCCTGGTGGGCATCGACAAGCTGCTGCCCACCATCGCCGATGCATTGACCGTGAACCGAATCCTGCCCAAAAATGCCACCGGCCAGGCCATCACCTCCTATGTCACCTGGATCACCGGGCCGTCTGAATGCAAAACCACCCCCTCGGGAAAGCGGGAGATGCACATCGTGTTCCTGGACAACGGCCGCAGCAACATTGCGGCGGACCCGGTGTTCTCCCAGGTGCTCCAGTGTGTCCGGTGCGGGGCCTGTGCCAATGTCTGCCCGGTGTACCGCATGGTGGGGGGCCACCAGATGGGACACATCTATATCGGGGCCATCGGCCTGATCACCACCTATTTTTTTCATGGCCTGGAAAATGCGAAAAACCTGGTGCAGAACTGCACCAACTGCGGGGCGTGCAAAGCGGTGTGCGCCGGCGGCATCGATCTGCCCCACCTGATCAAGGAGATCCATGCACGGATCCAGGATGAGGCGGGCCACCCGCTGCAGAGCCTTTTGCTGGGCAAGGTGCTCAAAAACAGGAAATTGTTCCACCGGCTGCTGCGCACAGCCTATCTGGCCCAGAAACCGGTTATAGACAAAAACACGGGCCCTGCGCCAAAAGAAAAGGGACCCGGCTTTCTGCGCCACCTGCCCATGATCTTTTCTTCGGACCACAATTTCAGACGTCTGCCGGCCATTGCCCGGGTACCGTTCCGGGACCGGTTTGCCCGCCTGAACCGGCCGGTGGAAAATCCCCGGTTCACCATTGCGCTGTTTTCCGGATGTGTCCAGGATTTTGTCTATCCGGAACACCTGGAAGCTGCCATGAGAGGATTTGCACAGCACAACATCCATGTGGTTTTCCCCATGGACCAGTCCTGCTGCGGTCTGCCTGCCGTAAGCATGGGGGAAACATCCGCGGCCCGGGATGTGGCCCTCCAGAACCTGGATGCCATGGCAATGGGACGCAACAATTATGATGCAGTGCATTACATTGTGACCCTGTGCGCGTCCTGTGCCTCCCATCTGAGGCACGGGGTGCCCAAACTGGTCAGGGACTATGCCCCGGAAAAAGCAGCGGCTTTTGCAGACAAGGTGGTGCCGTTTTCCGTGTTCATGAACGATATTCTGGGCATTGCACCTGAGGCCGGTGCCGGCGCGGATGCTGGTCGAAAAACCGCATTTCACTCCCCTTGTCACCTGTGCCGGGGCTTAGGGGTTCACGACAGCCCCCATGAGCTGATTGAAAAATCGGGAAACCAGTATGTTCCCACAGATGAAGAAGAAACCTGCTGCGGGTTCGGCGGCAGTTTTTCCACCACCTTTCCGGCGGTGTCCAATGAAATTCTCACCAGAAAACTGGATGATGTAACAGGATCCGGCGCAGACCTTCTGGTGACCGAATGCCCGGGATGCGTGCTCCAGCTGCGGGGCGGGGCGGTCAAACAGGGCCGCAAATTAACGGTATGCCATCTGGCAGAGCTGCTGTATCCTTCTTCGTAATGATAAAATGATTAATCTGGCTACATACGCATTCCCCGGGGATCAATATCCGGTACTGGAAGCCCGCAGTGTTTTGAGTTTTGTAATCTCTCAGGAGCGAAAATAGCTGCAAAGGGATGTGTTTGCACATGGTTTTCCCCGCATCTGTCTCTATGCCAGTGCGGGTTTTCTGATCCGCACCGGTTCAGGGGGGTAAACAGGCCCGGGAATGCTGGTGGATGTCATGGATTCATTGAGTTCTTCATTAGCCCCGTAAATATCACGCACCACCGACGGGGTGAGCCGGGAAGGTTCATCATCAAATACGATGCGGCCCTGGAGCATGCCGATCACCCGGTCACAATAGGTTCTTGCCGTATCCAGGGTGTGCAGGTTGCAGATCACGGTCAGGTGGTCCCGGTCCCGGATCTCCCGCAGGGCGGTCATCACCTTTTCCGCACTCAACGGATCCAGAGAGGCGATGGGCTCATCCGCCAGCACCATTTTGGGCTGCTGCATCAGGGCCCGGGCAATGGCCACCCGCTGCTGCTGGCCGCCTGAAAGGGTCTCAGCCCGCTGCAGGGCCTGGTCCGCAATTCCCAGCCGGTCCAGGGCGGCCAGGGCTTCATCCACCATGTGCCGCCCGAAGACACAGAACAGGCTCTTTATGGTGCTGTGGCCGTTCAGCCGGCCCATGAGCACATTGGTCACCACGTTCAGCCGGGGCACCAGGTTGAACTGCTGGAAAATCATGGCGCAGTCCCGCTGCCACCGGCGTTTTTCTCTGCCGGCAAGCTGCAGTATTTCCCGGTCATTGATCCGGATGGATCCCCGGGTGGCATCGGTGAGCCGGTTGATCATGCGCAGCATGGTGGATTTGCCGGCCCCGGACGGTCCGATCACGCCCACCATCTGGGGCTGGTCAATGGAAAAGGAAACCGTATCCACAGCGGTTATTTTTCCGAATGTCTTGGTCAGTTCTGCTATTTTCATGGTATCCTCAAAGGGGTTTGTGGTTTTGATGAAAAAACTATCTGCACAGCGATCATATGCCGGACCGGCCGTGGATCAGGCGGCTCCGCAATTTGGCGGAAACCGTGTCCATGACCATGACCAGGGAAATGGTCAGCAGGATGAGATAAAATACATTTTCCCAGTGGCGCTGGGTGTTCATGGCTTCCACCAGCATCAGGCCGATGCCGCCGGCACCCAGGGCACCGATGATAGTGGCGGACCGGATATTGGACTCCAGGTAGTACAAGGTCTGGGAAACAAACACCGGAATGATCTGGGGAATGACACCGAACCGGTAAAACTGCAGGCGGTTGGCCCCGGTGGCATGGACCCCTTCCATCTGTTTGCGATTGACCCCTTCCAGGGCCTCGGAAAACAACTTGCCCAGAGATCCGGTGTCGGTAAAGGCAATGGCCAGGGCACCGGTCAAGGGCCCCAGTCCAAAGGCCCGGATAAAGATCAGAGACCAGATGAGCATGTCAATGCCCCGCAAAAAGTCGAACAACCGGCGGACGGCAAACCGCAGGGCCTGGGACGGTGTGAAGTTGGCCGCTGCCAGCACGGCCAGGGGCAGTCCCACCAGGGCCGCGGTGAGCGTGCCCAGTACTGCCATCAGAAAGGTTTCCAGCAGGGCGATAAATACCTGTTTGTGCTGCCAGCCCGGATTGTTCCAGAAGGTGGTGGCCATCAGGCGCCAGTTGGGCATGGCAGGATCGAGCCGCTGGTCTGAAAATGCCAGGGAAAACAGCTCTCCCGGGGAATACACGGCAAGTTTTGATCGGAAAGGAAAGAAAAAGTTCTCCCAGCCCATAAAATACCGGTGTACCTCGATCCGTGCCCTGGACACCTGGACCCGCCGCCCGATGGTGGGCCGTGCGTCGAATTTGGCCGGTGTGGCCCGAAGCCAGTCCGGCGGATCCACGCCTTCGGGCAGGGTTGTCTCGATGCCCGCATCCGTTATCCGGACATGAATTGGGCCTAGGTCCGGTATCTGAAAGATCACATGGGTACCGGTTATATCCACCTGAAATCCTTCGGCCAGATCCACCCGGGTCAGGTCATCGGACACGGTCACCCATCCGGGGGGAGTTTCATAAGTGGCGGTGCGCTCGCCTTCCACTGCAATGGAAAGGCTGTCGGCACCTCTGATGGTTTTGGTGACATGGACCTTGTGGGCCACGGCATCGGTGGCCAGCAGCACTGCCCGCTGGGGACGGGACCTGCTGATCAGGCCCCAGACATCAAAAGAGAGGAAGGTGTACAGCAAATACAAAACTGTCAGCCCGGTCCCTGCCATGACCAGCAGGCTGTTACGGCGGATTCTGGAAAACACGGTCAAAGATCCGGTGACCGGGGCCGGTGGCTGTATGACCAGGGTGGATGATGCCATGGGGTTCCTTTCTATTCTGAATCCCTGCCGGTCACCAGGCGCCGGCGGATAAAAGAGGACAATTGGTCGATAACAAAAATGGACAGAATCAGCAGCATGAACAGGGCCGCGGTCTCATCGCCGGCACCTTTGCCCCAGCCGATGGTGCGCCGCAGTTCCATGCCGATGCCCCCGGCCCCAACAAACCCCAAAATCGCCGATGCCCGCACATTGATTTCAAACCGCAGCATAAAATAGCTCAGATAGTTGGGCAGCACCTGGGGGAGGACCCCGTACCGCATGCGCTGCAGCCAGGTGGCACCGCAGGATGCCAGCCCTTCCACGGGATCTGCATCGGCATTTTCATTCACCTCTGAGAACAGTTTTCCCAGGGCCCCGGCCGTGTGAAACGCCACCGCGATCATGGCCGGCACCGGGCTGGATCCCAGGATAAAAATCAAAAACAGGGCAAGGATCAGTTCCGGAAACGCCCGCATGATATCCATGATCCGCCGGACAATGGTGACCACCACAGGCGGCTTGACCCCCAGGTTGGCGGATCCCAGAAATGCCAGTACCACGGCCACAGCCCCGCCCATGATGGAGGCAGCCCCGGCAATGTTCAAGGTTTCCACCAGGGCTGGCACAAACCGGCCCATGACCAGAAAAAATGAAAACCCGGCAGCCCAGGCCTCTTTGACAATCTCGGACGGATAGTCGAAAAACTGCTGCATTCCGGTGAGAAATCCGCCGGAATTCAGGTTGTTTGACAGGCCGTATCCGGAGATCAGGACCGCTGCAATGAGAACAAGGCCTGCCATGGAATAAAGGCGGCGCCTTTTTTCCATGGCCATGATTTCGGTCTGGATAACGTGCAGAGACATGCCGGAATCCTTTGGTGCTTTTGTTTTTGGGAAAAAACAGGGGTGGCTGATGAACCCATCAGCCACCATGGTTGATATTGACTTGGGGTTGCTTAATTGGATTTGGCTTTTCTGGCCTCGATGATGCTTATATAGGCATCATGGTCCACCGGTGCAATGCCCTTGACCTCACCGGCCATGAACCCGTAGGCGCATTCCATGTCCATGGAGGGCATGCTGGCCAGCAGACCGGTGACTTTGAGTTTCACTTTTTCCGGCAGGGCCTTGCGCAGGACAATGGGACCTTCGGGAATCAGTTTGGACCGCCAGATTTCCTGGATCTGGGTCATGTCCACCAGGCCGGCATCGGCCGCCTTCCGCAACGCACCGCTGTTGTAGCCGTCCACCCATTCTCCCAGGCCGTCGGCCCAGGTGACGCCGGCATCGATATCCCCGTTGAACACCGCCACGATGGTCTGCTCGTGGCCGCCGGTAAATACCACATCCTTGAAGTATTCACCGGGTTTCATGGAATGCCCGGACTCGGGGATCTCGATGGAGGGAATCAGATACCCGGAGGTGGAGTTGGGGTCTCCGAATCCGAACACTTTGCCGTTCATGTCATCCAGGCTTTCAATACCGGAGTCCACCCGGGCGAATCCCACGGAATAATATCCGAAAGATCCGTCCTTGTTGATTTTGACCAGCACCGGTTCCACGATGTCCGGGTTGGTCAAATAGACCTTAGCATACCCCGAGGCACCCAGCCAGGCCATGTCCAGGTTTCCGCCCAGAAGTCCTTCAATCACCCCGTTGTAATCGGCCGGGGCATAAATTTTGGTGGGAACCCCCAGCAGGGCTTCAATCTGCGCCCGCACACATTCATTGGACCGCAGCCGGTCCGAGGCGTTTTCACCCCCCAGCACACCGATGCGGAATTCCGTGATGGTGTCTTCTGCCATGGCACCGGTCACGGAAATCAGGACTGCCAAAAGGCCAACAATAAACAGTTTTGTCTGCTTCATCCATGTCATACGCTGCATACATCTTTCTCCTTTGTTAGTGTTTTGTTACCGTCGGTGATGGTTTCCCTTTCACCTGAAGATGCCAGACATATAATCATCTGTTTGTTCAGACCGGATTAGACCGGTGTTATCTTTTGATGTGAATGGAAAAAAAGTCTGTCTGACAAAAAAACAACACAATGCAAACACGGTTTTATTACATTCCTGATACGGTGCCGTAAAAAAAAATAGCAGCCAAGAATCTGCTTGCCCGGCACCGGTCAGCCGAACCGGAACCGATGCCGTTCATGTTCCACAACCTTTACGTTAGAAACGGGAATGACAAGGCCATGACAGATACGCAACAGTTTCAGCAACAGATCCAGTCGGTATTCCAGCAGCGGCTGGGCCGGCACCGGGACGCGGTGCCGGCAGACGAATGCATCAGAATCGATCTGCATTGTCATGACGGCAACTCCGATGTCACAGACGAGCTTTTCGGCAGAATCCTGCGGTTTCCGGAAACCTGGCTTCAGACAGATGACCTGGTTGCCTGTCTTGCAAAAAACCAATGCAATGCCGTTACCATCACCAACCACAACAATGCCAGGTCCTGCTGGGATCTTCTGGAAAGGGGGCAGGATGTCCTGCCGGGTGGGGAATTTACCTGCTATTTCAAGACATTCAATACCCATCTCCATGTCCTGGCCTATGGATTCACCCCGGCACAGGAGGAAACACTCAATGGACTGAGAAATGATCTTTTTGCCTTTCTCACCTATGCGGCGGATCAGGAAATCCCCACTCTGCTGCCCCATCCATTATATGTCCATGCCCGCAATGGCCGGCCGGACCCTGCCATGTTCGAACAGCTGGTGCTCCTGTTCGACCGGTTCGAGGTGCTCAACGGCCAGCGGGATGTGTGGCAGAACCTGCTGATCTGGGAATGGCTGGACAGCCTCACCGAAGAACAGATCGACATATGGCAGAAAAAACACGGGATCAGGGCCGGCGATTTCTGCAGGTCGGTCTATAAAAAACAGGTGACCGGCGGGTCTGACGATCATATGGGCCTGTTTGCCGGCACCTGCGGCACCTGCCTGCATGTGCCGGACCTGGAAAACAAAAGAAAGCAAAAATCTTTGTCATACCTGGCCTTGGAAGCCCTGCGGTCCGGACCGCTGCACCCTTATGGCAGTGTCACTATGCATGAAAAGCTCAATATCGCGTTTATGGACTATCTGTCCCAGATCGCTTTACACATGAAGGAACCCGGGCTGGTGCGGATGTTTCTTCACAAAGGCAGCCTGCGGGACAAACTGATCTGCTTGGGGGTCAGCAATGCCATGCAGGAGCTGCGGCGCCACCGGTTTACCCTGTTTTTTTTCAAATCCTTTCACGAGGCCCTGCATGGCCGGCGGCCCGGCCTGATGAGCCGGTTCAGGGTAACACCGGATTTCAGGCCCCTGATCCGGAAAATCGATGAGATTGCCCGGG
The DNA here is from genome assembly GCA_035268905.1 of Desulfotignum sp. Lineage (GTDB taxonomy): Bacteria > Desulfobacterota > Desulfobacteria > Desulfobacterales > Desulfobacteraceae > Desulfotignum. The sequence continues at coordinate 37,979 of DATFJY010000113.1, forward strand.
CAAAAAACCGGTCCCAAGAACGGTTTTTCGATCTGCTGAAAACCGGTTCCCCCCAGATGTTCTCCTGCCTGAACCAGATCATCGCCAAACGTATCAAAACCCAGACCGGACATCTGCAGGGACTGGACATCACCCGGGCAGTGGACTTGGCAGACCTGATCAGGAGATTCGAAATCCCATCCCATTTCCGGGCCCTGTTTGAAAAGGATGCTGATCCCTCCCTGGACCATGGGTCAACGCTCAATGTGTCGGAATTTTTTGACACCCTGTCTTTTCCGGTGCTGGCCTGGGCCGTGATTGCCGGGGCATCTTTGCTTTCCACCCGGGTGCTCATGGGGCAGCGAAAGTTTGTCAACGGGTTTGCAAAGACCCTGGGCCGGCATGTCCATCCCCGGCGGGCTTTGTGGCTTACAGACACCCTGTGCGACAACAACGGGGTGTCTGCCTCTTTGTCCAGAAAACTGGCCTATATCCAGGAGCGGGACCTGCCCGTGGATTTTCTCATCTGCCACGACGGTGTCGCGGAACAGTCCCACTTGAAAGTGGTGCCGCCTGTGGGCCGGTTCGCCTTTCCCAGTTACCCGGACCAGGTGTTTCATGTGCCGGATCTGCTGGCGGTGCAGCACCTGTTTCTCCAAGGCGGATACGACCGGATCATCTGTTCCACCGAGCTGGTGATGGGCCTGGCGGCCCTGTTTCTCAAACAGTC
>DATFJY010000114.1:0-5803 GCA_035268905.1 Desulfotignum sp.
GTCCTGTCGTAGGCGGTGATGGCAAATTTGCTCCAGCTGAAAATGCGGAGCAATCCATTGCCCACCGTACAGGGGGTCAGCAGCTGGACCGCATCCGGGAGGCAGTTGATGGTTTCCGCCACAACGCCCAGTTCCCGGGTATTTTTCATCTTTGCCATGGCCGCATCCAGCAGCACCGCACCCACCAGCATGCCGGGAGACCGGCCGCCGTGAAATTCTTCCATTTCAATCAGATAATCCTTTAAGTCCATGCCGCAGACACTATGGTTTTCCATAACTATCCTTTTTTTATCAGGGTTGGTATCTGATTAACAAGAATTAATATAGATGGTTAACCCCCGGATTTCAACCCCGGCCGGAGCCAATAAAAGTTATTATTAAACTATATTGGTTATTTTTTGAAGTTATTTAATATTAAACTTGACCATAACAGCAATAAATACTAAAAAATGACACATGGTGCCGGACTTCCCCATTGAACCTGTTTTCCGCAGTTTTTACTCCGCCACCGCATGCGCCAGACATCAAACAACAATGAAATCCAAAGGAGACCAAGATGATCAAAAAAAATCTGAAAATCAACGGCATTTCCAGGACCCTGATCGTGAATGAGGATGACCGGCTGGCATCCGTGCTCCGGAACCATCTGCTGCTGACCGGGGTCAAGGTGGGATGCGGCGAGGGCCAGTGCGGGGCATGTAACGTCATTGTCAATGATAAACTGATCCGCTCCTGTGTGACAAAAATGGGCCGTGTCCAGGATGGGGCAGAGGTTACGACCATCGAGGGTATCGGTACACCGGACAACCTGCATCCCATCCAGCTGGCCTGGATGATCCACGGCGGGGCCCAGTGCGGATTCTGCACCCCGGGTTTCATTGTGTCAGCCAAAGCCCTGCTGGATGCCAACCCATCTCCCACCCGGGAGGATGTCCGGCAGTGGTTCCAGAAATACCGCAACGCCTGCCGGTGCACCGGGTACAAACAGCTGGTGGATGCGGTCATGGATGCGGCCCAGGTGATCAATGGAAAGAAAACCATGGAGGACCTCGCCTTTAAAATGCCGGCGGATGGGCGGATATGGGGAACAAAGTATCCCCGTCCCACGGCCCTGGCCAAGGTCACGGGCACCTGTGACTACGGTGCGGACCTGGGGATAAAAATGCCGGAGGAAACACTGCAGCTGGCCCTGGTCCAGGCCGAAGTCTCCCATGCCAATATCCGGGGCATTGATACCGCAGAGGCGGAAAAAATGCCAGGCGTCTACAAGGTGGTTACCCACAAAGACATAAAGGGCAAAAATCGGATTACCGGCCTGATCACCTTTCCCACCAACAAGGGAGATGGATGGGACCGTCCCATTCTGTGTGATGAAAAGGTGTTCCAGTTCGGAGATGCCATTGCCATCGTGTGCGCGGATACCCTGAAAAACGCCCGTGAGGCGGCAAAGAAAGTCAAAGTAGACCTGGAGCGGCTGCCCGAGTATATGAGCGCTCCTGCAGCCATGGCAGACGATGCCATGGAGATTCACCCCGGCACCCCCAATGTATATTTTACCCAGGACATCAAAAAAGGGGAGGACACCGGTCCCTGCTTTGATGCGGCTGATGTGGTGGTTGAGGGAGACTTCTATGTGGGGCGGCAGCCGCACATGCCCATCGAGCCGGATGTGGGATTTGCCTATCCCGGTGAGGACGGGCACCTGACCATCCATTCCAAATCCATCGGCCTGTTCCTGCACCATGCCATGATTGCCCCCGGCCTGGGGATAGAACCGGAAAAACTGACCCTGGTGCAGAACCCGGCGGGCGGCACATTCGGCTATAAATTTTCCCCCACCATGGAAGCCCTGCTGGGCGCGGCTGCCATGGCCACGGGCAAGCCGGTGTTTTTGAACTACACCTGGTATCAGCAGCAGACCTATACCGGCAAACGCTCTCCGTTCTTTATCAACCTGAAAATGGCGGCAGACAAAGAAGGAAAACTGCTGGGTATGGAAAGTGACTGGAGCGTGGACCACGGCCCCTACTCGGAATTCGGGGACCTGCTCACCCTGCGTGGTGCCCAGTTTATCGGTGCGGGATACCACATCCCCAGCATCAGGGGCCAGGGCCGGACCGTGTGTACCAACCACGCCTGGGGCTCTGCCTTCCGGGCCTACGGGTCCCCCCAGAGTGAGTTTTCTTCTGAGGTGCTCATGGACATGCTGGCGGAAAAACTGAACATGGACCCCTTTGACCTGCGGCTGAAAAACGTCTACCGGGAAGGTTCCACCACCCCCACCGGACAGGTGCCGGACAGCCTGAGCCTGCCGGAGATGTTTGAAAAACTGGGGCCGAAATATGAAGAAGCCAAAGCCCGTGCCCAAAAATCCAGCACAGACGGGCACAAGTGCGGGGTAGGACTCTCCGTGGGAATTTACGGGTGCGGCCTGGACGGACCGGACACATCTGAAATCAAAATCTGCCTGAACCCGGATAACAGCGTCACCCTGGTCAATTCCTGGGAAGACCATGGCCAGGGGGCGGACAGCGGGTCCCTGGGCACGGCCCATGAAGCCCTCCGGCCCCTGGGGATCGCCCCGGAAAATATCCACCTGGTCATGAACGACACCTCCCGGGTTCCCAACAGCGGACCTTCCGGCGGGAGCCGGCAGCAGGTGGTCACGGGCCAGGCCATCAAGGCGGGCTGTGAACTGCTTCTGGGCGCCATGCGCAAAAGCGACGGCAGTTTCCGCACCTATGATGAAATGAAACAGGAAAACATCCCCCTGGAATATACCGGTTCCTGGACCGCGCCGGCCACCAACTGTGATGAAAACGCCCAGGGCAATCCCTTTGCCGCCTATATGTACGGGGTGTTCATGGCTGAGGTATGCGTGGAGCTGGCCACCGGTAAAACAAAGGTGAACAGGATGACGGCGGTGGCGGATGTTGGAAAGATCAACAACCGGCTTACCGTTGACGGACAGATGTACGGGGGACTTGCCCAGGGCATCGGCCTGGCCCTGTCCGAAGATTTCGAGGACCTCAAGAAACACGCTTCCATGATGGGGGCAGGGTTTCCCTATGTCCAGTCCATTCCGGATGACATCGAGCTGATCTATGTGGAATCGCCCCGGGAGCACGGGCCGTTCGGCGCATCCGGCGTGGGGGAACTGCCCCTGACATCCCCCCATGCATCCATTATCAATGCCATTTACAACGCCTGCAAGGTCAGGATCACCCGCCTGCCGGCCACCCCTGACAAGGTACTGGCGGCATTGAAAAAAGCGTAACTGCTGCACAAAACCCGGATGGCCCATACCCATCAATTAAGGATACAGCCGTCCGGGTTTTTTGTGGCCGCAACGGATCATCATACAGGGATATGTCGTGGAAAAGACCCGGCTGATGCAGTTTGAAAAAAAATGTATCCAGGAAGAGCCGCCATTTTGTAGGGCGGCCTGCCCGTTTCATGTGGATGTCAAAGCATTTACACAGCACATGGCAGAGCAGCAGTTGGACAGGGCCTACAAAATCCTGGAAAAAACCCTGCCCCTGCCAAGGATCCTGGCCCGGATCTGTGATCACCCCTGTGAGGATCACTGCATCCGCAGCCAGGTGGATGCGCCGGTGGCTGTGGGTGCCCTGGAGCGGATCTGTGCGGCTGGAACAGGAAAGGACAAAAAGCACTTTCTTCCCCCGGCAAAAACACAGACCGTGGGTATCTGGGGCGCCGGACTGAGCAGCCTGGTGGCAGCCTGGGACCTGTCTTTGAAAGGATATCCGGTGACGGTATTCCACCGTTCCGGCTCTGCCGGCGGGGATCTGCTGACCCTGTCCGAAGATGTGCTGCCCCATGGTATCCTGGCACAGGAAATGGAACGACTGACCTCATTCGGGGTTACCTTTCAAGAGGCTGATGCCGCCGACCAGGTGTTCAAGGAGGATAGGGCAGAGCAGTTCGATGCCCTGTACATCGGGTGCGATGCGCCCGGAAAACCGTTTTCCCATATTGACTGGGAATCCACCGGCATCCCCCGGATTGAGGCGTTTTCCCTTGCAGCGTCAGAGCCGGGGATTTTTGCCGGCGGATTTTCCCGTACCGGAAAGGAAAAGGGAGACAAACAGGCCTATCCGATTGCGTTCGCAGCCCAGGGCCGCAAAGCGGCCACATCCATTGACCGCCTGCTGTCAGGGGTGTCCGGCACTGCCGGCCGGGAACGGGAGGGGGCGGTCTCCACCCGCCTGACCACCGATATCAGCCGGGTGGTGCCGCAGAAGCGGATATTGTCAGCATTTGGAGATACCCGGGCGGACGGTGGTGCCGTGTCCGGGGAAACAGCGGCAAGAGAAGCAGGCCGGTGTATCCAGTGCGACTGCTCCCGCTGTATCCGGGTATGCGCCTATATTGCGGCATTCAAGGGACATCCCGGCCAGTATGCCAGGGAGATCTACAACAATGCCGCCATTGTCATGGGGGAGAGAAAAGCCAACCTGCTGGTAAACTCCTGCAGCCTGTGCGGGTTGTGTGAGACGGTCTGCCCCAATGATTTTTCCATGGCAGACCTGTGCCTGGAGGCCAGAAGGGATATGGTGGAGAAAGGCAGAATGCCGGTATCAGCCCATGCATTTGCATTGCAGGAGATGGCCCATGCTTCGGGCAGCCGCTGTTTTTTTGCCCGGCACGCTCCGGGAAAAGACCGTTCGGACCGGTTGTTTTTCCCGGGGTGCCAGCTGCTGGGCTCATCCCCCTCCCAGGCAGCCCGGGTGTATGAATTTGTGCAGATACATCTGGCCGGGCCCACCGGGTTGGTCACCGGCTGCTGCGGTGCTCCGGCCGTGTGGGCCGGCCGGCCGGAAGAGGCAGAACAGGCCATCGCATCCTTTACTGCTTTCTGGGAATCTGCCGGCCGGCCCCCGGTCATGACCGCCTGCCCCTCCTGCGCCGTGATGCTGGCGCAGCAGCTTCCGGGCATCCGGATCACCTCGCTTTACCGGGAACTGGTTTCTCTGGCGGCACACTTGCCGGAAACCGCACCCGCATTGCAGCTGTCTGAAAACACCAGCATTGTGGATCCCTGCACTGCCAGGGATGATGCACCGGTGCAGGAGGCGGTGCGGACCCTGGTCCGGTCTGCCGGTCTGACCCTCCAGGAACTGACGGCGGCAGGAAAGCTGACCGAATGCTGCGGATTCGGGGGCCTGGTGTTCAATGCCAATCCCGGACTTTCCAAAACCATTATCCAGGGCCGGGCCGATCAGAGCGGCAATGACTATATTACCTACTGCGCCATGTGCCGGGACCGCCTGGCCGCTGTCGGAAAACCGGCGGTGCATCTGCTGGACCTGTTCTGGCCGGCTGGGGACCGGCCGGCGGACCGGCCGGATCCAGGCTTTTCCGGACGCCATGACAACCTGGTCCGGGCAAGGCACTGGATGCTGTCCACCCTGTGGGGGGAGTCCCCCCGGGATACCCCTTCGGATGGATCCAGGCCCCTGCATTTTGCCCCCGGGGTGAATCAGATAATGGAAGATGCCTTTATCCTGCCGGAAGACATTCAGGCGGTGCTGGCCCATTATGAAACCGGAACCCCGCATTTTGAACACCGGGAACACGACAGCTGTATTGCATTTTACCGGCCGGAAAACGTGTGTTTCTGGGTGGAATTTCAGGAAAAACCATCCGGATATCAGGTGTTGAACACCTGGAGCCACCGGATGACCGTGGTGGAGGACCGATCCCATATTCCGGGTTCCCCTGCCGATGCCCGGGCCGGGGGGGTATCCTGCCGAACCTGTCAAAAAGAACTGGGATATTA
>DATFJY010000115.1:0-16128 GCA_035268905.1 Desulfotignum sp.
GAGCACGGGATTGTTTTTTCTGCGCCTGGACAATACCTGAACAATCCGCCGGATCTCGTCATCTCTGCCGATCACCGGGTCCAGTTTGCCGGTCCGGGCCAGCTGGGTCAGGTCCCGGCCGTATTTTTCCAGGGCCTGGTACCGCTCTTCCGGATTCTGATCCGTCACACTCTGGTTGCCCCGGATATCCTTTAACACAGACAGGATCGCATCCCTGGTCACCCCCTGGCGGCCGAGGATTTCGGCAATGTTTCCTTTGGCCGTGGTCAGGGCCAGCAACAGATGCTCCAGACTCACATACTGGTCCTTCATCTTGTCAGCTTCCTTGAAAGCGGTGTCCAGCACCTGGCGGCTGTCTCTGGACAGATACAGCTCTGCTGCACCCGACACCCGGGGCTGGCTTTCCAGGGCCTGGTCCACCTCGGCTGTCAGGCTTGCCATGTCCGCACCGATTTTCTTAAGGATAGATACGGCAACCCCCTGGTTGTCAGCCAGCATGCCTTTGATGAAATGCACCGGCTCAATGGCCGGATGGTTCATGCGGCCGGCCATGTCATGGGCCGACTGCAGCAGTTCCTGGGACTTTACTGTTAATTTGTCAAGTTTCATATACCACCTTTTATCCCTTTCATTATTATTTATAATTTTGTACATAAAGTAATGCAATAAAAGGTTTCGTCAACCAGGGGCTATTTTATAATCTGAGAACAGGCAACCGGATTTCTTCATTGACACCCACCACTTTGTGGTATATTTTACCAACATAGTGTTTTAAAACATGTGAACAATTCCAAAGAGAAGATATGGATCCTGATACATTTAAAGACCTCAGAGCCCGGCTGGACAAAACCCAGAAAGAAATGGCCCGGTTGCTGGGCATTTCCATTAAAGCCATTCACAGTTATGAACAGGGGTGGCGCAAGATTCCCCACCATGTAGAGCGACAGGTGCTGTTTCTGCTATCCAGGATGGTAAACCCGAACAAAACCAGCAAAGAGTGCTGGGATATCAACCAGTGCCCTGAACACCGCCTGAAAAAATGCCCGGCCTGGGAATTCAAGGCAGGCGATCTGTGCTGGTTTATCAACGGCACCAATTGTAACGGCCAGGCCCACAACTCCTGGGCCGATAAAATGGAAGCATGCCGGACCTGCCCGGTATTTGCACAATTTTTTGAAACTCAAAAAAGGACCCCAACCAATGGATGACTTTTTATTCAAAACCGCCACCTGCCGCACAGAAAATGAAGCGGTGTCTGAGCAGCGGAAAGCGCTGCCTGAGGCCATAAAAAATATTATCACCACCTTGGATGATGACACCTGTTTCGCCCACATTGGAGATGAGCCCATACACTTTTCCACTTCTGTGCGGGACATGATTGAAAAATTCAGAGAGGTGCTCTTTCCCGGGTATTTTTCCAAGGAAAAGGTGGACAATGCCAACCTGGTGTATCACATGGGCCAGGCTGTGTCCCAGCTGTATGAAATTCTGTCCGAACAAATTATCCATGTGCTGCGCCATGACTGCCTGCGGTATGACCTGGCCTGCTCGGAATGTGAGCCCCGGGGCCATGAAACCGCACTGGCGCTCATCCAGTCCATACCTGACCTGCGGCGGGCCCTGGCAGAGGATGTCAAAGGGGCTTTTGCCGGAGATCCGGCCGCCAAAAGCCATGATGAGGTGATTTTTTCCTACCCGGGCCTGTATGCCATCATGGTCTACCGGATTGCCAACCGGCTGTTCAAACACCGGATTCCCCAGCTGCCCAGGATCATGACCGAACATGCCCACAGCCTCACCGGCATTGATATCCATCCCGGGGCCACCATTGGCAGGCGCTTTGTCATCGACCACGGCACCGGCATTGTTATCGGGGAGACCTCGGAGATCGGCAGCAATGTAAGAATCTATCAAAACGTCACCATCGGGGCATTGTCCCTGCCCCCGGATGCCGGAGAAAAACTGCGGGGGGCCAAGCGCCATCCCACCATTGAAGATGATGCCATCATCTATTCCGGGGCCACCATTTTAGGGGGAGAAACGGTGATCGGTGCCCGGGCCGTTGTGGGAGGCAATGTGTGGCTGACCTCTTCCATTCCGCCGGACACCAAGGTGTTTATGGAATCTCCCCGTCTGGTTTACAAACACCCCCGGACAAAAGAGGAAATCCGTCATGAAAAAACTGCCTGATATCACCGCTGCCTGCGGCAACACCCCTTTAGTCTACCTGGACAAAGCCAGCCAGTCCTGTGGGGCGCACATCTATGGAAAGCTGGAATATTTCAATCCCCTTTCTTCGGTAAAGGACCGCATCGGCCTGGCCATGATCCAGGATGGTCTGGACACCGGCAAAATCACCCGGGATACCGTTATTGTTGAGCCCACCTCCGGCAATACCGGCATTGCCCTGGCATTTGTGTGCCGGGTCAAAGGATTACAGCTGGTCCTGACCATGCCGGAAACCATGAGCATCGAACGCCGGCAGCTGCTGGCCCACCTGGGGGCAGAACTGCATCTCACCGAAGGGAAAAAAGGGATGAAAGGCGCCATCGCGGCAGCCAAAGATCTTGTGAAAGCCACACCCGATACCTACATGCCGGACCAGTTTTCCAACCCGGCCAACCCGGCAATCCACCGCACCACCACAGGGCCTGAGATCTGGGATGCCCTGGACGGCAGCATCGACATCTTTGTGGCAGGGGTGGGCACCGGCGGCACCATCACCGGGGTATCGGAGATGATCAAACAAAAAAAACCAACCCTTTTGTCCGTGGCCGTGGAACCGGAAAAATCCCCGGTTCTTTCCGGTGGAAACCCCGGTCCTCACAAAATTCAGGGCATCGGTGCCGGTTTTATTCCAGCCAACCTGAACCGGGAGATCCTCGATGAAGTTATCCCGGTGTCGGAAGACAACGCATTTGCCAATGCAAAGGATTTGGCAAAAGACTACGGCATGCTGTGCGGCATTTCATCCGGCGCCAACTTCCATGCCGCAAAACAGATGGCCCGGCAGCATCCGGGAAAGACCGTGGTATTCATTGTGTGTGACACCGGAGAACGCTATATCAGCACGCCGCTGTTTCAAGCCTGATGCCGGGAAAATCTTTTTGAATTGCTGTCCGGCAGTTTTAATGAATCGTGTATGCACATTCATGACATCTTAGGGGTGGACCCGTGGCGGGGGGATCTGTGTGGGTCTCACCCGTCTTTCGCGTTTGACAGGCTGTAGGGCATGGCTGCGCTAAACGTCAAAAACTGCGGGCAGGTATGTCCTCATACAGTTTGACGTTCTTAACGCTTCGCATGCCCAACAGCCTGTAACAACCGCGGCAGAATGGGATCAACCCACACAGATCCCCCCGCCACTCGTCGCTGATGACAGAAGCCTCCTTTAGGCATAACACCGACTTCAAACAAATGAAACGCTTCGGATGAGTGATCACCCCTGGGATACAGGACCCATGGGCCAGAAAAACAGGATCAGGGGGACTGCCACAAGGGTCACGATAATGGACAAAGGCAGTCCCAGGCGCCAGTAGTCGCCGAAGCGGTAGCCGCCCGGTCCCATGACCAGGGCGTTGGACTGGTGGCCCACCGGGGTCAGAAAGGCGCAGGAAGCCCCCACTGCCACTGCCATCAAAAACGGATCCGGTGAAAACCCCATCTCTTTTGCCAGAGTAATGGAAATGGGTGCCATGAGAACCGCGGCGGCTGCGTTGTTCACCACATTTGACAGCAGCATGGTACCCACCAGGAGCACTGCCAGGGTTCCTGCATGGGAGAAAAAGCCGGACAGCATCAGCAGTTTTTGGGCAATCAATTGGGCCCCGCCGGACGCTTCCAGGGCATGGCCCAGGGGAAACATGGCCCCCAGCAACACGATCACCGGCCAGTCGATATGCTCATAGATTTCTCCCAGCGGCACCACCCCGGCCAGAACCATGATCACGGCTGCCGCAACAAACGCCACCTGCACAGGGAGCACACCTGTGGCGGACAGAACCATGGCCGAGCCGAAAATCCCCACAGACAGCAGCACTTTTCTGGGCTGTCCAATGCGGATTTCACGCTCTGCCAGGGGCAGGCATTTAAATTTCTTGACAACGGTCTGCAAGGATTCTTCCGTACCCTGGAACAACAGTATGTCACCGGTCATGAACTTTGTCTGGCCCAGGGGCTGCGTGATCCGCCGCCCCCGCCGGGCAATGGCCAGAAGGTTGACACCGTAAAGCCGCCGAAGATACAGGCCTGCAGATGTTTTGCCCGGCAGGGTTGACTCCGTGGTGATCACCGCCTCCATAAGACGAATATCCTTTGACCCCAGGGTGGCCCGGCAATCTCCCTTGCATTCGGCCAGTTCCAGCCCCAGTCCGTCCATCAGGGCCTTGAGATCATCAGGGGCTGCCTCCACCATCAATACATCCCCTGCTTCAAGGATCTCATACCAGGAAGGGGCTGGTTTGTGTTCCTCTCCCCTGGAAAGACTCACCACCGTGGCTTCGGTTTCCTTTTCCATGGCAGCGGTGAGGTGGAAAATGGTCTGCCCCACAAACTTTGATCCCTCAGGAAGGATGACCTCGGTAATATAATTTTCAATTTCGAACAACTCATCCGGCGATGACTGGGCATCCCGGCTCGGCGTCAGGCGCCAGCCGAACAGAGAGACGAAAACCAGTCCTGCAAGGGCAACACCGATTCCCACGGGGGCAAAATCAAACATGCTGAATGCCGGCTGCCCCGTTTCAACCCGGTACAAGGCAATGATAATATTGGGGGGGGTACCGATCAGGGTAACCAGACCGCCCAGAAGCGATCCAAACGCCAGGGGCATAAGCAGCAGGGAAGGTGATTTCCCGCTCTGGCGTGACATCCATATGGCCACCGGCATCAGCAGGGCCAGGGCACCCACATTGTTCATCACGCAGGAACATATCACAACAATGGTGGCCAAAGCTGACACCTGGGCTGTGGGGTTGGTTCCCACCTTTGCCATGTGCCGGGACAACAGATCAACCGCCCCGGCATTGAACAGCCCACGGCTGAGCACCAGAACAGCTGCCACCGTGATAACAGCCGGGTGACCAAATCCCATAAACACCCGGTCTCCGGGAACCAGTCCGGTGATGGAAACAAGCAGAAGTGCCGCCAGTGCCACCAGGTCGTACCGAAACCTTCCCCATACAAACAATACAAGGGTGACTGACAGAATGGCAAACACCAGTGTTTGATCGGTCGTCATGGCAGTTATACCATTTTACCATTTTTCCAGAAGGGGGACATGGCCCGCAGTTTTTCAATGGCCGGCACCATGGTGGCAACGATATGGTCCATCTCTTCTTTGGTGTTGTAATGGGACAAAGAAAATCGGATGGTGCCGTGGGCGGATGTGAACGGCACTTCCATGGCCAGAAGCACATGGGAGGGATCCAGGGACCCGGAGGTACAGGCAGATCCGGATGACGCGCAGATACCCTCCTTGTCTAAAAGCATGAGGATGGACTCGCCTTCTACAGCATCAAACCCGATGGAAAGGGTATTGGGCAGTCGGTTTGCCAGGTCGCCGTTGACACATACGCCGGGAATCTTTTCCTGGAGCTGTTCCTGGAGATAATTTCGCAGATCCCGCACCTGTTTGTCCATGACCGGCAGATGTTCGGCCGCCAGGGCACAGGCACGTCCCAGTCCGATAATGGAAACCGTGTTTTCCGTGCCGCCCCGCCGGCCTTTTTCCTGGTGGCCGCCGATCAGATACGGATGAAACTTCAGCCCCTTTTTTACATACAAAATACCGATCCCCTTGGGGGCGTGTATCTTATGGCCGGACAAGGCCAGCATATCCACGTTTGCCGCTTTTACATCGACGGGAATCTTGCCGGCAGCCTGGACCGCATCCGTATGAAAAAGAATCCCTTTTTCCGTCACTTTTTTTGCGATCTCAGGAATGGGAAATATCACGCCGGTTTCATTGTTGGCCCACATCAACGAGACGACTGCCGTATTGTCAGACAAACTGTCATACAGCATGTCCGTATCCAGGTGTCCCTGTTTGTCAACCGGCACAAACACCGCATCATACCCTTTTTTGTCCCGGAGAAATTTGAACAGGTTCAAAATGGCCGGGTGCTCCACAGTGGACGTTATGATCTGTTTTCTGTCCGGATAGGCGTTCAGGGCGGAAAATATGGCGCTGTTGTCACTTTCCGTGCCGCAGGAGGTAAATACGATCTCATCGGGATCTGCATGGATCAGATCTGCCACCTGCTGCCGGGCCCGGGTGATTTTTTTGCCCACCTGATCTCCGAAAGTATGCATGGAAGAAGGATTTCCATAAAACTGCCCAAAATAGGGCACCATCTCCTCTATGACCTCATCCGCCACCTTTGTGGTGGCGTTGTTGTCGGTATAAATCACTTTCATCAGGTTATCCTTTGGCTTTGACAGAGGCGATCACCTCTTCCATCCGGTCCAGGCACTTGCCGCATCCGCCCCCGGCCTTGAGGTAATCGGTCACATCCTCGGTGGTTTCCAGATTGTTTGCTTTAACCGCGTCAATGATTTCCAGGTCTGTCACCTCAAAACACTCACACACCATCTCTCCTGGTTTTTCAAGAATCTGGACCCCTCTGTAATTGGCAATGGCTTTTTTCAAGGCTGCCTTGCCCATGACAGAACAATGCATTTTCTCTTTGGGCAGTCCCCCCAGAAAATCGGCAATATCATCATTTGTCACTTTTGCGGCCTCATCCAGGGTCATGCCCTTTATAATCTCCGTAAGCGCGGAAGAAGAGGCAACCGCACTGGCACAGCCGAAGGTCATAAATGATGCATCAATGATCCGTTCGTTTTCATTCACTTTCAAAAAAAGCTTCAATGCATCCCCGCAGTTCAGGGAGCCGGTTTCTCCGACGGCATTGGCATCTTCAAGTTCCCCCACATTCCTGGGGTGCAGAAAATGCTCTTTTACCTTTTCTGTGTAATCCCACATATATCATCTCCTTCACCACAATATCATTTTTCAATGACGGTTATTCATGATCTGACATCTTGGCTTAAAATACTACAGGGTGGTAGATTGTCAAGACCTGTTTGAAGCCCGGTCCCTGGTCATAAAAACACCGGTATGGACTGGTTGATCTGGATTTGCTCCGGGGTAATGACAACATCCCGTGTGATGATCTCCACCCCTTTGTTGTGTGCATGCACCAGTTTTTGGGCGTACACTTTATCTATCCTGGCCGCAGGCGCAAACCGGACAGCATCCATGCGCTGGATCAGATAAAAGATCACCCCCCGGTGGCCGGCCGAGACCAGGTTTTTCAGTTCATCCAGATGCTTCTGCCCCCTTACTGTCACCGCATCCGGGAACAGGGCAGTGCCGTTTTCCACCAGGGTACAGTTTTTGATCTCCACATAGCAGCGCCGGTCTGCCCCATCTTCCAAAACCAGATCCAGCCTGGTTCCAGCGCTGGTTTTGACCTCGGAACGTACGGTTTGGTATCCACAAAGCTCGGAAATCAGGTGGTTTTCTATGGCTGATTTCACCAGTTTATTGGGCACAAGGGTGTTGATACCTATCAGGGATGCTTGAATCCTGATCAACTCCCAGGTGTATGCAAGCTTGCGCCGGGGGTTGTCGCTCCGGGAAACCCACACCCGGGATCCGGGAACTGCGCATCCCAGCATGGACCCGGAATTGGGGCAGTGAGCGGTCACAACCGTTCCGGTATCCAGGCGCACGTCTGCCAGAAACCGTTTATACCGCTTGATCAGCCGTCCAGTCAGCAGCGGGGGCAGATCATATCCATTTTCAGCCATTTTTTTGTTTCCTTTACATCGGTTTGTCCTGCCAGGGTAATCGCATGCAGATGCAGGGTCCCATGTATTGCCATAGCCTCCTGCGGGTATCAAGCAGACAGGAAGTGGTTGCATGTGATGGCCCTGTTACCCTGTCAGTATGGTGTGAAGATCCGTCATGTCCATGGTGCGCTGGATACCGAACCTGGTGAGGGAAAAATCATACTTCACCGGATCATGGGGTGCAATCTTTCGAAATCCTTGTGTAATCTCCATACAGGCATTACGGTCCGGACTTTTGCGCTTGGTAAATCCCAGCATCTGTCCTGCTGTATACATATGCCGGTCAAGGGGAATGAGCAGCTGGTCCGGACGGATCTGATCCCATCCGCCCGGATCCACCCGGTCTTTGCGGACCATCCAGCGAAGATACAGATGGCTGCGCTTGCAGGCACTGGATTTGCCGGGATCAGCCAGCAGATGGCCGCACGCCCCTAAGGGGTCCAGATGCTGCACCAGAAACTGCAGCCCCGGCATAACCGTGGCATCTTCCGGATCAGTGCCGGCCATAAAGCAGGCTTCCAGAGAACCGTATTCCCGGATGACCTGCTGCATACCGAGAATAAGGGCCGTGATATGGGCCTGGTTGGCAAACCGGTAAGCAAACCCTGCCAGTCCCCGGCGGATCTCTTTTGCTGTAATCTCTGTTACCCTTTGCCCGGGAGCCGGGTCCAGAAACGCAAGCACTTTTGCTGCTGCCTGCATGATCATTTCCACCCGGCCGTAAGCCAGGCAGGCCGCCACAAGACCGGCCACCTCCCGGTCCCTGACATCCCCGTAGTCATAGAGGAACAGCAGGGGATCAGGATCCACAAGGGATCTGCGGTTATACGTCTCATACACCATTTCCAGCTTCTGTCTCAATCGGACCAGCATGGATATCTTGTCTCCTGCCAACATCTGATTTTTTTTGCACGGCAAACGCTTCTGCCGGCAACAGTATGCCTGTTTGCGGCATATTGCAAATTCCGGGCCTGGAAATTTCTTTGTCCACGGACTGGATATTTGCCCCAGCTATATGCGCTGCGGAAAGCTCCTCCTCACCCCTCACCCCTCATCCCTCACCCCTCATCCCTCACTCCTCACCCCTCATACCTCCCTAACGTGCGCACTATGGGCAGCCCCTGGTGGTGTCCTGTGAACGGACCGTCAGATACGGAGGGGGCCTGGTTAAATATGCCGGGATGGTTTTCCACCAGAGCGCAGGTTAACGCTTTTCATTGCTCTTATGCCAACAGGCCCCCGCAGATCTCGGGCCGGGCACAAGACACCACCAGGGGCGGGGCCCGGGACAGAATGCTGCACAGAGCGATCCAAAACCTGGCATGCTTATGGCAAATATCTCAGTCCGGGAATTATGTCTTGACTCTTTTTTGCGGATGGCCGTAATATACCATCTTTATTTAACCACACAACGCAAGGAGTTACATACATATGCTGCAGAAAAAAAAAATCGGATTCATCGGCGGCGGCAACATGGGAGAAGCCCTGGTATCCGGTCTTGTGCTTTCCAAAGCCACAAGACCGGAAAATATCATCTGTTCGGACATTGACCCGGAACTGCTGGCAGCCATACAAGAAAAATACAAGGTACGTACCACCTGCGATAATCTGGAAGTGATCCGGCAGTCGGATATCATCGTCTATGCCACCAAACCCCAGATTCTGGGGATGGTGCTCAAGGAAACCGCGCCTGCCCTTGATGATGAAAAGCTTGTCATTTCCATTGCCGCAGGGGTTCCTCTGGCAGCCATTGCCATCGGGCTGCAGAAAAAGCTGCGCCTGATCCGGGCCATGCCCAACATCTGTGCCTTTGTCAAGGAAAGCGCCACTGCCATTGCCGCCGGCGAATATGTACGGGAAAATGATGTGGCCGAGGCCCGGGCCATCTTCAACTCCGTGGGAAAAACAGTGTTTATCCATGAAAATGTGCTCATGGATGCTTTCACCGGATTAAGCGGCAGCGGTCCAGCCTATATCTTTACCATTGTGGATGCCATGGCAGATGCCGGGGTGAAAATGGGGCTTTCCAGAAAAGATGCCCTGTTTCTGTCCACCCAGACGGTGCTGGGATCTGCCCGGCTGCTCATGGAATCCAAAGAACACCCGGGCCAGCTCAAGGACCGGGTAGCCTCCCCCGGCGGCACTGCCATCGCCGGCATTCACACCCTTGAACAGGGCGGCCTGCGCACCACGCTGATCAATGCGGTGGAATCTGCCACCAACCGCTCAAAAGCGCTGGGTGAAATGATGGTAAACGATTTTATCGAAAAAAACAGAAACGGGGAATAAAAAACCGGGTACAGGATGCTGTATTCTGCACACTGTACCCGGTATCTGGCCAGGGAACTTTACGGAGGCGGTTATGGGTTACACTTCAAGTTCCTTTTTCAGCCAGTCCCGAACATTTCCTTCTACAGCATATACCCCTTTGTATTTGCCGATGTCCTGCATGAATTCCGTTTCCAGCTGCTCGGGGAGATCAAAATTCCCCAGTTCTTCCGCATCAAATCCTTTTCTGCGCACCAGCGTCACTACAGGGTGCTTTTTCCATGTATTGATCACAAAATATACTGTTTCATTGTCGTTGTCCCTGGAGTTGTAATATGACTGGGACCGCAGCGGCCCCCACTCCAGATGCAGGGCAATGGCTTCTTCCGGGGTCATCTCCCAATCCACAGCATTCAGCAGATTGTAATCATTTTTTATATCACCAAGTTTCATATCTCCTCCATTTTTCAGGGTTGGTCTCTTCTCTATAAGAATGTAAGAGCAAATTGCATGCCTGGACAATGAAGGGGGCAAACTATTTTACCACGAAGGACACGAAGAAATGGCATCTTCGTTCTCTTCGGGGTTTTAAAAAAAATTAATGAAATGTAAGGTCATCCGATATTCGTCACAACTTACTTAGAGAATGATACAAAAACGGTTCACCGCAACAGACACAAAACTGTATCTGTTGCGGTGACATTGGTCAATAATTTTCACACAGCCGTTCAAACCAGCCTGCCGGGCGGACACAGGCCGGGCATTTGTCAGGCGGGGTTTTCCCGGCATGGATATATCCACAGCCCAGGCAGCGCCACTGGATCTGCATCTCATCCTGAAAAACCCGCTGGGAGGCGATATTTTCCGCCAGGTGCCGGAACAGTTTTTCATGGTGATTTTCCGCCACAATAATGGCATCAAAGGTATCTGCCGCCCGGGCAAACCCTTCCTGCCTGGCGGTTTCAGCAAATCCCGCATACATGTCATTGCCCACATAGGCTTCCAGATCAGCGGAAGACAACAGATTGGCATGGGTGTTTTCGATCACCCCGGTGGGAAAATGCCAGTTGATGGTCAGCTCTCCCCCATTGAAAAATTTGAAAAACCGCAAAGCATGTTCAAATTCCTGGACAGCGGTTTCATCAAACAGTTTGCCGATCTGTACATAGCCCTCCTCCCTGGCCCTGTTGGCAAAAAAATTATACCGGGTCCTGGCCTGGGCCTCGGCGGCAAAGGAGGTATGCAGGTTCACTGCTGTTTGGCTTTCTCTGAATTTCCCCATACAGCACCTGTTACTCCTCGATGATGATGGCTTCGGCACCGCATTCGGCCGCTGCCTGGCGCACCTTGTCCTTGAGGTGTTCCGGAATGGGATCAACCTTGATGGTGGATATGAGCTGGTCCTCGTCATACTTGAATACTTCAGGACAAAGGTCATTACAGTTTCTGTCCCCCATGCACTGATCGGTAATGGTCACTTTCATGTGTTCCTCCTAAACGTTAATGTATATTGCGATGGATCCATGCCGGCGTCATTTCCAGGACATGGTTTTTCAAGGCCGGTGTGTAGAGCATCGATTTACCCTGCTTTTTCAATGGCCTGAAATTTTTTCATAAATTTTGTATCAATATAATCCTTAATTGTAAAGGCAAGCCTGCCGCCGAATACGATGTTTTTTTTCTTGAGCACCCCCTGGCCGCCCCCGAGATTGAACACCAGCAAATAGTCCGGCCCGGGATCAAACGGCATCAGGTCTCTGCCTTCCAGGGCAGCCATGAGATTATGCAGCAGAACCGGATTCTGCCGCACGGCATAGACCCCCACCTTGTCCAGCGGTTGCGGCTGAAAATGGATGCAGTCACCGCCCCCGAAAATATGCGGATCTGCCACACTCTGCAGGTACTGGTTCACCAGCAGGCCCTTGTCCGGCCCCACAGGCAGGCGGGATTTTTCAAAAATATTTGACGGTGTCACACCGGCTGCCATAAAGGTAAAATGTGTGTCATACTGTTTTTGGGAACCAAGGGTGATGTGTGACCGGGTCACTTCCTGAACCCGCGCATTTTCCAGAATCTCTATCTTTCTTTTTCCCAGAACCGCTTTTACCCGGTCCCGGATGCTGTCAGAGAATCTTCCCATGAAACGGGTTGCACAAAAAATGCGGATTTTTGGCATATATGCCCCGGTTTTTTGGGCCAGCTGCCATACATTGCCCGCCACCTCAGCAGAGGACGGACCGCCGCCCACCACACT
This sequence comes from Desulfotignum sp., assembly GCA_035268905.1. Classification (GTDB taxonomy): domain Bacteria; phylum Desulfobacterota; class Desulfobacteria; order Desulfobacterales; family Desulfobacteraceae; genus Desulfotignum. Next base: position 12,380 of record DATFJY010000115.1, read on the forward strand.
GATGCTGGCCTGGCCTGCCCCAAACAGTGCCTGCAGTTTTTCGGCAGCTTCCATCAATTTCTCAATGGGTTTGACAGGATACACATTGTCCGGTTCCTGACCATTGGCTGTGGCGACACCGGCCATGGGTACATGAGACCCGGCATTGCAGGAAAGCACATCATAGGAAACCGTGCTCCCGGACAGGGTAAACACCTTTTTGGTTTCAGGGTCGATACGGGTTACCCGGTCCTGGATGAAGCGGCCGCCCTGGCTTTCCACCACATCCCGGGTGGCAAACCGAATCTGCCCGGGCGAATAGGTCTTCCCCAGCATGCCCGGCCCCATTCCTGAATAATAATGAAATATGGATGGTCCGATGACCGTAACGGCGTATTCTTTTTCCACAAATTTTTTGATGTTTTCCAGTGTGACCATGTGTGCATGGCCGCCCCCCACCATTACCAGGTGCTGTTTCATACGAGCTGCTCCAGTTTTTTTCCGGATGTTGGTTTATTGCTCACACAGTGTCCATCAATTTTCCCAACCGTTCCAGATGCTGTTTTTCCTCACCTGCGATTTCATGGACAATGGCTGCAGCATCGGTATTTTCCATGCGTGCCCCCACCCGCTGATACAGATCCAGGGCCTGGGCTTCTATGGACATGGCCAGAGAAATTACCTCGGTTTCCACAGACAGATCCGGGTCAAACAGTTCCAGGTATTGATCCGTAGTCAATCCCCCCTCCACGGCTGATTTTTCCACCATGGCATCAAATTGCTCCCGGGATACCGTTGCATCTGCCATCCGGACATAGGCATCAAAAATCGCCTCCTGGTGCTTGACCTCAATGGCGGCCAGTTTCTCAAACAATGCCTGCACCGAAGGGGTCTGGGCCTTGTCTGCCATATCCCGGTAGAACCGGTGCAGCCCCTGTTCCAGGGAATAGGCCACCTTGAGAAACTCCTGTGGGGATTGTGTGCCGTCAAACAGGTCCATGCCCAGGGTCTGGGGGCCCACAGCAGTCTTTCCCTGCCAGGCCTTGATGCCGCCGGATACATTATACACCTGTTTGAAGCCTTTGCCGGACAGTATCTGTGCAGCCGCCCGGCTGCGCCCGCCAACCGCTCAGTAAACCAGGGTGGGTTTGTCGGGATCCAGCTCGGACATCCGGTCAGAAAGCTGGGGCAGCGGGATCAGCACAGCCCCGGGAATGTGGCCCTGCTGGTACTCTGAAGGCTGACGCACATCCAGGATGGTGATATCTTCAGGGGAATGGTCGGATATCATTTTTTGGGTTTCCCTGTAATCTCTGGATTGTACCGGGGTAAAAAACTGCATCCATTTCATGACAAATTTCCTTTCTTCTTCACAGGACCTGCCGCCACAGCGTAGAGCAGGACACTGTCGGATTTCAATTGGAGAAGTTCTGCAGCCTCTGCGTCATACATGGCACCCACACCACAGCACCCGAGACCGAACGCTTCTGCAGCAAGATACACCCGCTGGCCTGCCCTGCCGGCATGCAGCATCACATACCGGTAGCCCCTGGGCCCCAATGCCGATTCCACGGCCCCAAGATCTGCCAGAAACAAAAAATTCACAGCAGCCCGGCTTATCCAGGCCTGATCCAGGCATATCCTGGCCAGCGTATCTGCCAGGCGGCCTGCACGCATGCATGCCAGTTGGGTTCCATCCGAAGACAAGGTGTACAGTCCGTCTGCCAGGCCTTCCAGGTTCTGACAGATCATTGCCGGCACAAGAAACTTTTTTGCGGACCCTCCTGTCTCTTCAGGGGTGTTCTCTGAAAAAATACCGGAAAAAATCTGCCTGAAAAAAGCCGCCCACACAGAACAGGGCAGTTCACGGACAGCAAAATTCCGGCGGGACCGCCGGTGCTTGCACGCATGGACAAAAGAGAGGTCAGGTACAAAATTGGATGTTGGCATGGGCCTAAATCCTGAAGGAATCTGTTGAAAGACCCCCGGGCATTGGTCCGATACCCTGGATTGCACAATGGCAGACCCTGTTTTATACACTTTTTCCAATATTTCATACCGGACAGGGGCAAATGGTTCCGGCAGTGACCTGGCAGGATGAAACGGTTGCGTATCAGGCATATCTTCAACCGCCTCACCTGCGCCCAGAAACAGGCAGGCCAGCGGCACTTCTGAGGCCATATCCAGATCCAGGCCCTGCAGCAGGGCCTGGTCATCAAAATCATATGCCACACGGGCATGCATTTTTTCTGCCCTTGATGCCAGCATTACCGATTCAGCCAGATGGCCCGCATCCAGCAGCAGATACCGGAAGGCCCGCTCCCTGTATTTCCAGGCAGAATGGTAAAAAACACCTGTGATGACCAGGTATGACCCTGCACACATCCGGCCAGGCAGTATGGTTTTCATGTCCAGGGGCCGGGAATTGATTTTGCCCAGAAACCCCTGTACCGTGTCACAATAATACAATCCTGTCTCAACACCAGACATCTTGTCCACCGAGAGATACAGTTGACAAGGATACAGCCCCCCTGCGGAGGGCACGCTGCGGAAAAAGATACCCCGTCCCCTGTCTGCAAGGGTCACCCCATAAGACAGGGCCAGAATCCGGGAAACCGTCCTCAGGTCATTATGTTCTTTTTGTTCTTTATCCGGCACCTGCCGGGCCATCACTTGGTCCAGCAGGGCATTCAAGTGCTTGTCGGCCTGATCCCCGCAACTGACCTGTTGGGTATCGGTACCCTTATCCAGCGGAATCCTGTCCTGATATGCATAGGATTTGAAAGGCGCCGGATACTTGGAAAAATCCAGGGAATGGGGCGTAATTCGATGACGGATATGGCTGGTGCGGTCATGGTACTGGACAGCCGATACAGTCTGATCAGGTATTGTCCGAACCATCATCCTCCTGAACATCTGTTTCCAGTTTCATCAGGCATTCATGGCATTCCATCTCGATATTGGGCACATCACCATATTTTTTTTTGATCTCCTCTTCGGTCAGATGAGAGGTGCCGGCGCATCCGCACCGGGGACAGGAGGTGTTGATTCTGTATTTTTTGCCCATCACGCCCTCCTTTTAGCTTTTGCCCGAAATTCTCGGGTCATTGGGGGTTCCTGCACAATCAGGGGTATAGCAGGAATTATCTACAAAAGAGCAGTCTTTTTTACAGCTCGGGCATTTTTCCGGCGGCGTATCCGCCTCCAGGTTATATCCGCATTGGTCACAAATCCAGCTGGTCATAAAAGCCTCCTTTTCAGGGTTATGTTTAAAAAGATGTTTCAATTGCCAGGCACAGTGTAAAATTGCCATACACCAAAACTATAATCAAAAAACATGCCAGCAGTCTGGATATTTGCCATAGCCATGTTCGTTTTTCGATCTATCTGAGCCGCACTCTGTCCCGAACACAATTAGGGGCTCCCCAATAAAAGCGTATAGCCATAGCAAATATTCAGCCAGCAATCACATGTGTTGCTGTAGAAAAGAAGATAATATTTTCACCATACCACAACCATGGCAATCGTCAAATACAAATATCCGGTAAAGACGCTGGATATTTGCCATAGCAGCGTACCCGCCATGGGGAGCCCCTGGTGGTGTCCTGTGAACGGACCGTCAGATTCGAAGGGGGCCTGGTAAAATTTGCCGGGATGATGCCAAACAGAGGGCGGGTTTCTGCACTTCATTGTTCTTATGCTAACAGGCCCCCGCAGATCTCGGGTCGGGCACAGGATACCACCAGGGGCGGAGCCCAAGAAAGCGTGCT
>DATFJY010000116.1:0-7402 GCA_035268905.1 Desulfotignum sp.
TAAGGTAAGAATTACAGAAAAAGAGAGAAAAAAATAAAATGGAGACATTTCTAAAATCCGAGGGCGTAACAAATCCAATCCTAATCCGCGGTGTCTGCAAAGACCATTTTTATCTGCACGAAACAACGCCGAATCATATCATTGATAAAATTATGCAATGCTGGGATGAGCGTTTACCAATCCCATACGAGACAGAGATAGGCGCCTTGAAAAATTCCCGAGATGCAAGAATCACAAAGCGTGAAATCCATTATTATAATGATACATACGACAAGGATTTTATTTTTTGATTTTAACAATACCCAGCATCTGTTTTGCGGCCAGGGGTCACCGCCCGGTCAGGGGACGGCCCAACTGATAGATCTCCCCGCACGTGCCAAATTCTCTCACCCGGTCAATGGCGCAGATCTCATCAAACTGTTCCTGGACCTCTTCGGCAGTAATGGATCTTCGGGTGTCGCCGATACACACCCCCTTTCCCGAAACCATTGCAGATCGGGCAAACCAGCCCGCACTCATGGCAAACACCATGCCGGATACCGGGTTCTGCTGTGAACACAGATACACCACCAGGGGGACATTGAACTGCGGCCGGATCCTGCGGGCCACATCATCAGGAAACACCCCGGCCGTCATACCGGTATCTGCGTTGGGCGCCACCGTATTTACCTGGATGCCGTACCGTGCCACTTCCAGCGTCAAGGTGTTCATCAGCCCGATGATGCCCATCTTGGCCGCCCCGTAATTGGACTGGCCGAAATTGCCGTACATGCCGGATGTCGAAGCAGTGAACACAACCCTGCCGTACTGTTGCTGCTTCATCTGCCGCACCGCCGGCTGGGTCACACAGAATGCGCCTTTGAGATGGACAGTGATCACCGCATCCCACTCTTCTTCCGTCATTTTCATGAAGGTCCGGTCCCGCAGGATCCCGGCATTGTTGATTAGAATATCCAGCCGGCCGAACCGGTCAACCGCTTTCTGCACAATCTCCTGCCCGCCCGCCAGGGTGGCCACGGATGCGTGACTCACCGCAGCCTGTCCCCCGGCACCACGGATCTCATCCATCACTGCATCGGCACAGAACTGCCCATCCTGTGTTCGCCCGATATCGTTGACCACCACTGCAGCCCCCCGACGGGCCAGTTCCAGGGCATAGGCCCGGCCGATGCCGGCCCCGGCACCGGTCACCACTGCCACCCGGCCTTGAAAATCGATCATCCTGCCTCCCCCGACTGTAAATATTTCATGGTAATTCTGTCATGTTGTATTATATTTTTAGTGAAGTGGCAATAACGGTAACCAGCCCGCCGACCCGAAACCCCGAACCAGACAGGAGGCCCACATGGCCCAGATCCATATCGACCCGGAAAACCAAACCCCTGAAACCATCCACCTGACCGTAACAGACGATGACTTTGATTTTTCTGTTGCCAAGCAGATTGCCAAAGAGACGGCTTTTGAAAAATGCGATGCCCCCATGATCCTGTCATGGAAAAACAATAAAACCGGGGAATCCTATCCTGACTATGAATGCGGCGTATCTGACCGCCCCTTCTGGATCCGGTATGCCGAGGGCCGTGGCGCCAACCTGACCATTGATTTCAATGACGGAGATTATGTGTTCATGATCTTAAAAATGTAGATTTTGGTAATCGGTAATGTACACTTAATCAGCCAACCGCCTTTTTTCGCAGGTTGATTCGCAGCGTTACGCTTTCATACTTTTTTGGATTTGTTGCAATTCAACCTTTTGCTTTTCCAAAGATGAAAGTTTTCTCTTTTTGAGCAATTTGGGTATGGCAACTTATTTTTATCATACCGTTTTAATATCATCCAGTTGTTTTCGGACCTTTTCATATCTTATACATCTCAGCCTGTCATCATCAACCCCGGATCCTTTTTCGGGTACCAGCCAATGTTGCAATATATGCTCTTTTTCTAAATCTGTCGTTATATTTGAAAATTGGGTAAAACAAATACCAATAAGTTCATCGATACGTTCGTCTGCTTTATTATCAAAAAAACCATCCATCCGTGGTTCAGTTATCACCAGTATCATATGCGCCTTGGCGCACAAACAATGCTATTTTTGCATTGACAGAAGCTGATCTTCAAAGTTATATTTATGATTTTGCAGCGCAAACCATTCTAAAATTGCATGGATATTTTTACCTTCAATTTGAGAACCAAATCCTTGCTGGCCCTGGTTTTGGCCTGCCTGGTGGCATTGGAAAGCAAATATTCTCTTGAAGGTAATATTTCGGGTTTATTCTATCATGGTTTTTTGTTTTGATCGACAAAAAGGAGTTTTTCATGATTTCATTCTTTACGGGAAAATGCATGCGGCACGCTTTCATACGTTCATTCTGTTATGGCTGGTTTGTCCTGGTATTATGTGTTTTCATGCTGCACCCATTCAAGGCATTTGCCCAGGGGGATCCTTCCGGGAGAACTGATCCTTCCAGCGTCAGTATTGAAAAATTGCTGCAGGATCTGGAAGACCCCCAGCGGCTGGAAAGCCTCAAGCAGGAACTGCGGGTGCTTCTTTCGGCCGGCCAAGCATCTGCTGAGGAACCAAATTCTGAATCCAAAGGCTTTGCCGGACAGCTGTTGATGGCAATGTCCGGTACCATGCAGGAGATCAATCATGTGCTGGCGGACGTGGGACAGCATATGCTCCAGATACCCGATCTGGCAAGGGATATTGCCGGGCAGGCCCGTGATCCGGAAACACTCGGGCGCTGGGGCGAAATGGGCGGCAAAGTCATACTGGCCCTGCTGGCAGGTTTTCTGGCCCAATTACTGGTTTTTCGCCTCTTGTCCAGGGTCCGCACCTCTCTGAAAGACCGGGCAACTTACAACAAGTGGTTCAGACCCGTTCTGGTGTCTGGCAGCATATTGCTGGAATTGATTCCCATAGCGGCATTTGCCGCTGCATCCTATGGACTGCTCCCCCTGCTCGATCTTCGCCCGGCCACCCAGCTTGTGGCCCTGACCCTGATAAACGCCAATGTCCTGGTCAGGGTGATGCTGGCCTTTACCAGGGTGTTGCTCATGCCCGGAAAACCGTCCCTCAGGTTATTGCCGCTGGACAGCGCCTCCGCGCAGTATCTGTTTATCTGGGTCAGAAGAATTGTCAGTATATCGGTTTACGGCTACTTTATCCTTGAAGCGGTCTTGATCCTCGGGCTTGCAGTAAGTCTTTATCTTTTCTTTTTGAAAATGCTGGGGCTGATCATTGCCCTGATGGTTATCATTCTTGTTATGCAGAATCGGACGGATGTGGCCTCGTGGCTGCACAGCGGGCATAAACAAACAGAAGTGCCAGGGCCTGATCTGAAGACAGAAACACAAACCGATGATCCCGATTTGCAAAACGTCCGGACTGTAACCACTTTGCGTCGCCGATTTGCCGATGTATGGCACATAGCCGCCATATTGTTTACCCTGGGCATGTTCGGCATTTGGGCCCTGGAAATAGAGGGCGGGGTTTACTTTGCGGCCAGGGCACTGATCCTGACCAGCATGGTCGTTGTCCTGACCACCTTTCTTGTCCGCGTAAGCCAGCGGGGGCTGGATCAGCTGTTCAAGATCAATGAGGAATTGAAAAAAAATTATCCAGAGCTGGAAGCCAGGGCCAACCGGTATCTTCCTTTGCTCAGGCATACCGTAAAAGGGGTCCTGAACATCATTGCCGTTTTTTCGATCCTGCAGGCCTGGGGTATCGGCACCTTCAGCTGGATATTGTCACCCCGGGGCGGCGCCATTGTTTCAAAGCTGCTGGTGATTATCCTGATTATCGGTGGTGCTTTTCTGATTTGGGAACTGGTCAGTCTGAAAATTGAAGCCTATATGACCAGAGAGCGGGAAGGCGCTGCCGGAAAGGAAACCAACAAACGAATACTGACCCTGCTGCCCCTTTTCAACAATGTCATCCGAATTGCCCTGATCCTGGTGGCAGGCATGAGCGTCTTATCCCATATCGGCATCAATATCGCCCCGCTGCTGGCCGGTGCAGGGATTGTCGGCCTGGCGGTGGGCTTTGGCGCCCAGACCCTGGTCAAAGATGTCATTACAGGTGCCTTTATCCTGATGGAGGACTCCATTTCAGTGGGTGACTGGGTGGACGCAGGCGGACATGCAGGAACCGTTGAACACCTCACCATTCGCACCCTGACCCTGCGTGACCTGACAGGAGCGGTATTCGTGATTCCCTTCGGAGAGGTCACCACCGTGAAAAACAGCAACCGGGACTTTGGTTTTGCCCTGGTGGACGCAGGCGTCGCTTACAGGGAGGATTACGGCGAGGTGGTCCAGGCCCTGCAGGATGTGGCAACCGAGCTGCAGCAGGATGAGACCTGGGGACCGGATATCATCGGGGACCTGGAACTGTTTGGGCTCAACAATCTGGGTGATTCCGCAGTAGAAATCCGGGTCAGGCTGAAAACCATGCCCTTGCGCCAGTTTGCCGTTCGAAGGGCGTTTCTGGAAAGAATGAAACGTGTTTTTGATGAACGCGGCATCGAAATTCCATTTCCCCACCAGACCATCTGGTTTGGAGAAGACAAAAAAGGGACTGCCCCGCCCATGCGTCTCCTCAAAGATTCTCCACCGGCGGCTGACCCTCCCCGGGATGTTGCATCAGACCCCGGCCAAGATCATCCGGAATCTGACTTTCAGCATTCCTCTGAATCCGAAGCATCCAAAGAGGTGGTGCGCAATGTTGCGGAACCTGATGTTGATCCGGATGAAGACCACAGGACCGGACAGTGAGATACGCCCCAAAAAACGAATAAACTGGGGACTGGCGGAATACATCCCTGCAGTCATCCGGAAAGCTGTTGCCACACTGGCACTTGTATCTCAGCTTCACTTCTGCGCGGTGTTTCATGAATTTGGAAATATCTTTTTCCTTAGATTTTCCGCATTTGGGACAGGAAACCGCCACCTTCTGATCTGAACGTATAAATATCCTGGATGTCATAGTATCATACAATTTATTTTTGCAAAGTGCGTTATATTCGGATGTTCATACAATGTTTTGGCTATGCCACGGTTTCCGTAAAGGTCACCCTGTCGGCAATCCGGTCCTCGGGGGCCAGGCGGTTCAATTTGACCATTTCAAAACCGGTGACCCTGATGTACACCTTTCCGGCAGCATCTGTCAGGGTCAGGTCATAGGTATTGGTTTCCTCTCCAAATGCCTTTTTTTCCGTTATGCACAGATAGTCGGTGTGTTTTTCCATCGGCGCAAAAAAGGTCATGGACGCGATGCGGAAGGGCAGCACCGTGCGGGAGGTGGTGAGAAATTCCAACAGGCCCCCGGTCTGGAACATGGCATCCACCAGGACCGGGGCTGCCTGGAACTGCGGATCGGTCACGTCCCTGAAGAACGGGGCATCAGACCGGTCTGCCACCGTGGTGACAAGGGTGGTGCCGTCAAATGAGTTGATGTCCGTGATGGTTTCGAACAGCCCGAACATGAACAGCCGCCTGGGATGGTACACCAGATCCGCCAGATCCCCTTCCCAGGACACGGGGTGGAACTCGGGCAGTTCAATGGTTTCAGGGGCCGGTCCTTCCGTGGCCAGGGAAAAATTGCACAGGTAATGCTGTTTGGGATCCCCCATCACCTGTCCTTTGGGATTTTTGAACACCGAGGTGATGTCGCAGGCATACTGATCCTGGTTGATCCGGGTACTGGAAATGATTATTTCCTTGGGCCGTCCCTTGAGCAGCTTGATGCCGTACGGGATGGAAAAATCAGACAATCCTGTAACCACCGATCCCTCTCCGGCCAGGGCCGTGGCAGCTTCTGCCATGGTTTCAATACCGGTGGACCCCAAAAACAGCGGCACATCCCCCATGGTATGGTCATGGAGAAACAGGTCATGGTCCAGGTCCAGGACCCGGGTCCAGACGGCGGTGTTCTCTGCCTGGTACGTCACCTCTCCGAGAAAGGGAAAAACCTGATCCCGGGGCGTGCCCAGCAACCCGTCAATGTCAAAATCATAATCCAGGCCGGAAAACACCATTTCAGACACGGTTTGATCCAGCAGGTCTGCCATGAAGAACTTCACCCCCTGGTCCATGGGCAGAAACTGAATGCCCCGGTCCTCCAGCACCTTTTTCACTGTGGGATTGGTGGCCATACCCACCCCGCCCCAGGCGGTCCAGGCATAGACTTTATAGGTTTTCTCCGGATGCAGCTGTTTTTGTCTGAACAATGCCTTGCCCAGAAAATCATTGGCCGCCGTATAATCCACCTGTCCCTGGTTGCCGAACCGGGCCGTGACCGAAGAAAAGGTGAAAAAATACCGGTATTCCCTGTCTTTGGCAGCAGCCAGCAGGTTGCGCATACCCTTGACCTTGACATCCACCACCAGCTCGAACGCTTTTTGCTCCTTTTTGGGGATGAACTGGCTCATCTCCATGCCGGCGGCATGAAATATGCCGTCAATGCGGCCACAGGCATCCACCGCCTTTTTCACGGCCTGATAATCGGTCACATCAGTGCAAAGATAGGTTACGGATATCCCCTTGGATTTGAGGTGCTCTATGTTGGCAATGGATTGTCTGACCCGCAGCAAACGGTCCAGGGCCTGTTTCACCGCCACCGGTTTTTCCCCGGGCATCTGGTCCCGCAGCAGGGCCATCAGGTCGGCTTCCGTTGCAGCCGGTTTCAGCAATTCTGGATCCGTGGCATAGATATCGTTGATATCCAGAATCACCAGGTTGACCCGGTAGGCGGCCACCATCTGTTTTAAAATTTCATAGGTGATGCCGCCGGCCCCGCCGGTCACCAGCAGGGTATCACCGTCCGATACAATGGGCGTATCGTTGCGGGCGGTTTCCGGGTGCATGGACAGGACATAGCGTTTTTTGTTCTTATACCCCACCTCGCACCGGGGATCGGCACAGAGCAGTTCAGCCAGAAACAGATCAGCTATGCGGGCCAGGCTCTTTTTGGGATATTTATAGGAAAAATCCACCACCTTGACCCGGGTGTTTTCCAGTTCCTTGTTGGCCGTCTTGAGCATGCCGCTCAGGGCGGCAAACAGGGGATGGATATCCCCGCAGTCATCCCTATAGGGAAATACCACCGAGTCGAATGCAATGGTGCCGATGAGGGTGTTTGAAGCATCCAGTTTGTCAAACAGGGTTTTGAGCAATAAAAAGGGAGATTTGACCGTGGTGTTCACATCCGCATCAGCGGCAAATTCCCTGTTTTTGCGGTCAAAGTATGCATCCAGCGAGGCAAGATGGATAAATCCGGTAATCTGGGGGGCTGTCCTGGCAAAGTCCGAAATGGCCGCCTCGAATCCCTCCAGATCAGACAGGTCAGCTGTCACATCTGCATCATCTGTCCCCAGGGTGATCACTTCTCCGCCGGCTGACT
>DATFJY010000117.1:0-5256 GCA_035268905.1 Desulfotignum sp.
ATATCCCGGTAATACCGGGTGTAGGCAAGGGCTTTTTCCTTGCGGCCGCATATTTTTCCCATCATCTCAATGGTGGTCATCTGTTCTGCCATGTTCCGGTACCCTGCAACAAACCAGGGCAGGCCAAACCGCTCCAGCTTCCTGATTTCCGCTTGTGATGCAGCGGTTTCCCGCTTGAGAAACACCATGTCCGCATCTGTCTGTAACAGGGTTTCAATATGAATGAAGCCGCCCTTGGCAGGAACGGGCAGATCTTTTATTCCGGGCACCCGCTGCTGGATCAGCAGGTCTTTTTTCAAACCATCCACCACCGCCACCATATCCTCCCCCCGTCCCAAAAGGGCAACCACATGACCGGTAAAAGCATACAGACAGGCAATGCGCCCAGGGGACCGGTCCAGGGTCAGGGTTCTGCCGGTAAAATCCGTGACCGTCACAGGGCCGGCGCTCTGTACCGGTCCGGGAGCGGCAATGTGGGCCAGCATCCAAAAAATAACACCGCTGATTGTCATATGCAGGCAGTATTTCATGGGTTTGTTTCTGGTTTACTGTCCAGGGTTTTTATGGGAACAATCTGTTTCATTGTGCCTTTTCCCGGCAGGGTGTGGGTCATCACTGCGGTTTCTATGTGATAAAACCGGGCCAGGTTGGCTTCAGTCAATGCATCAGAAGGCCTGCCAGCGGGGTACACGGTCCGGTTTCCCATGAAATTGACGGAAACAGGAATGCCGGCATTTTCAAAATAAAAGGCATGGTTGGGAAAGTGGGTGGCCATGACCAGGGTCAGGTGCTGCTCTCTGACCAGGCGGACCAGGGTCTCCAGCACCATGAGTTCATGCCTGAAATCCAGGTGGGATGTGGGTTCATCCATGATGATGACCGGGGTATCCTGGATCAGGGCCCGCATGATCATCACCAGCTGGGTTTCGCCGCCGCTCAGAAGGGTGTAGTCCCGGTGCATGAGATGGGACAGGCCGAACATATCCAGGATATTTTTTGCCTTGTCCATGTCAGGCCTGCCCGGTGCCCCGTAAAACGGCGTATAGGGGGTTCTGCCCATGAGCAGCAGGTCCAGAACGGAAAAAGCAAAATGCCGGTCATGCCGCTGGGGGACATATGCCATCACCTGTGCGGTTGCCCGGGGGGAACGCCCGGTCCAGGACCGGCCCTTCAAAAAGATACGGCCCCGGTCCAGCCGAAGAATGCCCAGCACACAGTCGATCAGGGTGGTTTTTCCGCAGCCGTTGGGCCCCAGCAGGCAGAAAATTTCTCCTTTTGCAATCTGCAGGTTCACCTGGTTGAAAATCAGGGTCTGTCCAAAGGAAAAGGCCCCATCTTTTATTTCGACCAGGGTCTTGTCTGTATCAGTTCCTGTTACCATTCCCGGCCTTTTGTCTTTCTGAGCAGATAGATAAAAAACGGCCCCCCCAGAAGTGAGGTCAAAATCCCCAGGGGCATTTCACTGGTGCTCATCAGGCGGCTCAGGTCATCCACCAGGATCAGGAATGCCGCCCCCATGCAGAAAGCCACCGGTATCAGATCCCGGTTGTTGTTTCCCATCAGCATCCTTCCCATGTGGGGGACCACCAGCCCCACCCATCCGATGACACCGCTGACACACACGGCACCGGCAGTTGCCAGGGTGGCGCAGACGATGATGAAGACCCGGTTGGCATGGACATTGAGGCCCAGGGAATGGGCTTCCCTGTCACCCATGGCCAGCACATTCAACCGCCAGCGGATGATCATCAGGCCCATGGATCCGGCGGCCATGGGGATGCCGGCGGTGAGAATCTGATCATATTCCGCCCGGGACAAACTTCCCATGAGCCAGAACACAATGGCCGGCAGTTCGTCATAGGGATCAGCCAGATACTTGAGCAGGGATATCAGCGCGGAAAAAATCGACCCCACGATCACCCCGCCCAGCACCAGGGTGATGGCGTGGGTGGAGGCGGTGAACCGGCCGATAAAAAAACACAACAGCACCGCCAGCAGCCCGAATCCGAATGCAAAGGGATACACATACCCATACCGGTCACACAGGATCAGGGCCAGGGCCGCCCCGAATCCTGCTCCCGAGCTGACCCCCAGCATCCCGGAACTGACCAGGGGGTTGCGGAACAATCCCTGAAAAGCGGCCCCGCTCACCGCCAGACTTCCCCCCACCATCGCACCCAGAATGATACGGGGCAGCCGGACATGCACAATGACACTGAAATGGGTGGGGTCCACCTCCCTGCCGGTAAATACGGAGGCCGCAAGGGCGGCAATCTCCTGCACCGATATGGGGTACCGGCCCAGGAAAATGGAAAAAACGCCCAGCAGCAGCGGAAAAAAGGCAATCACAACAAACAAACCGGTCCGGTGCTTGAAAAAAAATCTCAATATTGCTTGGCTTCCTCTTTGTTTATGGTCCGAAAAACGATGCCAAGACATGCCGCCCCTTCACAGGGAACCACCACAATCACCTGTTTGTGGTCCATGCACACGGTTTTTGTTTTTTCAGACCCTATCATCACCCGGGTATCCGGGGAAAGCACCTCTCCGGTCACGGTGACCAGGTGATCCACGAAGGGATATGCGCACAGGGACTGCACACTGACGATATCCCCGGGCCGGCCCAGGTGGTACCACCCCCTGTAACGGCCGTCATTGCCGGAAAGCCGCAGTCCGATGCCGGCCAGGGCCCCCACCACGCCCTGACCGGTACCGCCGTGTTCCGATAAATGCACATTGCTTGCAGCAGCCAGGCCATAGGCATCGGATTTGGTCAATACCTCCTTTTTGGCGGCTTTGCCGAATGCCACAAGGTTCTGCCTGTTTAGCGGGCCTGATAGCGGCGCCACACAGAGGCCGGGATCAGATCCTTTTTCCGGTCGGGTTTCCAGAAACATTTTGAACAGGGCCATGATATCATCAATGGTTCCCTGCCCCAGGGTCATTTCAAACCCCATGGCAGAATTATGGGAGGTATAAGGAATATCCCTGTGCACAAACAGCTGATGCCGGCTGATGGCCGTGGTTACAGCCAGTTTCTCTGCCGCCAGCAGGTTGCACAGATCTTCCACCAGCCATCCTGTACCCCGGGTGCCCGGCATGTCCGTGTCATCAATGCAGACCATGTAATTCATTCATCTTTCTCCATCAAAACGTCATCCTGAGCCCGGCATATCCGGTCCGGCCAGCCTGGGGCAGGCCGTATGATTCCGCATAATTCTCATCGGTCAGGTTGTCCACGCCCAAATACACATATACCGTATCTTTATATACCTTTTGCTCCAGTTTGATGTTGACCAGGGTATAGTCCTTGAGCTTGCCTTTTTCAAAGGTATCGGAATAATAATACTGGTCAGCCGTGTGGAGAATGTCCGCATGGGCTGTCAGGCCGAAATCCCATGTATACCCCACATCCAGCGTGTATTTGTGTTCCGGCCGGTACTGCAGTTCATCTCTTTGGGCCCCCGGGGAGTCATCTTTGGTATCCAGAAGAGAATATCCCAGGCCGATGGTGCCGGTGGCAAGAAAGGGTTTGACCAGATAAATTTCAACCCCCTTGAAAACATATGTCTCCCAGTTTTTATACTGGTCAGTACTGTCGTTTTTCTCGATATAGTCTTCCACATCATTTTTGAATACCGCCAGATCCAGGGTCATATCTTCGAACAACCGCTGGGTGATGCCGGCTTCATAATTTTTGGATTCTTCGGTAACCAGGTCGGCATTGCCCGATTTTCCATCATACAACTGTTTAATATCCGGGAAACGTACCTTTCCGGCATAGGATGCCCGCACCGTGGTAGTGTCGGTGAGATCAAAACTGACACCGGCCATATAGCTGCCGTCATCCACATCACTGCCGGCATCTTTGGTCTGCCAGTGGTGGCTGTATCCGGCAAGTATCTCCAGTCTGGAAAACAGCTGCACATTGTATTCCAGGGCTGCTGAATACATGTCCAGACCGTGATCAAAACGATAATAGGTCGGGGATTGGTTGTCCTTGTCAACGTTCAAAAGATCGGATGTATAATCACTGGCTTCAGTGGACAGGGAAACAACGGCCCTGCCCCAGGTGTCAAAATCCACACCGGTCTGGAAGGTGGCCCCTTTTATCTGTGTTTCATCATCGCTGGTATAGGTGTTTTTCTTTGTCATGGTGCTGTAGGTGTCATCATCATACCGGGCATTTTCCATTTCGCTGGTGTTGGCAAACACCCATCCCCTGAAATCAACCCTCCCCCCAGGGTCATACCCCATGGACACCTGTCCGGAAAGGGTATCAAAATCTTCGGTCCGGTCGTATTTGGCTTTCTTATAAAACGGATCTGTTTTGTCATCCAGGGTGGTCGGCGGGTTGCCGTATTCGCCCGTGGTTTTTTCCACTGTGACACCGAGTTCAAGGTCATCATTGATCTGATACACCAGGTTGCCGAACATGCTCAGTCTCTGGTTGTCACTGTTTTCTCTGGTATTGCCGTCTTCCATGGCAGTGGGATCAAAATCATCGGACAGATGAAACCCGTCGGAATCATAATTGTTGATCCCGGCAAAGAAACTCACCCTCTCCTTTCCCCCTGCCATGTTAAATTTGGTGTAATGATTGCCGTGTTCATCCATCTCTCCCGAGATATCTCCGCCAAGCCCTTGTGTCCCCTGTTTGGTAATGATATTGATGACCCCGGCAAGTCCTCCCTGGCCGTAGAGCACGGAATGGCCGCCGTAGGAGACCTTGATTTTTGCAATGTTTTCCGTGGAAATCATGTTGGGATCAAACTGGCTGTCATAGGTGGAATTGATGGGGATACCGTTGAGCAGCAGAATGGTGTGCCGGCTTCGAAAGCCCCGGATGTTGACCCTGGGAATCCCCTGTCCGCCCCTGCGAATGTCAACCCCGGGCAGCAGTTCCAGGGCCTTTGCCAGGGTCAGGGCATGCCTTTTTTCAATGTCCTCCGCCGTAATTCCCACGGTTTTAACGGGCCCATTCCCCGTCCTGTCTGCTGAAACGACCACCTCCCCGAGGGAATAGGCCGTTGTTGTCCGGGACGTTGTTTCTTCCGCCGCCCCTGTGGTTGCCGTTGCCAGGGCCAACCCCAGGCATGTCCAAAAAACGGCACAAACCAGATACAATACTTTGTGTTTCATTTTCCTTCCTTTTCCTTCCTTTTTCATTTCATTGTGTTGTCTTTGTTGGTCTTAAATTGGGTCACAATATTGCTATTGCAGCCAAAAATCAACAAAAAAGTTATTAATTGTCAT
>DATFJY010000118.1:0-6680 GCA_035268905.1 Desulfotignum sp.
GTCCACCTCACAGGCAAATGCGATCCGGGATGCCTTTTCAAACAGATCTTCAGAGATCACAGGAAAAGCGGTCCGGCTGTCCAGCGCTGCCAGGGCCTGTCTGTCAGGCATGCTGTCAATGCCATGGCCTGTGACCCTGCCGGTAAGGCCGTTGATGATTTCCGCATCTTCGCCATTGGTGATGACAACAACTGGAATCTGGTAGGAAAAAACAATGCGTGACATTGCCAGATTGGAAAGCCTTCTGGTCACAAGGGACCCGGGCGCAAACCGGACCATCATGCCGGCTTTCTCCCCGGCCTGGACAAGAAAATCAATCCGAACCAAAGCAGACTGCAGACCGGCCCGGATGGTCACCTCCCGGCGGCTGTGAATATCGGTTTTGTCATACCCGCACACCTGGACCAGATGCCTGGCAATCTTCTGGCGGTAGCGTTCATCATGGGTATCGGCAAGGGTATCATTTGTCAGAAAATCAACCAGTTCCCCCATGACAAGGTGGTGGGGATTTTTTTCCATGCACATCTCCTGTACTGCATCGGTTTCAGATAAATTCAGCCGAATCATACAGCATAATTGGGTCATCCGCCAGCAGCATTCCTGTTTCTGTGACTATTTCCCCCACTTAGCTACCATTATCTTTCATGGATGACCTTCGGCCTAAGTGGTGGGGGAGTCACTGTGTGAGGGGAACATCTTGCCCATTCCAGTCCGGGGTGATGATATCCAGATCTTTGTCCGGCGTTTCAGGAAACACTAGCAAAGATTCTGCATCTGCTTTTTCCAAAGTATCAGCTGCATCCTTTTCCAAAGTCTTTATCTCTGCCATCACTTCATCTATGGTCTGGACATGGTCAGGCGGCAACCCAGCGTTTTTTGCCGCATCCAGATGAAAAACCGCCTTGTCTACATGGCCCTGGCGGTAAAGGGTCATGCCCAGATGGTAGTGGATCATGGGATTTTCCGGGG
The DNA here is from genome assembly GCA_035268905.1 of Desulfotignum sp. Classification (GTDB taxonomy): domain Bacteria; phylum Desulfobacterota; class Desulfobacteria; order Desulfobacterales; family Desulfobacteraceae; genus Desulfotignum. The sequence goes on from DATFJY010000118.1 coordinate 970, forward strand.
CTTTTTGGACAAGATCTGAAAACAGCCAGACGGCCTGGGAATAGATTCCCTTGTGAAAATAGGCCCAGCCCAGGGTATCGCCGATGGCAATATTGTCCGGCAGTTGTTCATAAGCGGTCTGGGCCAGGGTCAAAGCCCTGCTTACATCTTTGTTGTTTTCCAGAAGCAGCCAGGCCAGGTTGCTTAAAAAAACCGGGGATCCCTGCAGTTTTTCTTTTGCCTGTTCCAGAATTTCCAGGGCCCCCGCAAAATCCTGGCCGTCAACGCTGCAACGGGCCAGGGCGATCCAGGCAGGTTCGTAATCCGGATTCTGCTGTGTGCATTTTTGCAGAATTTTTACGGCATCGGAAAACTGCTGATTTTTTTTGTAGGCACCAGCCATGGCAACATAGGCAGGACCAAAGCGCATATCCTTTGCAATGGCCCGGTCCAGCAGGGCAATCTGCAGTTTTGCCTGGTTCATCTGTCCGGCCAGTTTGGCAGCAGCATAATATGCCAGATGGGTATCGTTGTCACTGGCCAGCAGCCCTGTGACATGGTCCTGCACCTTGTCTGTCCCGCCGGTTTTCAGCAACATCAAATGATGGCGGAAACAGACATCCACAAGAAAGGGTTGGGTCTCACACACCTTTTTGTAATAGGCCAAAGCCCGGGGATAATTCTGGGAAAGCTCATCTGCCCGGCCCAGATAATACAACGGCACATGGGTGTCTGTTGTCAGCGCAAGGGCCTTGAGAAACTGCCGGCGTGCATCGGCATAATTCTGCAGCCCCAGCAGGTTGAGCCCTTTTAACAGATAACCTGACGCATCCTCAGGATAGGTAGTGACAAACACATCCAGATATTGTATGGACAGATCATATTCTTTTTTCTTGTACAGGAGCCCTGCAATACGGGCCAGGGCATCATGGTGACGCGGATCCAGCTGCAGGGTCTGCACCAGCTTGTTTTCAGCCAGTTTGATCTTTCCGTTGAGCATGTGGGTGAGCCCCAGCAGATACCGGGTATTCACCAGTCCGGGCTGCAGTTCAAGGGCGGTTTTCAAATGTGCCGTGGCAAATACGGGTTTTTGGGCATACAACCAGTACTTGCCTTGAAGCAGTTCAAACTGTGCCATTTTGTCGGTGAACACTTTTTTCAGCCGTTCAATCAGGTCCCTGGCCTTCTCCAGCCGGCTGTTCATGATATACACATCTGCCAGGGTCATCCACAGATAAAAATCATCCTGCTGCTGTGTCAGGGTTTCCAGCATCTGCTGGGCCAGGGCATTTTTACCGGCACTGATATAAAACTGCACCAGATGGAGGCGCAATCCCAAATCTTCCGGTTCAAGCCCTACTGCCTGCTGTAAATGGGTTTCTGCCGTATCAAAATCATTGTCCAGCAGGTAATAATCTGCCAGCAGTAGAAAAATGGCAGCAGACCGGATGGTATTTTTTTCCACAATGGCCAGAATTTCTTTTGCCTCAGAATTCCTGTTCTGTGATTTGAGAAAAATGGCCAGCTTCATCAATGCCCGCAGCGCATCTTTGGAGGCAATAACCGCATCCCGGTAATATTTTTCCGCCACACGGGGCTTTCCGTCCAGAACAGCCATATCTGCTTTCACCAGATAATAACCAGGATGGGCAATTTGTTTTTTTTCCAGGGCAGTGCAAATCTCATTTGCACGGTCAAATTGCCAGGTCAGCATATACAGCTGGGCCAGCCTGACCCGGGTATCGATATTCTCCGGATTTTTGCTGTTCGCCTTTTCAAAAAACACCAGGGCCCGCTCAGGCCGGCCGAGCTTCAGATAGCATTCCCCCAGCCGGTTTATGACAACAAGATTGTCCGGATCATCTGCATGGATCTTCTTCCAGATATTCACAGCCATGCCGTACTCCCGCCTGGCAAATGCCAGGTCCCCTTTTTCCAGGGGGGTCAACGTATCCCGGCTGCTGTCGCACCCAACCAAAAAGCCTGACACCATAACGCATAAAGCCACCACCAGCAGGACAAGAAACCACCTCATTTTTTCACCCGCAAAGACACAAAAAACCCGGCCAGCAGGATAAACATCATATAGGTAATGATTTCAATGCGGTGCTCCAGGACAAATTTCCAAATTTTCAAAAACCGGTCAAATATCCAGGGCAGGCTGGTGTCCGGCTGGTTCAGCAGTACATTTGCAGGCCGGGAAAAGTCAGCATCAAACGGCTGTGAGCTGCCTGAAGAAATTTTTGCATCATCTGTCAGATTCCGACTGCCGGGTTGCGGGCTTTTTCCGCCGGAAAAATAGGTATCAGAAACTATAATGGGATCTCCGGCCGATTTTCTTGCAGGCACATTAGTTGACTGGGTGATACCCCGCAGTATCCGTCCCAGTTTTTGTTTTTCTTTTTGAATATCATCAGTGCGCTTCCCGGACGGATTTTTATTGGTGATACCATTTTCCGGGACACTTTTAGGGCTGTCAGCAGCCCGGTTTGTCTGCAGCAGCGCCATGGCCTGGATCTGCAGTTGTTTGTATTTTTCAACAATGGCCTTGATGCGCAGATTGGACACAAGCATTCTGTCAATGGCATTTTCCGGAATGATATTTTTTTTTGACAGCAGCCGCAACGGCATGTCAACAAAGACCTGGTCCACGAAAACAAAACCATCCTGTCCCCTGGAAAGAAAGTACACCGGATCGGTATACACAAAATTGTCATACAGTTTTAAAGGCGCATCCATTAAAGGATTATTGCCTTGAACTGGACTTTCATATGGTGTATGGTCAATGCGTAATTCTTCAGACGGGTCATCAGCGCAGAAAAAAGCATGACCTGGTGCATACAAAAGCAGTATACACATGATCAATAGCGGTAAAATATGGGAAAGTTTCAACCTGATCTCTTTTTGCTGACTGATTTTTTCAACGATATCACACTTTTTGTTGACAAATCATTAGCATATGACAAATGTATATTCAAGGCTTTGAAGAAAACTAATATAAGGAAAGATTCATGAAATCTGTTTTTAGATTGTGTTGCTTTGTGTTTATCGCCATATCTCTTCTGGGATGCCGGTCTGATGATGAGAAAAAAGCGGCCTTTTATGAAAAAGCCACCGCTTTTTATGAAAACGGTGAATACGGCAAAGCGGAAATTGAGCTGAAAAACGCACTGGGAATAGATCCTGAGTTTGTGGACGGATACCATCTGCTGGCAAAGAACATGCTCAAACGGGGCCGGCCAAAAGAGGCGTTTTCCGTTTATAACAAAATTTTGCAGCTCAATGAACAGGATGTGGAGGCACATCTGAAAATTGCGGAATTTCTGGTGCTGGGCAAGCAGCCGGAACAGGCCATGGAAAAAATTTCCTTTGTCCTGGAAAAAGAGCCTGAAAACACGGAAGCCATGCTGGTGAAAGCCCAGATTTTCATGCAGAAGCAATTGTTTGACAAGGCGTTCTCCCTGTACGAAGCGGTGCTTGCCATAGAGCCGGAAAACATTCTGGCCATGCAGAACCAGGCCAGGATCCATGTATTCAACAAAGAAAACCAGGCAGCAGAAGATTTGCTGCGCAAAACAGTCGCGATGCACCCGGAAAATCTGGGTATCCGGATGGTGCTCATCAGCTTTTACCTGCGGCAGCAGGACATCGCCAAAGTGGAACAGCAGTTGAAACAGGCCGCCCAGATCACACCGGATAACCCGGAACCCTTTATCATGCTGGGAAACCTGTATCTGAACCAGAACAAAACAGGCCTTGCTGAAGAAACCTATACCCGGGCGGTGCAGGCAGACCCCAAAGACCTCAAACCAAAGATGGTCCTTGCCCGGTTTTATGAAAAAACCGACCGCAAGGAGGATGCCCAAAAGATCTATGAAGCGGCCCTGACAGAAAACCCGGATAATATCTCATTGAAAAATACCTTGGCCCGGTTTCATTATGCCGAAAGGAACATGGCGGAAGCGGAAAAACTGATTGCACAGATGCTCTCCGAGCGTCCCGGGTATGTACCTGCCAAAATGCTGAAAAGTGAGGTATTAATCTATAAAAAAGCGTTTTCCGACGCCCTTAAAATTTTAAGTGAGTTGGAAAAAGAGGAACCCAATGAGCCGCGGGTGCATTATTTCAAAGGCATGGGCCATATCGGCACCGGTAATTATGACAATGCAAAATCATCCATTGCCAGGGCGGTGGAACTTAACCCCAGATATCTGAAAGCCCGGATGCTGCTGGCAGATATCTATCTGCAGGAACGTTCGTATGAACTAGCCCGGGATGCGGCAACAGAGGCCCTGGCCCTGGATCCGAACAACTACCGCTTGAAACTGATAAGGGCAAAGTCGCATATGGGGCTGCGGCAGTTCGATGAAGCGGAAACAGACCTGTTGTCCTTGATCCAGTGGCAGCCGGAAAATCCCACCGGCCATTACCAGCTGGGGCTGCTCAAGGCTGGGCTCCAGGATTTTGATGCGGCGGAAAAGCATTTATCTGATGCACGGGAGATCAACAACCAGCTCATTGATGTGTTTTCCCTGCTGGTACGTATCCGTCTGGCCCAAAAAGACTTTGAAAACGCCCACCAGCTGTGCACAGACCAGCTGGCCATCTATGAACAGGCGGACAACAACATCATGACAGCGGTGGTGCACAATATGCAGGCCAGTATTTTTATGGCACAAAAAGATATTGAAAATGCGGAAAAATCCCTGGAAAAAGCCATTGCTGCCCACCCGGATTATCTGCCGCCCTATGACATGCTGGCAAAGATCGCTTTGTCTGAACAAGACAGGGAAAAAGCCATTGCCAACTATGAAACCGTCCTGGAAAAAAATCCCGGCCTGCCCATGCCCCATATGATGATCGCCACCATCCACGACAGCACCGGAGAACAGGAAAAAGCGGCAGAGCACTATAAAAAAGCCCTGGAAATCAACCCGGAATTCGCCCCTGCCGCCAACAACCTGGCCTACCTGCTGCTCACCACCACAGACCAGTATGATGAGGCCCTGCGCCTGGCCCGCATCGCCAAATCAAAACTGCCGGAAGACCCCGGCATCATGGATACCCTGGGGCTGGCATATTACAAAAAAGGCCTTTACGGCAATGCCTTGATTGAATTTTTAGACAGTGTGAAAAAAATACCGGATCACCCTGTTGTCAACTACCATCTGGGGCTGGCCTACCACAAGAAAGGGGACAGACAGCCGGCCATGGATGCTTTGAAAAAAGCTTTGGAAATCAGCGACACATTTGACGGCGCAGACCATGCAAGACAGCTGCTCTCAGAATTGGAAAACGGGTGATCCCTGCCGCAAACCCCTGTCTATGCATTCAACATCCGCAGCGTATCCTGGTAGCTGGGACGCACCTTGTCCTGGAAAAATATCCCCACCCCGTAAGGCTCATTTTCCGCGGCCCGCATGGCGCTTTCCATGTTGTCAGGGGCCGGCAGGTGCAGATTCAGGCAACAGACATTTTCCTTGAGCGCTTTCCAGGTTCGGTTGGCCTTGTCAAAGGTCACACAGGGGGTGAGAATCTGGATAAAACTGAACCCTTTGTGCAGGGTCCCGGCCTTGATAATCGCTTTCATGCCTTCAGGATCTCCTGCGTATCCCCTGGCCACAAATGAGCTGCCATAGGCCAGGGCCAGTTTGATCGGGTTCAAAGGGGTATCGGGATTGCCCACCGGATGGGAATTGGTCTTCATTTCATAGGGGGTGGTGGAAGAGGAC
>DATFJY010000119.1:0-4580 GCA_035268905.1 Desulfotignum sp.
ATATCCCGGTAATACCGGGTGTAGGCAAGGGCTTTTTCCTTGCGGCCGCATATTTTTCCCATCATCTCAATGGTGGTCATCTGCTCTGCCATGTTCCGGTACCCTGCCACAAACCAGGGCAGGCCAAACCGCTCCAGTTTCTTGATTTCCGCTTGTGATGCAGCGGTTTCCGGCTTGAGAAACACCATATCCGCATCTGTCTTCAACAGGGTTTCAATATGAATGAAGCCGCCTTTGGCAGGAACGGGCAGGTCTTTTATTCCGGGTACCCGCTGCTGGATCAGCAGGTCTTTTTTCAAACCATCCACCACCGCCACCATATCTTCCCCCCGCCCCAGAAGGGCAACCACATGACCGGTAAACGCATACAGACAGGCAATGCGCGCAGGGGGCCGGTCCAGGGTCAGGGTTCTGCCGGTAAAATCCGTGACTGTCACAGGGTCTTCGCTCTGTACCGGTCCGGGAGCGGTAATGTGTACCAGCACCAGAAAAACAACACAGCTGATGGTCATATGCAGGCAGTATTTCACGGAGTTGTTTCTGCTTCACTGTCCAGGGTTTTTAGGGGAACAATCTGTTTCATTATGCCTTTTCCCGGCAGGGTGTGGGTCATCACTGCGGTTTCTATGTGATAAAACCGGGCCAGATTGGCTTCAGTCAAGGCTTCAGAAGGCCTGCCAGCGGGGTACACGGTCCGGTTTCCCATGAAATTGACGGAAACAGGAATGCCGGCATTTTCAAAATAAAAGGCATGATTGGGAAAATGGGTGGCCATGACCAGGGTCAGGTGCTGCTCTCTGACCAGGCGGACCAGGGTTTCCAGCACCATGAGTTCATGCCTGAAATCCAGGTGGGATGTGGGCTCATCCATGATGATGACCGGGGTATCCTGGATCAGGGCCCGCATGATCATCACCAGCTGTGTTTCGCCGCCGCTCAGAAGGGTGTAGTCCCGGTGCATGAGATGGGACAGGCCGAACATATCCAGTATATTTTTTGCCTTGTCCATGTCAGGCCTGCCCGGTGCCCCGTAAAACGGCGTATAGGGGGTTCTGCCCATCAGCAGCAGGTCCAGAACGGAAAAAGCAAAATGCCGGTCATGCCGCTGGGGGACATATGCCATCACCTGGGCGGTTTTTCGGGAGGAACGACCGGTCCAGGGCCGGCCCTTCAAAAAGATACGGCCGCTGTCCAACCGGAGGATGCCCAGCACACAGTCGATCAAGGTTGTTTTTCCGCAGCCGTTGGGCCCCAGCAGGCAGAAAATTTCTCCTTTTGCAACCTGCAGGTTCACTTGTTTGAAAATCAGGGTCTGTCCAAAGGAAAACGCCCCATCCCTCATTTCGATCAGGGTTTTTTCTTTTGTTTCGAGAAGCGTCTTGTCTGTATCAGTTCCTGTTACCATTCCCGGCCTTTTGTCTTTCTGAGCAGGTAAATAAAAAACGGCCCCCCCAGAAGGGATGTCAAAATCCCCAGGGGTATTTCACTGGTGCTCATCAGGCGGCTGAGATCATCAACCAGGATCAGGAATGCCGCCCCCATGCAAAAAACCACCGGTATCAGATCCCGGTTGTTGTTTCCCATCAGCATCCTTCCCATGTGGGGGACCACCAGCCCCACCCATCCGATGACACCGCTGACACACACGGCACCGGCGGTTGCCAGGGTGGCGCAGACGATGATGAAGACCCGGTTGGCGTTGACATTGAGGCCCAGGGAATGGGCTTCCCTGTCACCCATGGCCAGCACATTCAACCGCCAGCGGATGATCATCAGGCCCAGGGATCCGGCGGCCATGGGGATACCGGCGGTGAGAATCTGGTCATACTCCGCCCGGGACAGGCTTCCCATGAGCCAGAACACAATGGCCGGCAGTTCGTCATAGGGATCAGCCAGATACTTGAGCAGGGATATCAGCGCGGAAAAAATCGATCCCACGATCACCCCGCCCAGCACCAGGGTGATGGCATGGGTGGAGGCGGTGAACCGGCCGATAAAAAAACACAGCAGCACCGCCAGCAGCCCGAACCCGAATGCAAAGGGATACACATACACATACCGGTCACACAGAATCAGGGCCAGGGCCGCCCCGAATCCTGCGCCGGAACTGACCCCCAGCATCCCAGAACTCACCAGGGGATTGCGGAACAATCCCTGAAAAGCGGCCCCGCTCACCGCCAGACTTCCCCCCACGAGCGCACCCAGAATGATACGGGGCATGCGGACATACACAATGACACTGAAATGGGTGGGGTCCACCTCCCTGCCGGTAAGTACGGCGGCTGCAAGGGCGGCAATCTCCTGCACCGATATGGGGTACCTGCCCAGGAAAATGGAAAATACGCCCAGCAGCAGCGGAAAAACCGCAATCAGCACAAACAAGCCTGTCCGAAGCCCGGGAAGGGATTTCAATATTGCTTTGCTTCCTTTTTGGTTATGGTGCGGAAAACGATGCCGGGACATGCATCCGCTTCACAGGGTGCCACCACAATCACCTGTTTGTGGTCCAGGCGCACGGTTTTTGTTTTTTCCGAACCCATCATCACCCGGGTATCCGGGGACAGCACCTCCCCGGTCACGGTGACCAGCTGATCCACAAACGGATGGGCGCACAGGGACCGCACACTGACGATATCTCCGGGCCGGCCCAGATGGTACCACCCTCTGTACCGGCCGTCATTGCCAGACAGCCGCAGGCCGATGCCGGCCAATGCCCCCACCACGCCCTGACCGGTACCACCGTGTTCCGATAAATGCACTCCGCTTGCAGCAGCCAGGCCATAGGCATCGGATTTGGTCAGCACCTGCTGTTTGGCTGCTTTGCCGAATGCCACAAGTTCCACAAATTTCTGCCTGTTTAGCGGACCTGATAGCGGTGCCACACACAGGCCGGGGTCTGATCCTTTTTCCGTCCGGGTTTCCAGAAAATTTGTGAACAGGGCCATGATATCATCAATGGTTCCCTGCTCCAGGCTCATGTCAAACCCCATGGCGGAATTATGGGAGGTATAAGGGATATCCTGGTGCACAAACAGCTGATGCCGGCTGATGGCCGTGGTAACCGCCAGTTTCTCTGCCGCCAGCAGTTTGCACAGATCCTCCACCAGCCATCCCGTACCCCGGGTGCCCGGCATGTCCGTGTCATCAATGCAGACCATATAATTCATGCATCTTTCTCCATCAAAACGTCATCCTGAGCCCGGCATATCCGGTCCGGCCAGCCCGGGGAAGCCCATAGGATTCCGCATAATTCTCATCGGTCAGGTTGTCCACCCCGACATACAGATATACCGTATCTTTATATACCCTTTGCTCCAGTTTGATGTTGACCAGGGTATAGTCCTTGAGCTTGCCTTTTTCAAAGGTATCGGAATAATAATACTGGTCAGCTGTATGGAGAATGTCTGCATGGGCTGTCAGGCCGAAATCCCATGTATACCCCACCTCCAGTGTGTATTTGTGCTCCGGCCGGTACTGCAGTTCATCTCTCTGCGCACCCGGGGATTCATCTTCGGTATCCAGAAAAGAATATCCCAGGCCGATGGTGCCGGTGCTGAGAAAGGGTTTGAACAGGTAAATTTCAAACCCCTTGAATGCATATGATTGCCAATTCTGGTACTGATCGGTACTGTCATTTTTTTCGATGTACTCTTCCACATCATTTTTGAATACCGCCACATCCAGAACCATATCCTTGAACAACCGCTGGGTGATACCGGCTTCCATATTTTTTGATTCTTCAGGCACCAGGTCGGTGTTGCCTGACTTTGGATCATACAGCTGCTTGATATCCGGAAACCGTATCTTTCTGGCATAGGATGCCCGCATTGTGGTGCTGTCGGTGAGATCAAAGCTGACACCGGCCATATAGCTGCCCTTGTCCACATCATTGCCGGTATCTTTGGTTTGCCAGTGATGGCTGTATCCCGTAAGGATCTCCAGTCTGGAAAACAGCTGCACATTGTATTCCAACGCCGCCGAATACATGTCCAGTCCGTGATCATAAAAATAATAGGTGGGGGTCTGATTCTTCTTGTCAATATTCAAGAGGTCGGAGGTATAATCACTGGCTTCCGTGGACAGCGCAAGAACCGCCCTGCCATACGTGTCGAAATCCACACCAGTCTGCAGGGTAGCCCCTTTTATCTGTGTTTCATCGTCACTGGTATAGGTGTTTTTCTTTGTCATGGTGCTGTAGGTGTCATCATCATACCGGGCACTTTTCATTTCGCTGGTGTTGGCAAACACCCACCCCCTGAAATCAAACATTCCCTCCGGGTCATACCCCATGGACACCTGTCCGGAAAGGGTATCCAGATCTTCGGTCCGGTCGTATTTGGGTTTCTTGTAAAACGGATCTTTTTTGTCATCCAGGGTGGTCGGCGGATTGCCGTACTCCCCTGTGGTTTTTTCCACTGTGACACCAAGCTCCAGGTCATCACTGATCTGATACGCCAGATTACCGAAGAGGCTCAGTCTCTGGCTGTCACTGTTTTCTCTGGTATCGCCGTCCTCCATAGCGGTGGGATCAAAATCATCGGACAGATGAAACCCGTCGGAATCATAGTTATTGATCCCGG
>DATFJY010000120.1:0-26908 GCA_035268905.1 Desulfotignum sp.
AGCCATGAATGCCATTGTCCGTGCCCAGGCCTGGTGCCGGAAAAATCCCAAAGAGACGGCCCATCTTTTGAGCCGAGACGGAGAGGGGTATCTGCCGGTTTCACAAAAAGTGCTGCGCAGGGTTTTTGACCCCCCTGATCCGGCACACCTGGTGCATCCGGACTGGAATGTACCGCGCATCGATTTTCAGCCCTTTCCCTTTCCCTCGGCCACCCGGTTCATCATCGACCAGATGAAAACCACCCGGGTGGAAGGAGATACATCATTTTTAACCGCGCTGGATACCGGCCGGGCAATCAACGAGCTGGTGGATGACCGGTTCGTACTGCAGGCAATGGATGAAATGGGAGGGATGGCGCCCTTCTGCGACTGTCAAATGGCATTACCCTATACGAGAGAAGAGACTGTTGAAATCAACTGAACGCTCTACATACCGAAACCCGAAAGAAATGGGCCTTAATGTCATTTTCACCCCCCCAAAATTGGGATTTCGCTATGAACTGATGGGACTTGCCCTTTTTGCTGTTGTCTGGGCACTGGTCTCTTATTTGCTGTTTACCCGGCCCCAGTTCAGCCATTTCCAGGGATTTTTACCAGGCCCCACTTTCAAAGCCCTGATGTCCGCCTTTGCAGATGAACGGTTCTGGCTGTCGGTATTCACCAGCCTGCGGCGGATTGTAGTGGGCATATCCCTGGCTGCTTTTCTGGGTATTCCCATGGGTATTCTGGTGGGATTTTATCCCATGATCCGGGGACTGTCCTATTCCGCCATCCAGTTTGTGCGCATGATCAGCCCTTTGTCCTGGATGCCCATTGCCCTGCTCCTGTTCGCCAGCTTTGAATCAGCCGTATATTTTTTGATTGTAATGGCCACTGTTTGTCCTATAATACTGAACACGGCCATCGGGGTGCGCAACATCAATCCCCGGTGGATAAAAATGGCCATGAACCAGGGCGCAGGCAGCTATCAGCTCATCAAGACCATAGTTATACCATCTGCCATCCCCCATATGCTCACAAGCCTGCGGCTGGCGCTGGGCGTGGCCTGGATTGTGCTGGTACCGGCAGAGTTTTTGGGGGTATCCAGCGGTCTGGGATACCTGATCAATGATGCGCGGGATACCATGGCATATGACAAACTCATGGCCATGATCATTGCCATCGGCATCCTGGGATTTTGTCTGGACCGGCTGTTCCAGAAACTCCAGCAGACGTTGCGCTGGTCATGGCATACACACGGAAATTATTACTAATATATAACGATTATACCCAATAACCTTAAGGAGCGTTTCAATGGCGGTAAACCCTGATATTAAAATTGTTGTGGCGGATGATTCAGGCACCATGCGTATCATGTTCAAACAGATCCTTACCAAAGCCGGTTATACCAACCTTGTGATGGCAAACAACGGTGCAGATGGACTGGAAAAGGTAAAAACCGAAAAACCCGATCTTGTGATCAGCGACTGGAACATGCCCCAGATGGATGGTCTGGAGTTTTTGCAGGCAGTGCGCAAACTGGATGAATTCAGGGACCTCCCGTTTATCATGGCTACAGCCCAGGCTGACAAAGGACAACAGATTACCATCACGGAAGCCGGAGGCAATGGGCATGTTCCCAAACCCTTTGACCAGGACCAGATCGCCCGGGCCATTGACCGCGCATTTTCCGGTGAAAAAGCACAGCCTGCCGTCAGAAAAAAGCAAAGAAGCATCATGGGTGACCGGGTGGAACTGAATGTGGCCCATATCCAGATCACCGATCATCTGGCCTTGGGGGCACTGAAACACAGAATCAAAAACGGAGATGTGGAACCGCAGTATTTTGATCTGACCACCAGTCTGAAGGCCGGGTGGAACCCCATACAGGAGGGACTGGAATCCGGAGAAATCGACTGTGCGTTTGTACTGGCGCCCATTGCCATGGACCTGTTTGCCTACGATTCCCCCATCCGCCTGGTATTGTTTGCCCACAAGAACGGCAGTACTTTTGTCAGATCCCGCCACTATGACCACCGGTTTGATTCACTCCAGAGTTTCTACAAATACAAGGTGGTGGACATCCCCCATAAAATGTCCATTCACCACATGCTGGCCCATAAATTCCTCAAGGAACTGGGGCTCAAACCCGGGGTTCCCGGGAAAAAAGCCATCAATGTAAGATTCGAGGTGGTCCCCCCTGTGAAAATGCCCCAGATCATGAAGGAAAACGAAGACGTGGCCGGTTTCATGGTGGCCGAACCGGTTGCCACCAAAGCCATTGCCACCCAGGTGGGAGATCTGGAATTTTATTCTGCCAGTAGCTGGGACAACCATCCCTGCTGTATCGTGGCCATGCAGGAGGATTTTATCCAGCAGCATCCTGATGCTGCCCGGGAATTTGTATCTTTGCTGGTGGAAACGGGTGAGTATATTGAAGATGATAAAAGCCGGGCAGCGCAAATTGCAGTGGCGTTTCTGGATCCCCAGGGCAATCTGGGACTCAACCCGGAGGTGCTGAAAAATGTATTTTCCCAGCCCCAGGCCATCCGCTGGGACGGTCTTTATCCCGAGGCAGCCGACCTGGACAAAATTCAACGGTACATGCATGATGTAATGGACATCGGAAAAATCATCGATCTGGAAAAATTCATTGAACCCGGTTTTGCCAATATTGCCTACAACATTTAGATGCAAGGAGGCCCATCCATGAAAATCACTGATCCACAAGTCATTAAAAACGGAGAGAATGACCTGATTGCATCCGTGCAGAAAAATCTTGATCCAGAAACCGTCAAAAAAATCATCGCTGATCAAATCGCGCAGACAGCACTTATGCCAAAGGGTGGACAGATAGTGGTGCATGACAACCAGGTGGCCTTTCGCATGGATTTTGATCTTCAAATGCGCGGCAGCATTCTGTTTGACAGGCAGGGCAACTATATCACGGATACGCCTCACCACCGGACAGCGTCTGAAGATCCTGAAAACGCTCCCATATCTTTGGAAACGCCGGATGCCAGACCGCTGCAGTCAGATGCCGGTGAAGACCTTTCCCGGACGGCGCTTGACCAGGAACCGCTTGACCAGGAAGCGCTTGACCAGGAACCAGAGGAAGATACGGAACCTGTTTCTCTGGAAGGCCTGGAAACAGATCTGGATGACAGTGATATGGATGATCTGGATGACCCGCATACTGAGGATACTGATTTGGGCCGGGATGACCTGGATGATGACAGCCTGGAATTCGGCTCCCTGGATCTGGAAGAGGACAACGACCAGAACGCAAAGATGGATGATGACATCGATGATATCCTCAAAGAAAGCCGCGATTTCTGGAAAGAAAAAAAGGGCTCCTAAAAAAACACCCTTCCTGCCGGGCGGCATTGCCTGGCAGAAAGGGCATGTTCATACAGCCGAAATCAGATATTACAATGCTGACACCACTGTCTAACAGACCATACAGTCCACAACATCAATATCTGTAAAGATCTGATTTAAAGGGACCATTTTGTGGAATCCCGAGATATTCTGCCTGCTCTCTGGTCAGCCTGGTCAGGGTCACGGACAGATTTTTCAAATGCAGCCGTGCCACCTCCTCATCCAGCTCCTTGGGCAGGGTATATACCTTGTTTTCCAGTTTTTCCGAAGCCAGCTTTATCTGGGCCAGGGTCTGGTTGGAAAAGCTGTTGCTCATGACAAAACTGGGATGGCCGGTGGCGCATCCAAGGTTCACCAGGCGGCCTTCCGCCAGAACAATGACAGACCGCCCTGATGCCAGCACCCATTTGTCCACCTGGGGTTTGATGTTGATACGTTCGGCTTTGGGGTTATCCGTCAGATAGGCCATTTCGATTTCATTGTCAAAATGGCCAATGTTGCAGATGATGGCCTCATCTTTCATTTCAGCGATATGTTCGCCTTTGATGACATGATAATTCCCGGTGGCTGTCACAAACACATCCCCCCGGGAAGCGGCCTGTTCCATGGTGACCACTTCAAAGCCTTCCATGGCTGCCTGCAGAGCACAAATGGGGTCGATTTCCGTGACCAGGACAATGGCGCCATACCCTTTCATGGAGGCGGCACACCCTTTTCCCACATCCCCGTATCCGGCAATCACCACGGTTTTTCCGGCAAGCATCACATCCGTGGCCCGCTTGATGCCGTCAGCCAAAGATTCTCTGCACCCGTAAAGGTTGTCGAATTTGGACTTGGTAACCGAATCATTGACATTGATGGCCGGAAACAGCAACTGGTTTTTGGCGGCCAGCTGGTACAGCCGGTTGACACCGGTAGTGGTCTCCTCTGACACCCCTTTGATGGCTTCGGCAATGCGGGTCCATTTTTTTGGATCCTGTGCCTGGGACACCCGCAGACGGTCCATGAGACAGCGTTCGTCCTGGCTGTGGGCGGGCTGGGACAGCAGTGCAGGATCTTTTTCCACCTTTACCCCCTGGTGAACAAACAAGGTGGCGTCACCCCCGTCATCCACGATCAGGTCCGGGCCGGAGCCATCGGGCCAGAGCAGGGCCTGTTCCGTACACCACCAGAACTCTTCCAGGGTTTCCCCTTTCCAGGCAAACACGGCGGCAGTGCCTTTTTCGGCAATGGCCGCAGCTGCATGGTCCTGGGTGGAAAATATGTTGCAGGAAGCCCACCTGATATCAGCACCCAGTTCATACAGGGTGTCGATGAGCATGGCGGTCTGAATGGTCATATGAAGGCTGCCCATGATTTTCATGCCCTTCAGGGGTTTGTCCGGGCCGTATTTTTCCCGGATGGCCATGAGGCCCGGCATCTCTTTTTCAGACAATTGCATGTCCTTGCGCCCTTCTTCGGCAAGATTGATATCCTTGACCTTGTGTTTCAAGTTTACATCAAGTTCTATATAAGATGGGTCTTTTGTTTGCTGCAGCATGGGTAAGCTCCTTTTGGGATTGCTTGTATTTTCTGAATTTATTTTAGCGCCCGGCCAGTTCCCGGATCTGGTCTGCCCTGTCTGTTCTTTCCCAGGAAAAATCAGGGTCTTTGCGCCCAAAATGGCCGTATGCAGCGGTTTTCCGGTAAATGGGCCGCAGCAGGTCAAGGGTTTCGATAATAGCGGCCGGTCTCAGGTCAAACACCTGCTTGACGATTTCCACCGCTTTTTTCTCGGGAATTTTGCCGGTACCCATGAAATCCACCATCAAAGAAACCGGTTCTGCCACCCCGATGGCATATGCCACCTGGACTTCGCATTTGTCGGTAATGCCGGATGCCACCAGGTTTTTGGCCACATACCGCCCCATGTAGGAAGCGCTTCTGTCCACTTTTGAGGGATCTTTTCCGGAAAAACACCCGCCCCCGTGGCTACCCTGGCCCCCATAGGTATCCACGATGATTTTGCGCCCGGTCAGACCGCAGTCCCCCATGGGGCCGCCGATCACAAACCGACCCGTGGGATTGACAAAAAACCGGGTATCACCGTCCATCATTTCGCCTGGAATAATTTTCTGGATCACTTCCTTGACCACTGCATTTTTCAGATCCTCATAGGTCACATCATTGGTATGCTGGGTGGAAACCACCACTGCATCCACCCGCTGGGGCCTGCCGTTTCTGTATTCAATGGTTACCTGGGATTTGCCGTCCGGCCGCAGAAAATCCAACGCCCCGTTTTTCCTGACCTGGGTCAGGCGCCTGGTGAGTTTGTGGGCAAACAGAATGGGCATGGGCATCAGTTCTTCGGTTTCATTGGTGGCATACCCGAACATCAGCCCCTGGTCCCCGGCCCCCTGTTCCTTGTGCAGGCCGGTCCCTTCGTTGACGCCCTGGGCAATGTCAGCAGACTGATGGTCAATGCTGGTGATAACAGAGCAGGTCTTCCAGTCAAACCCCATGGTGGAGGAATTATACCCGATATCCCGGATGGTGTTTCTGACAATTTCCGGGATCTCCACATAGCAGTCTGTGGTAATTTCTCCTGCCACCATGGCAAGCCCTGTGGTCAC
This sequence comes from Desulfotignum sp., assembly GCA_035268905.1. Classification (GTDB taxonomy): domain Bacteria; phylum Desulfobacterota; class Desulfobacteria; order Desulfobacterales; family Desulfobacteraceae; genus Desulfotignum. Next base: position 5,973 of record DATFJY010000120.1, read on the forward strand.
CAGGGTTTCGCAGGCAACCCGGCAGCGTTTGTCCTCTGCCATCATGGCATCCAGGATGCTGTCTGATACGGCGTCTGCCACTTTGTCAGGATGGCCTTCGGTAACTGATTCAGATGTAAACAAAAAAGAGGAATTGTCTGACATTTCATGCTCCTTTTTATGAAAGTGATAAAATGGTTATGCCATGTGTGCATGTATTTGGTTATCTGCAGTAATGGAAAAAATTTCTTTATACCGGCTGTTTCATCATTTGTCAATAGCTATCCAGAAATATATCAATATATGTTCATATTTTGTTAAGACCCTCAGAAAACCCTTGACAACGGCCCGGGATTTTCTATGCTGGGGCAACCAAAACAACTTTTTTGAAAAATCTGGAGATATCCTGTGACACAACAATACAACAAACGCATTACCGGTGTCGGATCCGCCCTGGTGGACATCCTCATCAATGAAACCGATGATTTTCTCAACATGCTGGACAAAAAAAAAGGGGGCATGACCCTGGTGGAGGCGGCTGACATTGACCATATCCTGGCAAAAACCGATGTGCCCCCTGTGGTCGTTCCAGGGGGTGCTGCCTGCAACACCATCATAGGCGTGGGCCGGCTGGGGGGGGCTGCCAGGTTCATCGGCAGAAGGGGACAGGACAATTTCGGCATCCTTTTTGAAGACGCTTTGCGGTCAGCCCGGGTGGAACCGGTGCTGACCCTGTCTTCCTCTCCCACCGGAAGTGTTATCTCCGTAATTACGCCGGATGCCCAGCGGTCCATGTTCACCTATCTGGGGGCATCCACAGAAATGGACCCGGCCCGTATCACACCGGACCTGTTTACAGATACCGCCATATCCATCATTGAAGGCTACCTGCTGTTCAACCCTGATTTGCTGATGGCATCGGTGCAGTCAGCCAAAAAAGCCGGTTCTCTGGTTGCCCTGGACCTGGCCAGTTTTGAGGTGGTGAACGCCTGCCGCCCGATTCTGGGAGATGTGATCCGGGAATATGTGGACATTCTCATTGCCAATGAAGATGAGGCTGCCGCCTTTACCGGTTTTACACAGGAAGAAAAAGCCATCGACGCCCTGTCGCAACATGTCACATATGCGGTGTTGAAGCTGGGAAAAAGAGGCAGTTGTGTATCATTCGATAACACTGTCACCAGGATTGCCGCAAAAACCGATCGCCCCCCCAAAGACACCACCGGTGCCGGGGACCTGTGGGCTGCCGGATTTCTTTTCGGCATTGCCAACGGCTTTTCCATTGAAAAAAGCGGGGCCCTGGCATCGGCCTGCGGATACGAGGTCTGCCAGGTGGTGGGTGCCCAGATTCCCAAACAAAAATGGGAAAAGATCCGGTCTACTTTTTCTCAAACACCTGTTTGAATACCTCTTTGTAGTGTTTAACAAAGGAAAAATCGATGCCTTCCTTGATATGATCCGGCAGTTTTTTAAATTCACTGATGCAGCCTTCCGGCAGGATGACCTCATTGATGCCGGATCTTCTGGCCGCAATGATCTTTTCCTTGATCCCTCCCACAGGCAGCACCTTGCCTGTGAGGGTGATCTCACCGGTCATGGCCAGGGGACGTGAGACCCCTTTTTTGCGGGCCAAAGAAACAAGGGCTGTGGTAATGGTGATGCCGGCACTGGGCCCGTCTTTTGGGGTGGCCCCTTCCGGCACATGCAGATGGATAAAGGCATCATCAAAATACCCGGCATCAATGCCAAAGGCTTTGGCATTGGCCCGCACATGGGAAAGGGCAATGGAGGCAGATTCCTGCATTACCTCCCCGAGTTTTCCGGTCAGCTTGATGCCCGAGCCTTTTTCATGCACCTTCACCGCCTCCATGGACAGGGTGACCCCGCCCAGTGTAGTCCAGGCAAGACCCGTGGCAATGCCTACTCCCTGCATCTGTTTTTCCGTTTTAAAGACCGGAAGACCCAGGAATTTTTCCAGGGATTTGATGGTCACCCGCACTTTTTCGTTTTCCCCTTTTAAAATGGTCACAATACTTTTACGGATGATTTTGTTGAGCAGTTTTTCCAGCGTCCGCACCCCTGCTTCCCTGGCATATCCTTCAATCAGATGGCGGATGGTGGGATCGGTGATGGTGATGGTGGTGGCGGCCACTTTATTGCGTTTGAGCAGCTTGGGCCACAGGTGTTTTCTGGCGATTTCAATTTTTTCCCGGGTGATGTATCCGGACAGGTTGATCTTGTCCATGCGGTCCAGCAGTGGACCGGGAACGGTGTCCAGGGTATTGGCCGTACAGATGAACAACACCTTGGACAGATCGATGCGCAGGTCCAGATAATGGTCTAAAAATTCGGCATTCTGCTCCGGATCCAGCACCTCCAGCAGTGCGGATGCCGGGTCTCCCTGATAAGAGATCCCGATCTTGTCCACCTCATCCAGCATGATCACCGGATTGGCCACTTTGGAATCCTTCAAGGCCTGGACCATTTTACCGGGCATGGCCCCCACATAGGTTCTGCGGTGCCCCTTGATTTCCGCCTCATCCCGAATCCCGCCGAGACTGAACCGGTAAAACTTGCGGCCCAGGGCCTCGGCAATGGACTTGCCAATGGAGGTTTTGCCCACGCCTGGCGGGCCCACAAACAATATGATGGAACCGGAGACATCTTTTTTATAAACACCGGCGGCAAAGAACTCGATAATCCGCTCCTTAACATCTGACAGACCTGCATGGTCCCGGTCCAGCACCTGTTCCGCCCGTTCAATGTCTATGTTATCCTCGGAGTACACCCCCCAGGGAAAGGCGGTTACCCAGTCCAGATAGTTTCTGGTGACCCCGTATTCCGCAGAACCGGTTTCCAGTACTGACAGTTTTTCAATCTCTTCTTCAAAGCGTTTTGCCACCTCTTCGGGCGGATCAAGTGCTTCAAATCGTTGTTTGAACCGGTCCACATCCGAGGTTTTGTCATCTTTCTGCATCCCCAGTTCTTTCTGGATGGCCTTGAGCTGTTCCTTGAGGAAAAACTTGCGCTTGTTCTCATCCACCTGGGTATTGATATCCTTGCGGATCTGGGTCTGGAGCTTGGCAATTTCAATTTCCTTCTGCAGCAGCATGAGCACCTGCTTCATGCGCTCCATGACCGATTCGGTTTCCAGGATCTCCTGGAGCACATCCCCGGATGCCGTGGTAATACCGGCGGCAAAATCGGTCAACGGAGAGGGCTGATCCGGACTGAACCGGCCCAGGTACTGTTTGAGTTCTTCTGAATACAACGGATTCAACGACAGCAGCTGTTTGATGGAACTAATAATGGAAATTGCATAGGCTTTAAGCTTGTCTTCATCCTCCTTCAGGGGTTTGAAATACTCCACCTGGACCACAAAAGGGGGTTTGTCAGACAAAAACTTCTTGATTTTAAACCGTTCCAGGCCCTGGGCAATGAACTGGATATTGTCATCCACATCCACCATGTTGAGCATCCGCACCACACAACCGACTTCAGGAAAATCTTCCTTGTATACATATTTGTTTTTGACTTCAGACAAATAGCTGAGCCCCAGCAGGCTGTGGGAATCATTGGCCGCCTTGACCAGGGTTTTTTCCCACCGCTGTTTGCTGACCACCAGCGGCTGCACCTGGGCCGGCAGATGGGGGCGTCCGGTTATGGGCACGATATACAGAATATCCGGTTTATGGCTCTGCCGGATAAGCTGTCCACCGGCGCTTTGATTTTTTTCCGTGCTTTCTGTTTCCGCTTCACCGTCACCATTCACTATTTCAGGGGTAACGGGTCTGTTTTCCTCGGTCATATAACACCTCTGTTGTGCATTGGATTTGCTGTCAATAATATTCATACTATAATATTGTTTTTCCCCATGACAACCCAAACAGCAACAATAAGCGACATTACAGCAAAATTTATACCATGATCATGACATGACCCAGGTGGCGGTCTGGAAAAACGCGATGGACACCCCAAGGGCCAAAATGGTGTTGAACACCATGGAAAAGGCCCCCCATTTCCATGAACCGGCTTCTTTGGCAATGCAGACCACGGCAACAAAACACGGAGAGTAAAAAATGGTGAACAGAATCAGGCTGAAGGCGGTGACGGGTCCCCATCCAGGGGCTGACTGCAGCCGCTCAGACAAAGACCCGGCATCTTCCGGGTCCACATCTCCCAGAGAATAGGCGGTTCCCAGGGTGGACACCACGACCTCTTTGGCGGCAAATCCCCCGACCAGGGCAATATTGGTCTGCCAATCAAACCCGGCCAGGCGGGTCACAGGCTCCAGAAACGTTCCCAGACGGCCGGCAATGGAATGCTTCAAGGCTGCGGAAGCCTGTACCACATGATCTTCACCTGTTTTCTGAGCCGCCGCCTGCTGGATGCCTGCCGGTCCAGCATCAGCCTTTTTGGGGGTGTCCAGCTGGGGAAACGTCATCATGGCCCACAAGATAATGGAAATCCCCAGGATCACGGTGCCCGCTTTTTTGATATACTGCCAGGTCCGTTCCCAGGTATGGATGGCCAGCCCCTTGAAGGTGGGCAGCCGGTAGGGGGGCAGTTCCATCACAAAGGGGGTGGCCGGCCCCTGTATGACCGTGGACCGCAGCAGTTTTGCCACCAGCAGGGCCCCCACCCAGGAAATCAGGGTGATGATGAGCATGACCCGGGCTTGGTTCTCACTGAAAAATGCCGCCACCAGCAGGGCGTACACCGGCAGTTTGGCACCACAGTTCATGAAAGGCACGGTGAGCAGGGTGGCCAGCCTTTCTTTGGGAGATTTGAGGGTCCTGGCTGCCATGACACCGGGAACGGCACAGCCCCCGGCAATGCCGCCGGAGACGATAAAGGCCATGACCGAGGCACCATGGAGGCCGAACAGCCGGAAAATCCTGTCCAGCATGAATGCCATCCGGGCCAGATACCCGGTATCCTCCAGAAAGGATATCCCCAGAAACATGAACATGATCAACGGCACAAATCCCAATACCCCGCCGACCCCGTCAATGATGCCGGAAATCACAAGGGATTTGAGCAGTCCATCGGTAAACAGGCCGTCCACCTTGCCTGCAAGCCAGCCGAAAAATTCCTCACACCATCCCACGGGCACCGCACTGTAGGCAAAGGTGAACTGATACAACCCCATGAGGACGGCCACCATGAGCATGGGCCCCAGGAACCGGTGGGTGACGATTTTGTCAATTTTGTCAGAGGTTTCTATCCGGTTTTTGTCCCGAAAACAGGTCATCACCCCCTGCTTGAGGATGGAAGTAATGAACCCGTAGCGCTGGTCGGCAATCATGCCTTCCGGGTGGGTGTCCAGGGTGGTATCCAGGTGATGGGTCAATTTCCTGGCCTTTGATGACAGCCAGGCATCCACCTGTGGATGTTCTTCTTTTCCCATTTCCAGGATCTGCACATCATTTTCCAGGTATTTCAGGGCCACCCACCGGGGAAGGTATCGGTCGGTCAGAAAATGTTCAGAAGAGATCTTTTCCACCATCGCATCCAGGGTTTCGTCTATGTCCCTTCCGTAGGAGATCTGCAATGGTTGGGTCCGGGTTTTGGCGTGGGTTGCCACGGTTTTGAGCAGATCCGCTCTGCCTTTGCCGGTCCGGGCCACCATGGGCACCACCGGCACCCCCAGCAGGGAAGACAGTTTTGCCGTATCGATGTCAATGCCCCGTTTTTTGGCCACATCCATCATATTCAATGCGATGCAGACAGGTGTACCCATTTCCATGAACTGCAGCGTCAAATACAGGTTGCGCTCCAGGTTGGAGGCATCCACGATGTTGACAACCATGTCCGGCTGTTCCTTGACGATAAAATCTCTGGCCACCACCTCTTCCAAAGAATAAGCACTCAACGAATAGGTGCCCGGCAGATCCACCACATGAAATTCATCACTGCCGGATACACACCTGCCCTGTTTTTTTTCTACGGTCACCCCGGGATAATTGCCCACCTGCTGCCTGGCACCTGTGAGCACATTGAACAAGGTTGTTTTGCCGGAATTGGGGTTGCCGGCCAAAGCGATGGCAATACCCATTTTAATTGACCTCCACAAGAATATGGTCTGCTTCATTGTTACGCAGGGTCAGGGTGAATCCCATGATCCGTAAAGATACCGGATCATACAACGGGGCTTTGCCCTGGATCCGGATCTCTTTGCCGGGAACCAGTCCCATATCCCGAAGCCTTGTGCCCAGTTCGCCTCTGGCCTTGATACCGGCAATGGTGCCGGTCTGGTTCACCTGCATCTGTCTCAATGGAATATTTGGCATTGGGTTTCTCCTTTGTTTGATTTAAATTGATATGCACTGATATGTGTTTTTTGGTTTTGGTTTTGGTTTTGGTTTTTAAGTTCTATACAGCTAACTTTTAATTTAGTCAACAACATTATTGACATTTGATAAAAATATTTATTTGACTTACTATATCAAGAGGATATAAAAAGAACAGGAACACTAAATGGAGGAACCCATGGAAAAAACAATTCCCCTTTCCGAAAGCCTGGAAGATTATCTGGAAACCATACTGGATTTGCAGACCAGAAACACCGTGGCCCGGTCCAAGGACATTGCGGCAAAACTCAATATCAAGAGAGGCTCTGTCACCGGGATGCTCAAAAAGCTGGCTGCCCAGAACCTGATCAATTACGAGCCTTACGGATATGTAACCCTGACCCCGGAAGGGAAAAAAATTGCCAAAAAAATTGAACACCGCCACATGGTGCTCAAGGACTTTTTGTTCCGGATACTTTCCGTGGATGAAGACCGGGCAGATGAAACTGCCTGCCGCATGGAGCATGCCATGGACACCCACACCTTTACAAAATTTGTGGATTTCATTGCCACACTCGATGCCTGTCCCCACCGGAAACAGAACCAGCAATGATGGACATGCAGGATAAAGAACCGGATGTGTGTTCAGAAAAATGCATTGACAGCGCCAGGGTAAGTGCCACCCTGGTCTCTTTGCCTTCCCCGGCTGACATCATGGGAATGTCGTCTGTATTCAAGGCCTTAGGAGATCCCTCCCGCCTGAAGATTGTGCTGTGCCTGCTGGACACGGAGCATTGTGTGTGTGATATTGCCGCCATCTGCAGCCAGAGCGAATCTGCCGTGTCCCATCAGCTGCGCATTCTCAGGGGACTGAAAATCGTCAAAAACCGGCGCCAGGGAAAAATTGTGTATTATTCTCTGGATGATGACCATGTGCGGTCCCTGATCATCACAAGCCTGACCCATATCCGGCACTGAACTTTTTCACCACCGGTCTTTGACCGTCCGGTTCGCAGTCTGCAACAGCCGGGGGTTACGCTTTTTTTTCCGGCAGGACCAGGGGGGCTTTGTCCGGGATGAACACCCCCACCAGATCCTGGATAATAACGTACAATGCCGGCACAAACAACAGGGTCAGGCAGGTGGCGGCGGCCAGGCCGAAGCTGATGCTCACGGCCATGGGAATGAGAAACTGGGCCTGGAAACTGGTTTCCAGGAGCAATGGAAACAGGCCTGCCACTGTGGTAATGGAGGTGAGCAGCACCGGTCTGAACCGGCTTTTCCCTGCTGTGACCACGGCATCCATCACCTTTTTGCCCTGGCGGACCCCGGCATTGGTAAAATCGATGAGGATCAAAGCATCATTGATCACAATGCCGGACAGGGCCACGATGCCGAATATACTGATGATGGTGATATCCAGCCCCATGATAAAATGGCCGGCAACCGCGCCGATGAGCCCGAAAGGGATGGCGATCATGATGATCACCGGCTGGACATAGGACCGGAACTGGCTGGCCAGCAGCAGAAACATCACCATCAGGGCAAAGGAAAATCCCCTGGACAGGCTGTCAATGGATTCTTCGGTGCGCCGGGCCTGGCCCTCCAGGTCATAGGACACACCGGGAAACCGGGTGACAAGATCCGGCAGAAACCCGGTCTGGAGATCTTCCACAATTTTCTGGGCGTTGGCCGCCTCTTCATCGATATCGGAGATCACCGTGATCACCCGGTGCCGGTCCACCCGCTGGATGGCGGCATATCCCTGCCTGGTTTCCAGGCGGGCCACCTGGTTCAAGGGAATCTGCCGGCCGTCGGGGGTCCTGATTTTAAGCTCATCAATACTGGCCTGGGTTTCCCGTTCCTGACGGGCATACCGGACCATGACCTTGATGTCATGCTTTCCCCGCTGGACCTTCACCGCCTCCTCCCCGTAGTAGGCCTGCCGCAGCTGGGTGGCGATATCCGCCATGGTCACCCCCAAAGTTGCCGCTCCCTGGCGGATGTGGATCTGTTTTTCCATTTTACCGGGCCGGAAATTATCGGTCACATCAAAGGTGCCTGGATATGATGCGATTTCCGTCTTCAGGGCATTGGCTGCCGCCTGAAGCTGGTCCAGATCTGCACCGGCCAGCTGGACCTCAATGGGGTTGCCACCGGGACCCCCGCTGACAATGGTATAGGAGAGCTGCTCCACCCCGGGTATATTTCCCACCAGCTCCCGCCACCGGGCCGATACAAGGGGTGCGGAGGTGTGGGCACGGAACCCGGCCGGCTGTATCTCGATCCAGACCTGGCCGCAATGCCCCCCGTATACCCCGGGCTTCCAGTCCCGCCGGGGGATACCCCCCACCAGGGAAAAGGCATTTTTCACCAGATCCCGCCCGGCTGCCACCTGGTCCTGGAATGCATCATTCAGGGCAAAGGCCCCGTTTTCAATCTGTTTGATGGTGGCTTCCGTGACATCGAATGGGGTCCCCAGCGGATAAATCACCTCGCAGATCACCCAGTTGGAGTCGGTCTTGGGAAAAAACACAAACGGGACATGGCCCCCGGCAATGATACCGATGCTGACAATCAGGCACCCTGTACCCAGGGCCAGGGTAAAATACCGGTTTTTGACACAATAGCGCAGCAGCGGGGTGTACAGATGCCGGATCACCCGGTCCTGGGTTGTCTCCACCCATTGCCTGGCCTGTGCATGAATGGCCTTAACCTCTTTTTTGGTCCATTCAAGCCAGCAGAACAATATCCGGTACACCCCGGGACGATGGGACCGGGAAGGTTCCAGGGTATGGGCCAGATGGGCCGGCAGAATCACAAACGCCTCCACCAGGGATATGGCCAGAATGCAGATCACCGCCTGGGGCATGACGGAAATAAACTTTCCCATGATACCGGTGATAAACATCAGGGGTAAAAATGCCACAATGGTGGTGGTCACGGCCATGACCACCGGTGCCCCGATCTGGTCCATGCTGTCCAGGACCGCCTGCTTCGGGGATTTTCCCATGCGGAAATGGGTATAGATGTTCTCCCCCACGATAATGGCATCATCCACCAGAATACCCAGGGTCATGATAAATGCGAACATGGTGAGCATGTTGATGGAGGCCCCGATATAATCCAGGAGCAAAAACGTGCCCATAAACGAGATGGGGATCCCGGCGGCCACCCAGAACGCCAGCCCCAGGTCCAGAAACAGGGCCAGAACGATAAACACCAGCACAATGCCCTGCCACCCGTTTTTCAGCAGCAGGTCGATGCGGTCCTGAACCATGTCCGCCATGTCAAACCAGTACCCCAGGGTGATCCCTGTGGGCATGCGGGACTGGTTTTCCCTGATATAGGAGATGACCGTGTCTGAAATGGCAATGGTATCCTGGTCATCGGTGCGGTTCACCGCCACCATGACCGCGGGTTTGCCATTGAAACGGGCGTATAGGTCCGTGTCTTCAAATCCGTCCACCACCTTTGCCACATCCCCCACCTGGAGCACGGTGCCGTCCGCCTGGGCCACAAGGGGAATCTGTGCGAATTCTTCTCCTGTATACCGCTTGCCCCTGGCCCGCACCAGGAATTCACCCCCCGGGGTTTTGATCAGCCCGCCGGGGGATTCCACGCTGCCGGTTTTCACGGCCCGGGCCACCTGGTCAAAGGACAGGCAATACTTTCTCAGGTCTGCTTCAGACACCTCAACGGAGATCTCAAACTCCCGTGCCCCGATCAGGGATGCCAGGGAGACCGCTTCGGTGTCCACCAGGTCATCTCTGATTTTTTCCGCTGTATTCCGGAGCACCTGTTCGGACACCTCCCCGTAAACCGCCACATAAATGGCTGGTTCATCGCTCTTCATTTCCGTGATCTCCGGATCTTCCGCATCCACAGGAAACGAATCGATCAAATCGATCCGGGTTTTTACCTCATTGCGCTTGTCCGTGATGTCTGTGCCGGCGAACAGCTCTATGGTTACAGCCCCATGGCCTTCCAGGGCGGTGGCATACATGGCCTTGATATCTTCCAGGCTCTTGAGCTGTTCTTCGATCTTGATGCAGATGCCCTCTTCCACCTCTTCGGGAGAAGCCCCGGGATAGGGCACTGCAATATGGATCATGTCCAGAGAAAACTGGGGGAACATCTCCCGCTTCATGTGCAGCACAGTGAACAGGCCCGCCGCAATGACAAACACCATGATCAGGTTCACCGACACCCGGTGGTCCACCGACCACCTGCCCAGAAAGCGCATGCGCTATGCCCCGTCTGTCCGGATATCCAGGGGCATGCCCGCCACAGCCCCTGGCACCGGCGTGGTAATGAGCCGGTCCCCGGGTTCGAGGCCGCCAGCGATGTACACCGCATCCTGCACTTTGCGCAAGACCCGGACCGGCCGGATCTCCAGGTGCCCGTCCGTGGCCAGAAACAGCCGGTTCCCGGGTTTGAGCAGGTGCCTGGGCACGGTATATACCTGGTCCTTTTCTACACCAAATATCCGGCACATGACAAAGGTCCCGGGCTTCAAATCCATGCCAAAGGTCTTTTCATTTTCCATAGGCCCCTGGATCTCCAGGGTCAGGGGCAGGGTCCGGGTCTGCTCATCCACAGCAGCATGCACCCGTGCCACCACCGCCTTCCAGGCCTGATCACCCCTGGCATCCCCATTGGCCATTGTCACCCGGGCCTCTGGCGGGGTGGCTCCGGCAGCACCCATCGGGATCCACTGCATCTTTTCCATGGGGATTTTCACATCCACCTCCAGTGCCCCTTTTTCATACATCACGGCCAAAACCTGGCCCGGTGAGACATATTCTCCTTTCCGGGCAGACCGGGCCAGGACAAATCCGTCAAAATCCGCCCGGATCTGTGTTTTCTGCAGTGCCAGTTCCGCTTTTTGCGCATCCACCCGTGCCAGGGCCAGGGCCGCCTGTTTCTGGGCCATCATGGGCCTGGCCATTGCCAGACGGTTGAAGACTGACTGGCGCTGGATTCTGGCGGACACCACCTGCTGCTCCGCCCTGTCCAGGGTGTTCTGGGAGGCAAAATCCCGGACCTTCAGGTTTTTTACCCGGTCCAGCTCTTTTTGGGCCAGGGCCAGGGCCGCCTGGTACAAGTCTTTGTCCTGTTCCAGGTTTTTTATCTCCTGTTCCAGGCTGCGGATATCGGCTTCTGCCTGGCTGATTTGTGCCCGGGCCGCTTGAAGGTCCAGGCGGAACGGTTCCGGATCTATTCCCACCAGCAGGTCGTTTTTTTGAAAACTGCCGCCGGCCGCAAAACCAGGGTGAAGGGTGTTGATGCGGCCGGGGACTTCCGGGGATATACGCACCTCTCTGCGGGGGGCCACCGTGCCGTATGCGGTCACGGTCATCACCCTGGATTCAGGTGACAGGACCATCACCCGGACCATGGGCTTCGGGGCCTGTCTGGTTTTTTTCTCAGGGGTGGTCCGGTGCGCATACAGCCAGAAGGCACCGGCAAACGCAACCGCCAGCACCAGGGCCACCCGCACCAGCCGGAACAGGAAAATCCCTGCTGTTTTCCACCGGCCACCCGGGTTTATACTGTTGTTCATACGGTTTTACCCTTTTTCCGGAAACAGGCAGATATCAAACAAAGGACACGTTTTGCACAATGGTTTTCTGGCATCACAGATTTCCCTCCCAAAATAAATGAGCTGCAAAGACAGATCACTCCAGGCGGATTCAGGAATGATCTGCATGAGATCAAATTCCACCTTCACCGGATCCCGGCTTTTTGTCAGGCCCAGTCGAAAGGATATGCGCCCTACATGGGTGTCCACCACGACAGCCTGATGGCCGAAGGCAGCCGAGCGGACCACATTGGCGGTCTTGCGCCCCACACCGGGCAGTTTTACCAGCAGATCCAGATCATCGGGCACCTGCCCGTTATGGCGGTCCAGCAAGGCCCGGGCGCAGGCTTTGATGTTTTTGGCTTTGTTGTTGTAAAATCCGGTGGAATAGATCAGCTGTTTGATATCAGCCAGAGAGGCCCTGGCCAATGCACCGGGATCCGGAAACCGGGCAAAAAGCTGCTGTGTCACCTGGTTGACCTGACGGTCGGTGCACTGGGCCGACAAAATCGTTGCCGTCAGCAGCTGAAACGGGGTGTTGTGCACAAGCTGGGTCTTGACATCCGGATACCGGTCTTTTAATGTCTGGAGCAACCATATTACGTCCGACTTGTTCATGAAAAAATGTTATATATGACACACAAAAAAAGTACAAGCCCTGTGCGGGCTTTGGGATTGTGTTCCGGCGGGCTGGACAGCATGCTGGCGGGACTGGTGCTCAAAAACCAGGGCATTGACGTGACCTGGATCAGCTTTGAGACCCCGTTTTTTTCCGCTGACAAGGCAAGAAAAGCATCGGAATACTGCTGCATTCCCCTTCTGGTCAAAGATATCACCTTCGCATACATGCAGATGATGTCCGCCCCCAAAGCAGGGTTCGGCAAGAATATGAACCCCTGCATGGACTGCCATGCCCTGATGTTTGAAACGGCAGGGCATATCATGAACAAAAAGGGATTTGATTTTTTGTTCAGCGGAGAAGTGGTGGGCCAGCGGCCCAAATCCCAGACAAAGACCGCCCTCCGGTATGTGGAGAAAAACAGTTCTTTCAAGGGCGCTATCCTCAGACCCTTAAGCGCCCTGTGCCTGCCGGAAACCCCAATGGAAACCCGGGGCCTGGTGGACCGAACAAAACTGCTGGGTATCAGCGGGCGGACCAGAAAACCACAGATGGCTCTGGCGCAACAGCTGGGTATCACCGATTACCCGGCCCCTGCCGGGGGCTGCCTGCTTACGGACAAGCAGTTCTCCATCCGGCTCAGGGACCTGCTGTATATTCAGAAGGACCAGGCGGAACGCCATCTGCACCTACTCAAGTACGGCCGGCACTTTCGGCTCACAGACAGCTGCAAACTGGTGATGGGAAGATCCCGGTATGACAACCAGCAGATCCTGGCATGGTATGACCCGGCTTCTGATGTCCGCCTGGACCATACCACCCTTCCCGGACCTGTCTGCCTGCTTTTCGGCAGTTACGGCAAAACCCAGATCCAGACGGCCGCCGCCATGACGGCTGCCTATACAAAAGCCGGGCCTGGGGAAATATCAGAGATACGGGTCACAGAAAAAGGGCGGCAGACCTTGATCAGGGTCACCACCCCGGCTGCTTCCAATTTCCAGGAACTGCTGATCTGACCGGCACCAATGGAGGAAGGGTTTTAATGCCATACGCCTCAGTTGTTCCGTATGCCTCGGTTGTTGTCAAAAAAACAAGGGGATGAGGAGGAACACTCGGGTTGCGGGTTTCCCGCGTTAAATCAATAATAGATCATTTTTTCCCAGAACTCTTTTTCGTCCTTGTCCCAGTCCTTGCCGAATTTTTTTTCACAAAAAGCGGCCAGGCGCCGGTACCAGCTGGTCCAGGGATTTTTTCCCTCTTTTTTTGCCTGAAGGACATCCAAAAGAAAGGTTTCAATATTGATCATTTCCTCTTTGGGAATATAGGAACACGCCCCCCCGAGATAGGATTTTTTGATATTATCCGGGCTCAGGGCATGGGCTGTGAGCATCACGGTCACAATTTCCTTTTTGTTGGCGGTTTCCAGCAGCTGGTAACCGTCCACCCCCATGATATCCAGTATCGCAATATCAAACTGCTGCTCGTGTAACAGCCGGTCAGCTGCTTCAAAAGACTGGGCCCGCACAACCGTGCACATATCCAGCAGTTCTTCCAGAGAATCCAGCACATCCGGTTCATCATCAACAATCAGCACGCGTTTGTTTTCCAAACTGATATCGGTCATGATTTTTTCCATTCCTATTTACGGGTTTGGTCTATTTTTCCAGGAAAGCACTTTTTATGTCAATCCTGTTCCAGAATATAAGGATCTTTTACATGGTTTCAATGGCATTGGCATCTGCCTGTCCGGCCCGGAGCTGCCCACAGGCCGCCAGGATATCCGCGCCTTTGCTTTTCCTGAGGATGGCCGTCATATGGCTGTCCAGCAGCATCTGGAGAAATGTCTGCACCGTCTTTGGATCAGGCGGCGCCATATCACATCCCGGGTGCGGGTTGAATGTAATGAGGTTGACCTTGGCCCGGAGCGGGGCAAGCAGCCTGACCAGCTGCCTGGCATGTCCGGGGGTATCATTGACCCCTTTGATCAAAATATACTCAAAGGTGATCTTGTTTCTGGGCTTCATGGTAAAATCTTTACAGGCTGCCACCAGTTTTTCCAGGGGATAGGTATTGTTCACCGGCATGAGCCGGGACCTGGTCCGGTTGTCCGTGGCATTGAGGGATACAGCCAGATTGACGGAAGCGGTCTTGCCCAGGGCCAGGATCCCCGGCACAAGGCCGCAGGTGGATACCGTGACCCGCCTGGCTGAAAATTTCATGCCGAAATCGGTGTCAGTGATAATCTCCAGTGCCCGGACCAGGGCATCATAATTGGCCAGGGGCTCGCCCATGCCCATAAAAACGATATTGGACAATTTCAAAGGGTCCAGGTGGTTTTCCACCAGAAAGATCCGCACCTCCCGGATCTGGGCAATGATCTCCCCCACGGTGAGGTTTCTGACAAATCCGCCTTTTGCGGTAAGACAGAAACGGCAGTTCATGGCACACCCCACCTGGGAGGAAACACACAGGGTAAAATGGTCTTTTTCCGGAATGAGCACTGATTCGATGGAAGCACCATCTGTAAGCCTGAACAGATATTTTGTGGTGGTATCGGCTGAGACCTGTTTGTCCGCCAGTGTCAGACAGTCAAAATAAAAGTGGCGTGACAGCAAAGAACGCAGGTCTTTGCCCAGATCGGTCATCTGTTCAAAATCGGTTGCCAGTTTCACATAGAGCCACTTGAACACCTGGCCGGACCGAAAGGCGCGGATACCGTTTTTTTCCAGCCACAAAGAAAGGTCTTCTCTGGTATAATTTAAAATATTTTCCATGTTTTTTTGCCTGCCTGCAAATATAATATTTTCTTGACTTATCACGGATTTTGATCTAAATTCAACGATTTGATTTGATATTTTGGGAGTGATCTTTGTATGTTTGAAAATTTGAGTGACAGACTTGATGCGGTCTTTAAAAAATTAAAAGGTCATGGCACCCTGAATGAGAAAAATATTGAAGATGGCCTAAAACAAGTAAGAATGGCACTTCTTGAGGCTGATGTCAATTATAAGGTTGCAAAAAATGTCATTTCAGATATAAAGAGCCGGGCACTGGGCCAGGAAGTGATGCAGAGCCTGACCCCGGGGCAGCAGGTCATCAAGATCGTGTATGAAGCGTTCACCGGGATGATGGGATCGGAACACCAGGACCTTGATTTTGGCACCAGCACCATGGGATCCATCATGCTGGTGGGGCTGCAGGGATCCGGTAAAACCACCACCGCCGGGAAACTGGGCCTGTACCTGCGCAAACAGGGAAGAAAACCGTTTCTGGTACCGGTGGATGTGTACCGGCCGGCAGCCATCGACCAGTTGAAAAAAATCGGTACCCAGCTGGACCTGCCGGTCTTTGACACCGCAGCTGACATGAAGCCCCTGGCTATCTGCCAGAATGCGCAACTGGCAGCACGGGATCAGGGATGTGACACCCTTTTGTATGACACCGCCGGACGTCTGCACATGGATGATACCCTGATGGCGGAGCTGGAAACCCTTAAAAAAGGGGTGAATCCATCGGAAATTCTGCTGGTGGCGGATGCCATGACCGGGCAGGATGCTGTCAACATTGCCGGATCATTTGACCAGCGCCTGGATTTGACCGGGGCCATCCTGACCAAAATGGACGGGGATGCCAGGGGTGGCGCGGCCCTGTCCATCAAGGCGGTGACAGGCAAACCGTTGAAGTTCATCGGGGTGGGGGAAAAATCCACTGCCCTGGAAGCGTTCCACCCGGACCGGATGGCCTCCAAAATTCTGGGCACGGGAGACACCCTCTCCTTTATTGAACGGGCCCAGGATGCAGTGGATGAAAAGGAAGCCAAATCCCTTGAAAAAAAGCTGCGCCAGAACGCGTTTACATTGGAGGACTTCAAAAACCAGATGAAAACCGTCCGGAAAATGGGGTCTGTCAATGATCTGCTGGGCATGCTGCCGGGAATGAGCAAAAAACAGCTCAAGGGGGTGGATATCGATGACAAAGAGTTTGTGAAAATTGAAGCGATAATCAATTCCATGACCCCGCAAGAAAGAGAAAAATCCGGCATTATCAAGGCTTCCCGGAAAAAAAGAATTGCCCTTGGCTCCGGAACAAGTGTCCAGGATGTCAACAAACTGTTGAAAAGTTACACCCAGTCCATGAAAATGATCAAGAAGTTTAATAAAGGCGGCATGCGGTCATTAAAAGGTATGCTGCCGTTTTAAGGAGAAAACAACATATGTCAGTAAGAATCAGATTGACCCGTAAAGGCACCAGGAAAAAACCCTTTTACAGAATTGTGGCAGCCGACATCGAGGCTCCCAGAGACGGCAGGTTTTTAGAAGCGTTGGGTACCTATGACCCCATGACCGAACCGGCTGCCATCGTGTTGAAGCAGGACAGAATCGCATACTGGCTGGAGCAGGGTGCCCAACCCTCCACCACGGTGCAGAGCATTCTGAAAAAACAGGCTGCCGCACCGGAGCAGACCGCATCCGCTTGAACCTGCGCACCTGAACCTGCGGGTTTGTGACACACCCGGTATGCTTCTCACCCCTATGACTGCAAGGAGATGGACGTATGAAAGAGCTGATTGAATACATTGCCAGATCACTGGTGGACAACCCGGATCAGGTCCATGTATCGGAAGTTGTCGGAGATCAGACATCTGTTCTGGAACTGAAGGTGGCAAAAGAGGATCTGGGTAAGGTGATAGGTAAACAGGGCAGATCAGCCCGGGCCATGAGAACCATTTTAAGTGCCGCTTCCACCAAGCTGAAAAAAAGAACGGTTCTGGAGATCATTGAGTAAAACCGTATCATCAGACACAGGCCCGGAAGAGGCAGGGTCTGATAATCTGCCAAACCCTGCTGATCTGCTGGTCATGGGAAAGATAACCGGTGCCCACGGACTGGACGGCAAGCTCAAGTTCAGGTCTTTTGCAGAATCTGCCGATATCTTTGCCCCGAACTGCCGGGTGTTTCTGAGAACAGAAAACAAAACCGATGCCAGGCCCCTTGTCATAGAAAAATGCATTGACCGGCAAAAAGACATGCTGGTACGCCTGTCAGGGGTGAACACCCGGGAATCTGCTGATGCGCTGGTTGGCAAAGAGATTTTACTGGACAGGCAGCAGCTGCCGGACCCGGAAACAGATGCCTGGTACTGGCAGGATCTGTTCGGCCTGACAGTGGTTGACCAAAACCGGGGAAACCTGGGAATCATCGAGACCATCATTCCCACCGGGGCCCATGATGTGCTGGTGGTCAAAAACAGGGACAAAGAGATGCTGGTGCCCATGCACCGGCAGTTTGTAACAGCAGTGGACCTTGACAACAAAACCGTCACAACCTGTCTGCCCCGGGAATATGAATAGATTTCTGCCATGGAGTTTTGTGTATTAACCCTGTTTCCGGAGCTGGTGCAGGCGTTTTTTGACCACGGCATGATCAGCCGGGCCATCAAACAGGGGATTATTTCAGGCCGCACCATCCAGATCCGGGACTTTGCCCGGGACCGGCACCACACGGTGGATGACAGGCCCTACGGCGGGGGCAGCGGCATGGTGATGAAGCCTGAACCGCTAACAGCTGCCATCAGCCGGGCCAGGACAGGATCACCCAATGCAGAGGTGGTTTTGATGACCCCCCAGGGGGAACCCTTTCACCAGCAGATGGCCATGGATCTTGCCCGCAGGGAAACCCCGCTGATTTTTGTGTGCGGCCGGTATGAAGGCATTGATGAGCGGGTTATCACCCGGCTGGTGGACAGAGAAATTTCTGTGGGGGACTATGTCATGACCGGCGGAGAACTGGCCGCCATGGTGGTCATGGATGCGGTGTCCCGCCTGATACCAGGGGTACTGGGCAGCAGCGATTCCTGTGCAGCGGATACCTTTATGGATGACCGGCTGGAGCATGCCCAGTATACACGGCCAAAAACCTTTATGGGAGAGGAAGTACCGGATGTGCTTTTATCAGGGGACCATGAAAAAATTGCCCAATGGCGGATCCAGTCCTCTCTGGCACGTACCTTTATCAAACGGCCGGACCTGTTTGAAAAAAACCGCCCCAGTCCCCGGGAAAAGGGTATACTGCGGCAATGGTGCAACCATCTGGAATCGCTGATCCATGGATAACCTGTACCTGGCCCTGGTGCATTTTCCAGTGGTGAACAGAAAAAACGACCCCATCGGGTCTGCTTTGACCACCATTGATCTGCATGATATGGCCAGGGCATCCATGACCTTTGGTGTCAGGGGGTTTTATGTCATCACCCCCTTTCAGGACCAGGCAAATCTGGCAGACCAGGTCATCCGCCACTGGACCCAAGGTGCCGGGGGCCGCCTGAATCCGGGAAGAAAACAGGCCCTGGAACTGGTCCGGGTGACACAGACATTTGAAGCAGCAGTGCAGCAGATTTATACAGAAAGGCGCCAGCCGGTGGTCACCATTGCCACCAGCGCAAAAAAACACAAAAACAGTGTCTCGACCCGAAAAGTGAAGCAGCACCTTGCCGGCAAAGCGTCCCATGTGTTGGTGTTCGGCACGGCATGGGGTCTGGCACAGGAACTGATGGACAAGTGTGATCTGCAGCTGGACCCCATCACAGGCACAGGAGACTATAACCACCTGTCTGTCCGGTCTGCTGCTGCCATATATTTGGACAGATTGACAAATGACTGATATTCAGCCATACAGATAAGGAAACCAGGAGGAAACATGACAAATGTAATTGAAAAATTGGAAAAAGAACAGATGCGCCTTGATATCCCGAGATTTGATTCCGGGGACACCATAAAAGTGCATGTCAAGATCAGGGAAGGTGAGAAGGAACGTATCCAGGTATTCCAGGGAGTGGTCATAAAAAAGACCAAAGGGCTTTCCGGGGCAAGATTCACTGTAAGAAAAATTTCCGGTGGTGTCGGGGTGGAACGGATTTTCCCCCTGTACTCCCCTATCATTGACAAGGTCGAAATTGTAACCAAAGGCCGGGTACGCCGCTCAAAACTTTACTACCTGCGCAACCTGCGCGGAAAAGCGGCCAGGATCAAAGAAAAACGCTTTGCGTGAATCCGATCCCATGTGGCAGATCGAACGAACGGTCCGCCAAAACGGATATGCACAGATTGCAGGCATTGACGAGGCCGGCAGGGGTCCCCTTGCCGGCCCTGTTGTGTCTGCAGCAGTGATACTGCCCCATGATTTTTGCTGTCCCGGAATTGCTGATTCCAAAAAACTGTCTGAAAAAAAAAGAACCCTTTTGTTTCCCAGAATCATGCAGGAGGCTGTGGCGGTTGGGGTCGGTATCTGTAACCACAAAGAGATCGATACTGCCAATATCCTGGCGGCGGCACTTTTGTCCATGAAACGGGCCGTGGAAAATCTGGATATTGCACCGGATTTTCTGCTGGTGGACGGCAAATTCCCCGTTGGCATGCACATTTCACAGCAGGCAGTCATAAAAGGGGATGCAAAAAGCATATCCATTGCAGCCGCTTCCATTGTTGCCAAGGTGACCCGGGACCGGATCATGACCACCCTGCACCAGGCCTATCCGGTCTACCATTTTATCCGGCACAAAGGCTATCCCACTGTGCTGCACAAAAAAGTCCTGCTGGATCACGGCCCCTGCCCGGTGCACAGAAAAACCTTCAAAGGCGTGATCCAGCCATGACACGGTACCGCAAAGATCTGGGCCGGTCCGGAGAACAACTGGCTGCACAGCATCTGGCCGCATCCGGATACACCATTGTTGAAACCAATTTCACCACCCGGTTTGCGGAAATTGATATCATAGCCGCCATTGAAGACTGCCTGGTGTTTGTGGAGGTAAAAACCCGTACCAGTGCAAAAAAAGGGCTGCCCAAAGAAGCGGTCACTGCCGCCAAACAGAAAAAAATCATTCTGGCGGCCAGGCAGTACATACAGGCCCGGGCATTGTATGGACAAAAACGTATCCGGTTCGATGTAATGGAAATTTTTACTGAAAACGATGCCTGGCGCATCAACCATATCCCCCATGCATTCTTTTCAGGATAACCCCTCCTCTGGCTGCGGCACCCTTTACATAGTTGCCACCCCTGTGGGCAATCTCGAGGATCTCACCTTCCGGGCGGTGCGCATCCTCAAAGAGGTGTTTCTGATTGCAGCAGAAGATACGCGCCATTCGAAAAAACTGCTGTCCCATTACCATATTGCAACAGACACCATCTCCTGCCATGAACACAATGAAGTCCTCCGGGCGTCAAAACTGATTCCCATCCTGCAGCAGGGGAAAGATGTGGCCCTGATAACGGATGCCGGCACCCCCTGCATATCTGATCCGGGCTTCCGGATTGTCACAGCTGTTTTAAAAAAAAATATCCGGGTGGTTCCCATCCCGGGGTGTTGTGCGGTCATCGCAGGGTTAAGTGCGGCAGGCCTGCCCACGGACCGGTTTTTCTTTGCCGGTTTTCTGCCCAAAAAACAGCAGCAGCAAGTCCGGG
>DATFJY010000121.1:0-2842 GCA_035268905.1 Desulfotignum sp.
TTCCTATCTTCCTCCATCAAATCCTTGATTATTTCGTTGTAGGAGACCGTCAGTTCCTCACGGTCTTCATCCGGCACCTCAAAGGCAAAGATATCACCTATTGCATTGACCATGTTGACCTTGGGTCTTTGAATCTATACATTCCATTTTTATGATTTAATGTCACTCAGGTCCCAGAATTCAACCCGGGCCTGACCCGGGAGCGGAAACAGGTAAAACCATCAAAATCATCGGAGTTTCCGGCCATATACAGCCGCTAACCTGATTGCCTGCCACGGGTGTGTTTTACTCTATGGGGAGCCGGCACACCCCAGAAAAATTTCGATCAGGTGTTGACAAACAGGCTGCATGGCTATATATTTCATTTTATCGATATATAAGAGATAACATAATGACCAACGATTGAATGATGAAAGTGTATTCGCTTAACACTTAAAACTTTCATATAAATAGGAACCCACCATGAAAGAGTTTATCAAAGTGATGAAAGCCCTGTCCGATCCGGCAAGGGTCAGGATCATGAAAATGCTTCAGCACAAAACCATGTGCGTGTGTGAAATCTACACCGCCCTGGAAAAAGCCCAGTCCACCACAAGCAAACACCTCAAGATCCTGGAGGATGCCGGCCTGATCACCTTTCAGAAAAACGGGTTGTGGGTGAATTATAAACTGGCGGACGGCACCCAGAGCCCCTATGCCGCCAGCCTGCTGGGCAACCTGCGGCACTGGCTGGAAGATGATTCGGAGATCAGGGAGATGGTCACCCGGCTGCCGGCCATTGACCGCAAAGTCATCCTGGACCGGAACTGATTTGTTTCAATTTAATCTATTATTCAGATGATACGATATAAAGGAGTCTATCAATGAAGGAAAAAACTAAACTGCTCATTCTTGTGGGTTTGTATCTCATGGCCTATTTTATTCCCTGGGCCGATCCGTTGATCCGGCAGTCCGGTCTGGAGGCATTCATGATGCTCCAGGAGTATGCCAGGGAACATGTGCTCACCTGCCTGATTCCGGCGTTTTTCATCGCCGGCGCCATTGCCGTGTTCGTATCCCAGGCTTCGGTGCTCAAATATTTCGGCATCCAGGCTAAGAAAATTCTATCCTATTCCGTGGCATCGGTGTCCGGCACCATCCTGGCGGTCTGCTCCTGCACAGTACTGCCCCTGTTTGCCGGCATCTACTCCCGGGGGGCGGGCATCGGTCCGGCCACGGCATTTTTGTATTCCGGTCCGGCCATCAATGTCCTGGCCATCACCATGACCGCCAAGATCCTGGGATGGCAGCTGGGCCTTGCCCGGGCCATTGGCGCGATTATTTTCGCCGTAATCACCGGATTGTTGATGTCGGTGATCTTTAAAAAAGATGACATGGCCAGAACCGGGGGACAGATCTATGTGCCGGATGAAGATGAAAAAGGTCGAACCCTTTTCCAGGACAGCATCTATATTCTGACCATGGTGCTGATCCTTATCTTTGCCGCCTTTGCCAAACCGGCCCCGGATGCCACAGGGCTCTGGCCGGCCATCTTTGCCGCCAAATGGTATATCACCATCTTTCTTTTGATCGTTCTGGGGTGGATGCTAAAGGCCTGGTTCACCAAGGATGAATGCGTTTCCTGGATCGATTCCACCTGGGGATTCATGAAGCAGATCTTTCCGCTGCTGTTTGCCGGCGTGATCGTGGCGGGATTTCTCCTGGGCCGGCCCGGACATTCGGCATTGATACCCGAGCAGTACATCCAGACCCTGCTGGGGGGAAACTCCCTGTTGGCCAACCTGTTCGCTTCAGTGGCCGGGGCGTTCATGTACTTTGCCACCCTGACCGAAGTGCCCATCCTCCAGGGGCTTCTGGGTGCCGGCATGGGCAAAGGTCCTGCATTGGCCCTGCTGCTGGCAGGCCCTGCCCTGTCTTTGCCCAATATGCTGGTGATAGGTGGGGTCATGGGGGTTAAGAAAACCTTTGTATTCTGTTCCATCATCGTTGTGCTGTCCACCATCGCCGGCATGATCTATGGTACTTTTATCGTATAGTGTAAAACCTGAAACTCGATGATCCAGTTTTTAGAATAGCCCCGCCCCCAACGGTTGGTCGGTTATCTCAGAAAAAACTGGATCATCGAGTGAAACATATCATTGAAAGGAGTCTTATCATGGAAATCAAAATACTGGGCCCTGGATGCCCCAAATGTGAACAAGCCGGTAAAATCGTCGCCGAAGCCCTGTCTGAAACCGGGGTGGAAGCCAATGTGGAAAAGGTGACCGGCGTCATGGATATTGCCGGGTACGGGGTTTTCGGCACCCCGGCCGTGGTCATTGACGGGGATGTCAAATGCGTGGGCAAAATCCCCAAAAAAGAGGAGGTCACATCCTGGCTGACCAAATAATGTATAACAATTAACCAGTTTTTTTGATCCATAAAAACAACCCCCATGGGCCGGCCTGATATTTCACGGCCGGGCCGCAACAAAATCGGAACCAAGAGGAGAACCAACCATGGCGGAAAACTGTTGTGCTGCACAAGACAATACCATGATCCTGGCCTGCTCGGGAGGATCCAATGTTGGGCAGTTGTCCAACCAGGCAGCCATTGAGCTGACCCGGGAAGGGGTTGGCAAAATGTTCTGCCTTGCCGGCATCGGCGGGAATCTAAGCGGCTTTGTCCAGTCTGCAAAAGATCTCGACCAGATGGTCACCATTGACGGCTGACGGCTTTCATATAAAGGATTCCCCCTGATGACCCGAAAAATCTGTACCAAACAATGGACGATCACCGCACTGGCAGGACTTTTTACAGGAATGGCGGTTCTTTTGGCAGCTCCCTGGACCGCCCAGGCAAA
>DATFJY010000122.1:0-4802 GCA_035268905.1 Desulfotignum sp.
AGCAAATTCATTTATTGTGCTGCTGGATGTATGTATATAAAATCTGCTTGAAAACCGCAAGGATAAAAATAAAGCATGGATAATATAATCAGTTTTCTGATTTTATCTGTTTTATCCGGCTGTGCTTTTTTATGTTCCCATTCCCGTATTTTTTGTTTATTATGCACCAAAAACATGTTGGGAGACAAATTTATGCCAAAAACGACATATTGGGCAGATGCCTACGTACAAAAAGCCTGCAAAGCAGAAGATGCGCTGCAGCATATCCGTCCGGGACAGCGGGTATTCATCGGATCATCCTGCGGTGAACCCCAGCATCTGGTGGCTGAGCTGTCCAAAGCATCGGCCCGGTTTACAGATCTGGAAATTGTCCGGCTGCTGAGCATCGAGAGCGGTCCTTTGACCCTGATTGCCAACCGGTCACATTCCCAGCAGTTCAACATCCGTTCCTTTTACCTGGGTTCGGCATCCCCTTCCAAAATCCAAAAAAATCAGCGGTTTATCACGCCCATCAACCTGTCACAGATCCCCCATCTGTTTAAATCCCGGCTCATGCCGTTGAATGCGGCCCTGATCCAGGCCTCTCCGCCTGATGATTTCGGATGGATGAGCCTGGGGGTCTCCGTGGACATCACCATGGCTGCCTGTGAATCCGCCGGCATGGTGATCTGCCAGGTCAACCCCAACATGCCCAGGGTGCTGGGCAGAAGCTTTATCCATGTCAATGATGTCAACTATATTGTGGAACATGAAGAGGAGCTGCTCACCATCCAGCCGCTGCCGGAGCTGGAAACCGCCAACACCATCGGCAAACATATTTCCCGGCTCATTGATGACGGATCCACCATCCAGACAAGTCTGGGGGTTACCAACGATGCCACCATGGTGTGCCTGGCGGAAAAAAATGATTTAGGTGTCCATTCCCAATACATCTCCGAACCCATGATGCGCCTGTTTTCCATGGGGGTGATCACCAACAAGAAAAAAGGGTTCAACGATGGCAAACTGGTGGCAGGCAGTGCCGTGGGATCGAATCTTTTGTATGAATTCATCGATGACAACCCGTCCATTGAATTCCATCCCTCTGATTACATTAACAACCCCACCATCATCGGCCGCCACAACAAGATGATATCTTTGAACACGGCCATGTCCATCGATCTCACCGGCCAGGTGGCGGCCGATGCCCTGCCCTACAACAACTACACCGGCATCAACGGGCTGCTGGATTTCACCCGGGGTGCAGCCATGTCTCCGGGCGGCAAATCCATTCTCATGATGACATCCACAACAGACAACGGGCGCAGCAGTCGGATCATTCCCCAGATGTTAGCTACAGCCGTGGTGGTGCCAAGAGGCGATGTGCAGTTTGTGGCCACTGAATACGGGGTGGTGAACCTGTTCGGCAAAACCCTTCAGGAAAGGGCCATGGCCCTGATCAGTATCGCCCATCCGGATTTCAGGGATGAACTGTTTTCCAAGGCCAAAGAGCAGGACCTCATTGATGTGGGCCGCAAGTTCAAACAGGCCATCAAAGGGGTATATCCCCTTAAATATGAGGAAACCATTGTCATCAAAGGGACCCCCATTAATTTCCGGCCGGCGAAACCCATTGATGAGCGCAGTGTCCAGGAACATTACTATTCCATGAACAGAGGAGATATCATTTCCCGATTTTTCCATGAGAAAAAAAGCTTTGTTCACAACCAGATCGAAACCACTTATGAAATTGATTATATCAATGACCTGACCATGGTGGCCACCATCGGGGAACTGGGATTTGAAAAAATCATTGCCGTGGGCGAATATTTCCGCAACACCATTATCAATATGGCGGAAATCGCTTTTTCCGTGTCTCGGGAATACCAGGGCATGGGCATCGCCAAAGTCCTCCAGAGAAAGCTGGCCACCGCTGCCAGGGAAAACGGCATCAAGGGACTGATCGCCTATACCTCCCCCCACAACAAAGGCATGATCCGATTGTTCAACAAGCTGCCTTATAAGGTCAATTCTGAAAAAGATGGCGACATGATCATTCTCAACTGCCTGTTTTCAGAGCCCATGGACAAAACAAAGGACCCTGAAACCGCTCCCGATATCTCCATGGTGTAAACCAATATTTTGTGTCCACAGACAGATGGCAGGGAATCATCCATCATCTGTGGACCTGTTATCGGCGTGTGAGCAGGGCCACGGACTCGATATGGTAGGTATGGGGAAACATATCCACCGGCTGGACCTTCTGCACCGCATACACAGATGAAAGCAGTTCCAGATCCCGGGCCAGGGTGGCCGGGTTGCAAGACACATAGACAATGGTGCCAGGCCGCAGTGCTGTCACCTGGGCCACCACATCCTTGTGCATCCCCACCCGGGGCGGATCGATGACCACCACATCCGGGGTCTGTTTCAGTTGCGGCAGGACCTGCCGGATATCTCCTTTGAGAAACCGGCAGTTTTCAATCTGGTTCAGCCGGGCATTTTTCCGGGCATCTGCCACAGCGGCATCTATGATCTCTATGCCGGTGACCTGCGCTGCCCTGTCTGACAACCAGATGGGAATGGTGCCGGTGCCGGAGTACAGATCCAGCACGGTCTGTTCTCCTGTCAGCCCGCTGTATCGGGCGACAATGTCATAGAGTTTTTCACAGGCCCGGGTATTGGTCTGGAAAAAGGAGTTGGCAGAAATCTCAAACGCAAACCGGCCCAAACGCTCGGTGATCACATCCCGGCCGTGGAGCAGCACCTCTTCTTTGCCCATGCTCACCCCGGATTTTGCATCTGTGATATTGTTGACAATGGCGGCAATTTGGGGAAACGTCTGTGCCAGTTCATACGCCAGGTTCGTTACGGTTGACAGATTCTTGTCCCGGGTAACAATGTTGACCATCCACTGGTCATATGCCACGGAATGCCGGAGCATGACAAACCGCCAGAATCCGGTGTGATGGCGCAGATGATAGGCAGGCAGGCTGGATTTTTTCACAAAATCCCTGACATGGTCCAGTATCCTGTTGCCCAGGTCCGGCATGATTTCGCATTGACGGATATCAATGACCTGGTCAAAGGTGCCCGGCACATGCAGGCCGATGCCCAGATCCTTTGGAATCGTCTCATCCGCCAGCTCTTCGGGCATGAGCCAGCGTTTTGCAGAACAGGAAAATTCCATTTTGTTGCGAAATGCATACGCCTGGTCAGAGGGGATCACATCCAAAACCGGCACTTCGGACAATCTGCCGATATGGGCCAGCGACGCAACCACATGCTGTTTCTTATAGGCCAGCTGGGTGTGGTAGGGTATCTGCTGCCATTTGCATCCCCCGCAGAACCGGCAGTAGCGGCACCGGCCTTCCTGCCGCAGGGAGGAAGGGGTGATGATATTGATTAATTTGCCTTCTGCCCAGGATTTTTTCTTTTTGACAATCTTGACAAGCACGGTGTCACCGGGAACGCACCGGTCCACAAACACGGGAAATCCATCCGGTTTTGCCAGACCTTTGCCGCCATAGGCAAGATCAATGATGTCAAGTTCACAGGTTTTTCGTTTTTTTATGGTCATCTGTGGATATCTGTTTTTTTTATTATGGTTATCTCTTGCTTGTAAGGGTGCAATAGAGAAATCGCAGGGTGATACAGTACCACATATTTTTCCAAGCCCCCTGTGGGTGCTGTATGACAAGACCGTCAGATGTCAATCTCGGGCCGGTCATACGGCACCTACAGGGGCGGGTATCAAGCAGCTGAAAAAGATGTGGCCACATGGGATTGCCCTGATAAGTATAATGTAATTCAAACTTGCTATTATATGGATTTGGTGGCATAAAAACAAGATGCAAAGCAAATTTTCAGTTCTGAAAACCCGTTTTACAGTGGAAGGCCTCACCCTGACAGGGGAACTGTTTTTGCCGGACACAAGCCAGCCGCCCCTGGTGGTAGGGTCCCACGGCCTGGAAGGCAGCCGTCTTTCCGCCAAACAAAGGGTATTATCCTGTCTGCTGCCCGAAAACGGCATGGCATTTTTCAGGTTTGACCACCGGGGATGCGGGGACAGTCATGGCGATTTTGTTTCAGACACCTCCCTTGCCACACGCACAAAAGACCTTGTGGCAGCAGTGGAACATGCCCTGCATATGGACATGACATCCCTCCACCTGGGGGTGTTTGGTTCATCCATGGGAGGGGCCGCCTGCATCAACGCCTGGCAGGTCCTGGAAAAAACAGGTGTCAATGTCTGCGGCGGGGTGCTGTGTGCCGCACCGGTGAAAAGCCGGACCATCAAAAACATCCCCACCCGGGCCAATGACATCCGGCCGGCACTGCCCCTGGATTTTTTCAAGGAAAATCTGCTGTTTGATCTGACCCATCAGGCCGAAGCCCTTCACCACGTGCTGATTTTCCATGGAGATGCCGACCAGGTGGTACCGGTATCCAATGCCCATACCCTTTTTGACAGCATGCAGCCCCCTGGACAATGCATCATACAAAAAGGCGGGGACCACCAGATGTCATCAAAAGATCATCAGGCTGAATTTGAGACCCTTGCCCTGGCCTGGTATAAAAAGATATTTGCTACGTTTTAACACGGGAAACCCGCAACCCAATTGACTTCCTCATTTTCTTGTTTTTCTTGACAGAAACTGAGGCGTAAGGCACTAAACCGCACTGTTCCCGCCCGAATATAAAACCGTCCTTTTTATCCGTAACCCCCTCACATCTCCTCCCCCCCCTCACCCCTCATTCCTCACCCCTCATCCCTCATACCTCTTTCCTCATACCTCACCCCTCACCCCTCCCAATTGCCG
>DATFJY010000123.1:0-17144 GCA_035268905.1 Desulfotignum sp.
GCATACCCGGGAGCAGTAGGGACGGTCCGGTTCTCTGGATCCCACACACTGGATGAATACCGCAGACTGCACCGCATCCAGTTTTGGATCGTTTTCCCTGAACATTCTGTCCAGGTCCAGGGTTCTGATGATTCTGTCGTCCTTGCCAAAACTGTATTCAAAGGGTTCAAGCGCCTTTGCGCCAGTGGCCAGTACCGCCACCCCATGTTCCAGTGCCGTGGTTTTCCCGTCGGTTTTCAGCTGGGAGGTAAAGTTGCCCACAAATCCGTCCACCCCTTCCAGGGTGGTGTTTGTATGGACAATTATCTTGTCGTTGGATGCAACCTCCTGAATCAGGACATCCAGTTCTTTTTGTACATCTTCTCCCTGGGCTGTTTTCCACAGCTTCAGGGCTTCGCCCCCCAGGCAGTCCTTTTTTTCGATGATATGGGTGTCATATCCCTGGGATGCCAGACTTCTGGCAGCTGTCATGCCGGCCAGGCCGCCGCCCACCACCATGACCGAGGCATTGACATTGATCTTTTCCTCTTTCAGGGGCTGGGCCAGGGCCGCTTTGGCAACCGCCATCCGCACCAGATCCTTGGCCTTTTCACTGGCAATGTCGGGATTGTTCTTGTGAACCCAGGAGTTGTGGTTCCGGATGTTGGTCATCTCAAACAGGTATTTGTTCAATCCCGCGTTTTTCAGGGTTTCCTGGAACAGCGGCTCATGGGTCTTGGGGGTGCAGGCGGCCACCACAATGCGGTTGAGACCTTTATCCCTGATGATTTCCACCATTTTGTCCTGGGCATCCTGGCTGCATGCATAGGTGGTTTCTTCCGCCACGGTAACATAGGGCAGGGTGGCGGCGTATTCCGTGACACTGGGACAGTCCACCACGCCGGCAATATTGGAGCCGCAGTCGCAGACAAACACCCCGATACTGGGTCTGTCCCCCACCACATTGGTTTCCGGCACCGCCGGGATCTCTTTTGTCAGGGTGTTGCGGACCTCAGCCAGGGCATCACCGGCAGCCGAAGCGGCTGCAGAGGCATCCAGAACCGATTCCGGAATATCTTTGGGATTGTTGAACACGCCTGATACATAGATGCCGTCTCTGGATGTGGCCACCGGTTCAAAAGAGGCTGTTTTGGCAAATCCGCTCTCCGTGAGGTCGATGCCGAGTTTTCCGGCCAGATCCCGGGTTTCCTGTGAGATCTCAAGACCTACGGACAACACGATCATATCATAGGTATCTTTGATGATCTGCCCCATCTCATCCACATACTGGATAAACAGATCCCCTGTTTCCGGGTCTTCGGTGACCGAATGCACCCGGGACCGGATAAAGTTGATGCCGTGTTTGTCTTTGGCGTTTTCGTAGTATTTTTCAAACTCCTTGCCAGGGGTGCGCATATCCATGAAAAAGATGGAACAGTCCAGATCATTGCCGGCATGCTCCTTGGCAATGATGGCCTCTTTTACCGCATACATGCAGCACACTGATGAACAATAGGGGTTGTCGCATTTGTTGACATCCCGGGACCCCACGCACTGGAACCAGGCGATCTTTTTGGGATCTTTGCGCTTTTGGGCCAAAAGTTTGTCTTTTTTCTTCTTGGGTTGGGCCGGCAGTTTGGGAAAGGTGGTCACATGGCCCATGGTGGGGCCGGTGGCGGACAGAATCCGTTCAAATTCCATGGAGGTAACCACGTTGGCAAAATTGGCATACTGGTAATTGTCAAATTTCGAAGGATCAAACGGTTTGAAACCCGGGGCCAAAATGACGGACCCGGCACCAATGGTCAAGATTTCCTCTGTCATGGTGTAATCGATGGCATCCGCCGGACAGACCTCTTCACAGGTGCCGCATTTGTCTTTGGTCAGTTTCAGACAGACATTTGGATTGATGGCATATTTCAAAGGCACTGCCTGGGGGTATTCCACGTAAATGGCAGTTTGCGGTGTAAGATCTGCATTGTATTTGTCATCGAATTTGCCCGGACATTTTTCTGTACAGGCCCCGCAGGCAATACAGCGGTCTTCTCTGACATAACGGGGTTTTTTCAAGATTTCAACGGTAAAATTGCCTTTTTCACCGGTGATGTTTTTGACTTCAGAAAGGGTTAACAGTTCTATGTTTAAATGCCGGCCGACCTCGACCAGTGTGGGTGAGATAATTCACATGGCACAGTCATTGGTTGGAAAGGTCTTGTCCAGCTGGGCCATGACACCGCCGATGGAGGGTCCTTTTTCCACCAGATAAACATAAAATCCGGAGTTCGCAAGATCCAGGGCCGACAGCATGCCGGAAATTCCGCCACCTATCACCACCACAGATCCGGTTTTTTTTGATTCCATTGTTTGCTCTCCTTTGGTTCATAAAACAATTACAGCCCAATCTTACATTTTACAATCGCTGTTATTTTCACATCCATAAAGTTGGCACCCGTAACTTGGTGCTTTTTAATTAATTGCCATTAATTAAAAGACTATGTTATAAAACCATCTGCCAAATAATGTCAACCATTATCGACCAAAACACAGAACCCGCTTTTGTCCATGGAAAAAATCATCACCATCTGCGGTCCTACAGGCATTGGTAAGACCGGTTTTGCCATTGCCCTGGCCAAATCATGCAACGCAGAAATCATCGGGGCCGATTCCATGCAGATATACAAATATATGGATATCGGCACAGCCAAGCCGGATGCCGCAGAACTGGCACAGGCCCCCCACCATCTGGTGGATTTTCTGGATCCCGCCCGGGATTTTAATGCCGGCCAATATGCACAAATGGCTGCGCAAAAAATCATTGACATCACCCGAAAAGGCCGGGTTCCCATCATTGCAGGGGGCACAGGCCTGTATATCCGGGCCCTTTTATACGGGCTGTTCCGCTCTAGCCCGGTGTGTGAAAAAACCCTGGCCCGTCTGACCCGGACGGCACAGGAAAAAGGCAGCGCATATCTGCACCAGCAGCTGCAGACATGTGATTTTGCTGCGGCGCAAAAAATTCATCCCCATGACAGTTTCCGTATCATCCGTGCGCTGGAAATTTTCCAGGCCACAGGAACCCCCATATCACAAATGCAAAAGGAGCACAATTCTAACGCTTCCCGATATAAGCGTCTGACCATTGGGCTTTTCATGGACCGCCACGCCTTGTATGAACGGATAAATTTGCGGGTGGATGCCATGATCCGGGAGGGCCTTCTGGCAGAAGTAAAGAATCTGGTCGAAAAAGGGTATTCTTTGGATCTCAAATCCATGCAGTCCATTGGATACCGCCATATGGGATGGTTTCTCAAAAACGAGCTGGATTTTGACCGGGCCGTCAGTCTGCTCAAACGCGATACCCGGCGGTATGCCAAACGCCAGTTCACCTGGTTCAGAAAAGAGCCCGGCATTATCTGGCTGAAACCCTCACAGATTGCCAGGGCCAAAACCCTGGCAAAAGAATTTTTGACATGAGATGAATTTTTCCATATAGTTCATCCATACCAATAATACCATGCCCTGGCGGGAACAACCCAAAAATGAAAGCCGGCAGCTCGTAGCTGTTAGCCGGTAGAGTTGCCAGCAGTAAAAAGTTTGCAATTGTTTTTTGGAACCTGCTGACCCATAACCGAAGGCTTTCATCTAAACCCTGACCTTCAGAGACTTCATATGACAGTGAAACATGATTTGATTTTCCGCAGCATTGTCTGGTTTACTTCTGTTTTTTTTCTGGCCGCCCTGTGGGGATGTGCCCCCAAAACCGTTCACAAACCCAAAGATGCGCCCCTGGCACCAAAAGCGCACGCCCCTGATCCGGATGAGACAAAAAAAAAGACAGCTGCCCTGGTGGACATGCTGCTGGATGAAGCAAAAAAATTCATGGCACAAGGTGAGGTTAAACAGGCGTTTCTCACCTACAACCGGGCCATGTCCCAGCAACCCGATGACCCGCAGAAAAACAGGATTCTGTCAAAGGTTGAACAGCTACTGGCCAAGACAGATCCCCGCCTGATCGAAGAACTATTGGCCATTTCAAACCTGGCAATCCCTGAAGCATTAATGCTCTATCGGCTGGGGGTGAACCATAGCGCCGCCCAAAACTATGATGCAGCACTGGCAGCCTTGACACGGTTTGTGGACACCTATCCCGGCCATACCCATGCGGCAGATGCACAAGATTTGATAGCGCTCATCAGACAGACCACATTTAAAAAGGATACCATCGGGTGCCTGCTGCCCCTCTCGGGAAAATACGCCATTTTCGGTCAAAAAGCCCTGAAGGGCATTCAGATGGCGGTTCAGGATCTCTCACGCTCCCATGATCGCAAGTTTACCATCATTGTCAAAGATACCCGGTCTGATCCCCAGCGGGCGGCAGACTGTGTGGATGAGCTGAAACAAGCACATGTCATGGGCATCATCGGCCCGCTCCTGGCAGTGGAAACCGCCGGGGAAAGGGCCCAGGATTTGCAGATCCCTTTGATCGCCCTGACCCAGAAAGCCGACTTTCCCCTGGCAGGGGCGTATCTGTTTTCCAATTTTATCACCCCCCAAATGCAGGTGGAGACCCTGGCTGCCTATGTGTTTAAAAGACTGAGACTGTTGAAGGTGGCAGTGCTGTATCCTGATGAACGGTATGGTGAACTGCATATGCAGCTTTTTGAAGAGATGGTGGATGCATATAACGGACAGATGGTGGCTGTGCAGGCCTATGACGGCAGCAAAACAGACTTTGCTGTCCCCATCCAGAAGCTGATAGAAGAAGCCTCTCCCTATGCAGAAACAGACTACCCGGTTATAACAGCATCCCATTCCGGTACAACAACTGTATCAGGTGTCCAGGACCGGGAAGGGGACACAGATCCTGACCAGGCCGAAAAAAAGGGTATCGGGTTTGATGCCCTGTTCATTCCGGATGCTGTCTCCCGCATAAACCTGATGCTTCCCCAGCTGGCTTTTAACGATGCCACAGGTATGGTGCTGCTGGGCACCAATCTCTGGCACCAGCAAAACCTGCTGGATGAAACAAAGGGGTATAACCGGAACACCGTAATCACAGACGGGTATTTCGGCAAAAGCACAAAACCAGCCACGGCCCGGTTTGACAAAGCCTTCACTGATCTGTATGGCGCGTCACCGGGATTTTTGGAAGCCGTTTCCTATGATACGGTGCAGATCCTTTTCAAAACAGCCATGGGCCCTGATATCGATTCCCACCAGCTGCTGAAGGATGCCCTGATACAGGGCCGCCTGTTTGAAGGGGTCACCGGCACCACCATTTTTGACAAAACCGGTGCCGCCCGCAAGGAACTGTTCTTGATCACCATAAAAAACAACCAATTCACGGAAATCAGGCCATAAAAGGCTGTTTCTAAAAGCTAACAGCTAAGAGCTGACAGCTTTCATGTGCTTGACCGGGCATGGGGGTTACCTGAAATAAGCATCCTGGCCGGTGGCCTCCAGCACGGACTGCCACAGCCTGCCGTTGGGGTCCAGCCTTTTCTGCCGGCCGGCAGAGGCTTCCATGGGCACATGCACATAATGGTTGTTCCAGAAACTGACCAGCAGCTTGGTCTTGCCTGCCATGCCCGCATGCACCGCATCCCTTCCCAGCAGCCCGCAGAACACACTGTCATTGGCGTTGGCAGCAAGGCTCCTGATGATATAGGCAGGATCGATGTATTTCAGGGAAATGGGAATGTTTTTGTCTGCAAACCACTGGGTGATCCTGTCCTTGAGAAACAGACCAATGTCCTGGAGCACAATGTTTCCTGAGGCATCGTATTTTTCTTCTGTATCCTCAAAAAAATTCTGGCCCGCTCCCTCCGCCACGATCACCACGGCATGCTTTCTGGTCTTGATACGGTTTTCCAGGGCCTGGAGAAAGCCGGTTTGGCCGGAAAGATCAATATCCACTTCCGGAATCAGCACAAAATTGCCATCCTGCTGGGCAAGGGCAGCTGTGGCCGCAAGAAAGCCTGAATGCCGTCCCATGAGCTTGATCAGCCCGATGCCGTTGGGATAGGCCTCAGATTCATTGTGGGCCCCTTTGATGGCCAGAGTGGCCACATCCACGGCCGAATCAAAACCAAAGGACCGGGAAACCAGAAAAATATCATTGTCAATGGTTTTGGGAATTGCCACCACAGAGATTTTCAGGCCCCGGTTTTCAATTTCATCGGCGATCTTCTTGGAAGCCATAAGGGTGCCATCACCACCCACCATAAACAGAATGCCCACACTCATCCGCTCCAGGCAGTCCACCACCACCCCGATATCCTGGCTGCCCCGGGAAGAGCCCAGGATGGTGCCGCCCATGTCCTGGATGCCGGATACAGCAGCCGGGGTCAGGTCCATGACATCGTGTTCATATTCCGGCACAAATCCCTGGAGCCCGTGGCGGATCCCGTAGATGGTTTTAACATTATAAATATGATACAGTTCCAGTACAACAGCCCGGATAATGTCGTTCAATCCGGGGCAGAGCCCGCCGCAGGTCACAATGGCGCATTTGAGCTTGCTGGGATCAAAATAGATCTTTTCTCTGGGTCCGGCCTGCTCAAAACTGAGCAGGGTCTGTTTGCCTTCGATAGCATCCTGCACATACTCGCTCTGGACATCCACAATGATGCGGGAGGTATCGGAAATAAAGCATTTTTCTTCCCTGCCCGAACTGACCCCCCGTTTTATGGGAGATGCAATGTTGGCTTTTCCGAGAACCGGTATTTTTGTGCACAAATCTTGGGGTATCATTGGCTGCCTCCGTTGAATGTAAAAGATCCTTTGCCAAGAATGTCATGCAGGTGCAACAGCCCTTCCAGACGTCCTGCGGCATCCACAATGGGCAGTACGGTTATTTCATATTTTTCCATGAGGTTCAACGCGTCATACAGATAGGATGACACCCCCAGGGTGTGGGGGTTTTCTGTCATGATACTGGTCACCTTCATCTGTGCAAAATCCGAGATGCCGGTGGCAATGGCATGCCTGATATCACCGTCTGTAATGATGCCCAGCACCTGGTTGTCCCTGTTGAGCACCAGCACAGCCCCCAGACTGAACCGGTCCATGGTATCAAGGGCGGCTGCCATGGTGTCATCTTCAAAAGCAATGGGTGCCCGGGCCGACTTAAACATGATCTCCCCCACCTGGCAGGCGAGCCGCTGGCCTAAGGCCCCGCCCGGATGGGACCGCATGAAATCGCTTTTTTTGAACTTTTTCTTTTCAATGAGCACAATGGCCAGGGCATCTCCCATGGCCAGCTGGGCCGTGGTGCTGGAGGTGGGGGTCATGTTGAAGGGACAAGCCTCTTTTTCCACCCCGGTATCGATCACCAGATCACAGAATCCCGCCATGGTGGAGGCGGGATTTCCGGTAAACCCTGCCAGGCGGCAGCCGATATCCCGGATCACCGGGAGCAGCTGGTTGAGTTCACTGGTTTCTCCGCTGTTGGAAATGGCGATGAACACATCATGGGGGCTTACCATGCCAAGATCCCCATGCACCGCCTCCACCGGGTGCAGAAACATGGCATTGGTACCGGTACTGCTCAGGGTGGCGGCAATTTTCCGGCCGATAAGGCCGGATTTACCGATCCCGGAAACAATCACCCGGCCGGGGGAGGCACAGATATCCTGGACAAGGGTTTCAAATGCAGCATCCAGTTTGGATGCCAGCCCCAAAATACTTTGGGCTTCTATGTGTAAAACGTCAATGGCTGTGGGAATAATCATGGTTTGCAATGTATATGGTTGTATTTAATGACAGCAGTTAAATCAAAATTATTCAGTATACACTTTTTGCAGGTATTTGCCCATAAAAAAATGTTTGGGTTTTCCAGTTCGAAAAAAACTATTATTGACACCATAATGATTTTTATGGTATTTGAGCAAGGTTTGCCGTATCAGGCAGGCGTATGCCGCAAAAAAACAGGCAATATCCGGAAAAAGACGTTTTTTGTTTTTTATAAATTACCCATTCAGAATTTAGGAATATTATCATGATTTGTACCACTGTAAGAGAAGGTGATGACTGCGTATTTATGACAGCCGGCGGCTGCAGCTATAATGAGGGCAATTGTCTGCCGGTTGTGGATGAGTGTACCGGATGCCAGAGAATTTCCGAGTACCCCACAGGCCTGTACTGCATTGCAGCACCGGATCCTTCTTTAAAATGGAAAAACGGCAGCTGCAATATTGCCACCCATATCAAGACCGTTGCTGCCGGTAAGAAGCAAAAAATAAACCCAATCAAAGCATCCAAGAGAAGATAGCTGATTTTTACTGACCGCATTTGTGAACTCTGTGGTTTTCTCTTTTGGAAAGCTGCAGGGTTTTTCATTTTATGGTACCGCCATGGGTGCGGCTGTTACTTTTCTTTTGACATTTCTATTGCCAAGGAATAGAACCCATGAACCCTATTGCACAGCAATTGAACACCACCATCTCCCAGGCCAATCCCCATATTTTCGACATGCTGTCAGATATGGGCAAAGCCCTTTTTTTTCCCAGGGGCATTTTAAGCCAGAGTGCAGAGGCCAAAGCCAAAGCCCATAGAATCAATGCCACCATCGGCATTGCAAAACAGGGGGGCAGCGTGCTGAGCCTGCCGTGTCTCACCCGGTACATCAAAGGCATTGCACCGGATGCCTACCTGCCCTATGCCCCGTCTTTCGGCATACCCGGACTGCGGCAACTATGGAAAACAAATCTGTTTCAAAAGAACCCCTCCCTGGAAGGTATTGCCGTGAGCCTGCCGGTGGTGACCTCGGGCATCACCCACGGTGTCAGCATCTTTTCTGATATGTGGGTGAACAAGGAAGATGTCATAGTGATGCCGGATATGATGTGGGGCAATTACAACATGACCTTTACGGTGCGCAACCATGCACAGATCGTACACTACAAAGCCTATGATGATGCATTGACCCGGTTCAATGTGGAGGATTTTGCATCCGTACTCCAGAAACAGGCTGCACAGACCGACAAAGTGGTGGTGATGCTCAATTTTCCCCACAACCCTTCCGGATATTCTTTGCACAAAACCGAGGCGGATCAGGTGGCTGCCATTCTCCTTGACACGGCACAAAACGGCACAAATGTGGTGGCTGTCTGTGATGATGCGTATTTTGGTTTGTTTTTCGAAGAGCAGACCAGCAAAGAGTCCTTGTTTGCAAAACTGGCCGGCAGGCACAAACGGCTTCTGGCCGTCAAACTGGACGGGGCCACAAAAGAGGACTATGTGTGGGGGCTCCGGCTGGGGTTTATCACCTATGGCCTGGCAGCCGACCATGACACCGAAGGCATCTACCAGGCCCTTGAACAAAAAACCGCCGGCTGCATCCGGGGCAATATTTCCAATGCCTCCCACCTGGGCCAGACCCTTCTGCTCAATGCCATGCAGGACCCTGATTACCATGCCCAGAAGCAGGAAAAATTCACTTTGCTCAAACAGCGGGCCGCCCTGATCAAAGAGACACTCAAGAACCCGGATTATGCATCCTATTTTGATGTGTATCCCTTTAATTCAGGGTATTTTATGTGTATCCGCCTCAAAGATGTCCATGCGGAAA
Organism: Desulfotignum sp.; assembly: GCA_035268905.1. Lineage (GTDB taxonomy): Bacteria > Desulfobacterota > Desulfobacteria > Desulfobacterales > Desulfobacteraceae > Desulfotignum. The sequence goes on from DATFJY010000123.1 coordinate 9,551, forward strand.
CTTTGCGCCTGCATCTGCTGGATGCATACGGTGTGGGGCTGATTGCCATAGGCGAGAAAAATATTCGGATCGCGTTTTCCTGTCTGGAAGAAAAAGAGGTGAAACCCTTGTTTGATATCATTGTCAGCGGCATAAAGGACCTTCGCACCGCCTGAACCACTGAAAGGACCTGGTAATATGGGATCACTTGATTTCAAAGTGGCCTTTAGATGGTTGTTCTATTTTGTACTCATCGGTCTGATCGCAGGGCTTGGTGCCATTGCCTTTCACTATCTGTGCGGCCTGGGCATGCACTATTTTTTGGATATGATGGCCGGGTACCGGCCGGATGCCCCTGCTGGAGAACATGCCCTGCTGCCGTCTACCAATACGCCGTTCAACCGCTGGATGCTGCTGATCCTCCCGGCCCTGGGCGGCATCGTGTCCGGCTGGCTGGTGTATACCTTTGCGCCGGAGGCGGAAGGCCACGGCACAGATGCTGCCATTGATTCCTATCACAACAAGGGCGGGATGATCCGGGGCAGGATTCCCATCATCAAAACCATTGCCTCCACCATCACCCTGACCACAGGGGGCTCCGGGGGCAGAGAGGGGCCCATTGCCCAGATCGGTTCCGGGTTTGGTTCCTTTTTGGCCACCCGGTTCAAACTGTCGGAAAGAGAGCGCCGCATCATGATGGCTGCCGGTATCGGTGCCGGGGTGGGCAGTATATTCCGGGCACCTTTGGCAGGGGCCCTTTTTGCCGCCGAAGTGTTGTACCGGGATCCGGATTTTGAATCAGAGGTCATCATTCCGGCCGGGATTTCTTCGGTGGTGGCATACTGCGTTTTCTGCCTGGTGTTCGGCTGGGGATCATTGTTCGATTCCCCGGGGTTCAAGTTCCAGAATCCTTTGGAGCTGGGACCCTATATCATACTGGCCGGGGTCCTGGTGGTGTTCGGCTATATCTATGTCAAGGTATTCTACGGTCTGGTGGCGTTTTTTCACAAACTCAAAGTGCCCAATCACATCAAACCAGCCATCGGCGGGCTGTGCACGGGCATTATCGGTTTTTTTCTGCCCTATACCCTGGCGTTCGGTTACGGCATGGCCCAGAATGCCATTTTCAACCAGGTGGCCATTCCCACCCTTATCGCCCTGGCCATCGGCAAAATTTTTACCACCTCTTTTTCCATCGGTTCCGGCGGCAGCGGCGGGGTATTCGGTCCTTCTGTTGTCATTGGCGGGGCATTGGGGGGGGCGGTGGGCAAAATATTTCACCTGCTGATTCCAACGGTGGTCACCAATCCCGGCGCATTTGTGATAGTGGGTATGGCCGGATTTTTCACCTCTGTTTCCAATACCCCTATTTCCACCATCATCTTTGTCAGTGAAATGACCAATTCCTACCACCTGCTGCTTCCCAGCCTGCTGGTGTGTTCTTTGTGCTATCTGTTGTCCCAGCGGTTCACCATCTTTGAAAACCAGGTGAAATCCCGGGTGGATTCCCCGGCCCATGCCGGGGAATTCATGATGGATATCCTCCAGACCATGAAGGTGGAAGACCTGGGGCATCTGATCAAAAAGGTGCAAAGTGTCAATGAAAACATGCCGTTTTCGGCATTCAAGTCCATTTTCCAGACCACCAAACAGCATTATTTTCCTGTCCAGAATCCCAAGGGGGAGTTTATCGGCATATTTTCCTCCAATGATATCCGGGAGGTGATCTTTACCATTCACATCGAGGACCTGGTGGTCATGAAAGATATCATGATCTCGGATCTGATCATCACCACCCCGGCCGAAGACCTGAACACAGTGCTGCACAAACTGACCCAGAAAAATATCGATGCCCTGCCCGTGGTGAACGAATACAACCACAAAGATTTGATCGGTTTGATCTACCGGCGGGACATCATTGCCCACTACAACCGACATGTACAGAAAATCAGGGAACCCGGGTCACGCCCGGAAGAAAAATCTTTCCAGACCCCTGTCAAAGAAAAACCTCAGGTATAGTTCACCTGTATTAAAAACAATCCCCTTGCCGGTGCAGTGGCACCTGCCAGGGACCGGTCCTTTGCCCACAGAATGGTTTGAAAATCCTGTACAGTGATTTTATGCCTGCCCGCATCCACCAGGGTGCCCACGATATTTCTCACCATGTTTTTTAAAAACCCATCTGCACAGATCCTGAAAACCAGGCGGTCCTGAACCTGCCGGTCCACCCGGGCCGCAAACACAGTGCGGACAGTGGAACGTCTTGGAGCACCTGTATTTTCAAAGGACTTGAAATCATGGGTGCCGCGTAACAGGGAACAGCACTGGTTCATGGCAGCGATATCCAGGGGGGCATGGACGTGCCAGACATAGTTCCTGCCCACAGCACAGGGAACCTCCCTGTTGAGAATATGGTAATGGTACTCCTTGGAAACCGCAGAAAACCGGGCGTGAAAATCATGGGCAACCCGGATGCATTCTCTCAGCACAATGGGATGCTTCATCAGACTGTTCACCCCTTTTTGCAGCACCCCGGGGTCCATATTTGTATCAGCACTAAAAGAGGCCACCTGGCCCCGGGCATGGACCCCGGCATCGGTCCGGCCGGAACCGGCCAGGAAGACAGGCTGGTTCAAGATGCGGGACAGCACCTGTTCCAGCTCCCCCTGGATGGTGGGTTTGTCTGCCTGGCGCTGCCATCCAGAAAAAGCGGTGCCGTCATATTCTATGGTCAGTTTAAAGGTCTGGATCATGGCCCGGGTCTGATCCGGATAACCGGGAGAACAGGTCATTGGCCCGGCTGATCTCAAGGGCCAGGCTGTGGGCGGTCTCGGTTCCCAGGATGCGGGTATAATTCTGATAAAAATCCCGGTATGCCCGGGCAATGGCAGGTTTCAGGTCATTGCCTTTGTCCGTGGAAAAGATGGCACTGGTTTTCCCGCAAGATTGCCTTTTCACCAGCTTTTTTTTTGCCAGCGCATCAATGAACCGGGTGATGGTGGAGGGGGTCAGCTGCAGGAGTTTCCCGAGTTTCTTGGGACTAATGCCCGGATTTTCATACAGAATCAATAACAAAGAGGCATGGGCAGGGGAGAGATGTAACGGCGCAAAGCTGGTTTCCGCCAGTTTCAGCATCTGCCGTGAAAATGCATTCACATTGAAAAACAGACAGCCTTCCAGAAAATGGTCATCCATATGACGTTTTGCACCTTTTATAAAAAATCACAGACTGGTAGCGTTTGTAGGAATACCGAGTACTTTTTCTAAAAATATTTTCCCATCGCGCTTCAATCGTTTCGGCGGAAAGGCCTGTTCCACAATCTCACTCAATGAAGTAGCCACCATTGCATATTTTGTTAAACTCACCTTCATTTCTATAAAATGGATTTTGGATGGCGACCCTGCCGCTTTCAAGCTGTAGTCGCTTGCAGAGGGATGATTTCATTCTTAATTTTTGCCATATTATGTTTGGCAATTTTGAGGTCATAACTGATTTGCAGGTTCATCCAGAATTGTGGAGTGGTGTTGAAGTATATAGCTAACCTGAGAGCAGTATCAATGCTGACACCTCTTTTTTGTTTTATCACATCATTAATTCTAGGTGCTGATACGCGCAAGGCAACAGCTAGTGCATTGGCACTCATTTTTAATGGTTCTAAATACTCTTCTTTGATTATTTCACCAGGATGGATTGCTCGCATATTATTCATAACCGGTTCCTTCTAATGGTAGTCTGTTATCTCTACATCGTAAGGTTCATCAGACCATGCAAAGCATACACGCCATTGTTTATTGATTCTTATGCTGTACTGCCCTTGTCTGTCTCCCCCAAGTTTTTCAAATCTATTACCGGGTGGAGATCGTAAATCAAGTAGTTCGGCTGCACTGTCAAGCATCTGAAGCTTACGTTCTGCTTGCGCCTGAAAAGTTCTGAATTTTTTTGGGCTTTCCCCTTTGTAAAGGGCTTGTGTATACTTGCATTGAAAATTTTTTATCATAACCAAAACATATAACGATCTGCGTTAAATGTCAAATGTTGTATTTTACACCTGGATATTTGCCGGGATGATTCCAAACAGAGGGCGGGTTGCCGCACTTCATTGTTCTTATGCAGACAGGCCCCCGCAGATCTCGGGCCGGGCACAGGATACCACCAGGGGCGGAGCCCAAGAAAGCGTGCTGCACAGAAAAATGAAAAACCTGGCATGTCTGTGGCAAATATCCAGCTCTTTCACATATTCATTTACACCCCCTGGTTCCATGGGTATAATCAATGGAAAATATCATCTGCACCACAGCGATGGGAGCGGCATAACCGGAAATGTGCATACACCAGATGATCCTGTATTGCTTTACACTGTCTTAATTCAGGAGTCAGTTTTGATCGACGGATTTTCATTTGCCGGTATCCATGCCGGCATCAAAAACAACGGGCGCAGGGATCTGGGATTGATCCTGTGTGACAAACCGGCAGCTGCTGCAGCCGTGTTCACCAAAAATCAGGTCAAGGCCGCCCCGGTAATTCTGGGGCAGCAGATGATCAAAAAAGGTGTATGCCAGGCGGTGCTGGTAAATTCCGGTAATGCCAACTGCTTTACCGGAGAGCAGGGGATAAAAGATGCACAGGTTTCCGCCCGGCTGGTGGCAGACACCTTCGGCATTCCAGAAGACCTGGTCATGGTGTCCTCCACCGGGGTGATCGGTGCACCCATGCCCATGGACAGGTTTGCATCCGGGGTACCGCAGCTGAAAAAACAGATTGGTTCCGGCATATTGGATGATTTTGCCGATGCCATCCTCACCACGGATCTTGTCCCCAAAACTGTTGAGATGACCGCTGATATCGAAACAGCAAGGGGACTTCAGACCATTGCCATGGCAGGGGTGGCCAAGGGATCCGGCATGATCAGACCGGATATGGCCACCATGCTGGCCTATGTGCTCACCGATGCGCATATCAGTGGGCCTGATCTGCAGCAGGCCCTGGCAGGGGCGTGTGACAAATCCTTCAACCGCATCACCGTGGACGGGGATACCTCCACCAATGACACCCTGTTGTGCCTGGCCGGGGGCACCGGCAGTGCTGTTGTTCAGGATGAGACCTCTCTTGCCGGGTTCCAGACCCTGCTGGAAAATGTCTGCCGCGATCTTGCCAGGCAGATTGTCAAGGACGGGGAGGGGGCCACCAAAGTGGTGCAGATAACGGTAAAAGGTGCGGCAACAAAACAAGATGCCTTTTGGGCGGCCGAAGCCATTGCCCATTCCAACCTGGTGAAAACCGCCATTTATGGACAAGACCCCAACTGGGGACGGATCACTGCGGCTGCCGGGCGGTCCGGTGCCCGGGTGAATCAAAATCTGATGGATCTGTATTTTGATACCGTTCCCCTGGTGATCCAGGGCCGGTGGCTGGGAAAAGAGGCAGAAGTACAGGCAGCAAAGGTCATGAAAGCCAAAGATATCACTATCATCCTGGATTTGAACCTGGGAAAATATTCCGACAGTTTTCTCTTCTGTGATTTCAGTGAAAACTATGTCAAAATCAATGCCGACTACCGGTCCTGAACCGGAAAACAGCCCCATGCGGTTGCAGAAATTTCTGGCCAAAGCAGGGGTATGTTCCCGTCGGGCTGCAGAAAAACTCATGGTTGACGGTCGTATCAAGGTCAATGGTGACACCGTCACCACGCTGGGAACACAGGTGGACCCGAAAACCGATCAGGTGGTGTGTGACGGCAAACCGGTCCGTCTTTCCCGGATCAAGGGGTTTGTCTACATAGTCGTGAACAAACCAAGAGGCGTGGTCACCTCCTGTGCCAGAACACACAATGACCGGATCATCCTGGATCTTGTGCCGATACCGGACCGGATCTTTCCCGTGGGCAGATTGGACAAGGACTCCCAGGGCCTGGTGCTGCTCATCAATGACGGGGACCTGCACAACCGGCTGTCCCACCCTTCCCACAACCATGAAAAAGAGTACCAGGTCACCACGACCCATCCTGTAAAAGATGCGGATCTTGATGCCATGGCCCGGGGGATGGTGATCCAGGGGAAAAAAACCAGAAAAGCACGGGTGCGGCGGATGGCAAAAAACCGGTTCACCATTGTTCTCAAGCAAGGGATGAACCGGCAGATCCGAAAGATGGTGGGAAAAACCGGCAACCGTGTGCAAACCCTTTTGCGGGTCCGCATGGCCAACATATCTCTGGGGGATCTGCAGCCCGGGGCCTGGCGGTACCTGACCCCGGAGGAAACTGCCGGCCTGACCCGTCTACCCCAGTGACCGGATGCCGATGGCAGAACGGATCTTTTGTAAAAATGGCACGGAAAACGACCGGGCCTTGTGCGCGCCTTTGGCCAGAATATCTTCCATATCTTTCGGGTTTTTCATCAGCTCATTGTACCGCTGCCGGGGGCCTGCCAGTATGGCGTTGATATATGCAAACAACTCCTGTTTCATGACCCCCCAGGCGATGCCTTCCCGGTACCGGTCCGCCATGGCTTGAATTTCCGCTTCCGTGGCAAATGCCCTGTAAATGGAAAACAGGGTGCAGGTGTCCGGGTCTTTGGGTTCATCCGGTCCCAGGGAATTGGTCTGGATTTTCATGATCATCTTGCGCAGCCGTTTTTCCGTGTCAAACAAAGGGATGAAATTGTTATAGCTCTTGCTCATTTTTCTGCCGTCCAGGCCGGACAGCACAGCGGTGTTGTCATCCACCACCACTTCGGGCAGGACAAACAGTTTTTCATATACATGGTTGAACCGTGCGGCAATGTCTCTGGTCATCTCCAGATGCTGGATCTGGTCTTTTCCCACCGGCACTTTTTGTGCATTGAACATGAGAATATCAGCGGCCATGAGAATGGGATAGGAAAACAGCCCCATGGTGATGGCCTGGTCAGGATCCTTGTTGCCGGCAATTTCATTTTCCTGGACATTTGCCTTGTAGGCATGGGCCCGGTTCATCAGGCCTTTTGCCGTCAGACAGGTGAGTATCCAGGTCAGTTCCAAAATTTCCGGAATGTCCGACTGCCGGTAAAACACGCAGTTTTCATGGTCCAGGCCCAAAGCGATCCAGGCTGCTGCAATTTGCAGGGTGGATTCCCGGCGTTTTTTTGGGTCATGGTTTTTGATCAAAGAGTGGTAATCTGCCAGAAAATAATAGGATGTCAGGTTTCTGTCTTTGCTGGATGCCACAGCCGGCCGAATGGCGCCTACAAAATTGCCCAGGTGGGGGGTGCCGGAGGTGGTGATGCCGGTTAAAAAATCTGCGTTCTTCATAAAAAATTATTTTCCTCAACAAAATCAGGGTTCTAAAATGCATGAAATGCCATTGGATGCAGGGGGAAGAAGTACCAGAAAGGCAACCTTTTTTCAACAGGAAAGTAATCCATTGGTTCTTGCATATTCTGCAGCAAAGGCAATTTCCTTTTGCCTGGTGTCAAGGTCTCCGTCCAGCTTGGCATTCAGGACCTGTCTGAATATTGTTGTAAATTCAGGACCGGGCGTCACCCCGATATTGATCAGGTCCCGGCCCCGGATCAGCGGCTTTACATGGCGGTAATCGGTATAAAAATTGGAGATGGCCTTGCGCACGGCCTCGTCTTTTGT
>DATFJY010000124.1:0-5594 GCA_035268905.1 Desulfotignum sp.
TTGGTCACCCTGGGTATCGCCGTATTGATAGGAGTGACCGGTGTGATGGCCGGCAAAGATCTGGTGGTGATTTTCAAAACATCTGTTGCACTGGCAGTTGCCGCCATCCCCGAAGGCCTGCCCATCGTGGCCACCATTGCACTGGCCAGGGGGATGTGGCGGATGGCCAAAACAAATGCGCTGGTCAATCGGCTTTCTGCGGTGGAGACCTTGGGTTCCACCAGCATTATCTGCGCGGACAAGACCGGCACCCTGACGGAAAACAAGATGACGGTGTCAACCCTTGTCCTGGTCGGTCCGGAAGGGGTGATGCACGTCAGTTGGAATTCGGATGAAGACCCGCCCTTTTCTGTTGAAAAGGATGCGAAAACCGATGATTCCCTGAAAACCCATATGACAGATATAATGACCATCGGCATGCTGTGCAGCAATGCCCAGGTGTCAGAAAACGGGGAAGATGTGGGCGATCCCATGGAGGTTGCCCTGCTCCAGGCCGGGCAGGCGCTCGGGCTGCAGCGGGATGACCTGCTGGCATCCTATCCTGAAACAAAAGAAGAGGCCTTCAGTCCTGAAACAAAAATGATGGCCACCTGGCATACCCGGGAGCAGGGCAGGATGGTAGCGGTAAAAGGCGCGCCTGAAGCCGTACTTGAGGCATCCAGCCAGGTTCTGACAACAGATGGGCAAACCCGGAAAATGGATGACACAGTGTATGAAAAACTGCTGCAGGCAAATGAAACCCTTGCGGACGAAGGGCTCAGGGTGTTGGGCATCGCCCGCAGATTCACGGATACGGTAGAAAATGATCCCTATTCCTCTTTGACGTTCATGGGGTTTGCGGGACTTCTGGATCCACCGCGGAAAAACATCCGGAAGGTCATTGACACACTCAAGCAGGCCGGGGTACGGGTGGTCATGGTGACCGGAGACCATCCAGGGACTGCATCTGCCATCGCACAAAAACTGCACCTGCCCGGGGATGGGGAGGCCGTGATACATGGGGATACGCTCAAGTCCCCTGAAGACTACGCGTCAGAAGAACGTCACGATCTGCTGACATCTGCTGTTTTTGCACGCATCTCCCCGGAACAGAAACTCAATCTTGTTTCTTTGTTCCAGGCCGACGGGTCTGTGGTGGCCATGACAGGCGACGGGGTGAATGATGCACCGGCCCTGACCAAGGCCGATATCGGCGTGGCCATGGGAAAAAGGGGTACCCAGGTGGCCCGGGAGGCAGCAGACATTGTGCTCAAGGATGACAATTTTGCCACCATCGCCCTGGCCGTGGAACAGGGCCGGGTCATATTCAGCAACATCCGCAAGTTTATTGTGTTTCTGCTTTCCGGGAACGTGGGTGCCATTCTGATCGTAGGGCTGGCCATGCTCTTCGGCAGTATCTTGCCGCTTTTACCCTTGCAGATTCTGTACTTGAACATGATCAGTGATGTGTTCCCGGCCCTGGCACTGGGCGTGGGCAAAGGAGAGCCCTCGGTGATGGACAGGCCGCCAAGGCCCTCCAGCGAACCGGTTGTGACCAAATCCCTCTGGATGACCATTTTCGGGTATGGCGTGCTCATTGCCGGAACAGCGCTTGCCGGTTTCTGGATATCTTTGGAAAAAATGTCTTTGTCCGGGGAACGCGCCGTGACCATCACCTTTTTGATTCTGGCGTTCACACGAACCTGGCATGTGTTCAACATGCGTGATGCCGGATCCGGTATGATCTTCAACGATGTGACACGCAATCCGTTCGTCTGGGGTGCTGTGGTGTTAAGCATTGTGCTTTTGATTTTTGCGGTGTACTTTCCACCGTTGTCACAGGTGTTGACCATGGTCGTGCCCACGCCCTTCCAGTGGCTGTTTATCCTCGGCATGAGCCTGGTTCCACTGGTTGTTGTGCAGATTTTAAAACAAGTGGCGCCGCACCGAAAGTTCTGATACAACCCTTATGAAACGGGACACACGATGCTCCATACAGCTGTAACGCTTGCCATCTTCGGCCTGGTGATCGGGGCAAATAACCTGACTGTTGCCCTGGCATTAGGGGCCATTGGTCAACGCAGGAAACAGGGCCGGATTTTATTGGTTTTTGGGGGATTTGAGTTCTCTGTGCCGCTGATCGGGGTATGGTTGGGCCAACAGATGTCGGACACGCTGGCTGCCCATGCTGACTGGCTTGGTCCAGTGCTGGTTACCGGCCTTGGCATGGCCACACTTATTTCCGCACGCGGCTCGTCCCGAGACCGGGAAAAACTGGCCCGAACCGTGAGCAGTTGGCGCGGTCTGATCACTCTTTCAGCAGGGCTTTCAGTGGATAACCTGGTGGTGGGGTTCGGGCTTGGGTTAGGGGGCGTAAGCCCTCTGGCACTGGCTATCACGATCATGTGCTTTTCAGTGGTGTTTGCATGGATCGGACTTCAGGTGGGACATCGCGTAAAGCAAGATTATGAAAAGGCCGGGACCGCAGCAACCGGCCTGCTGCTGATGATGCTGGCAGGTGCCATGCTGTTGGGCTGGATTTGAGGGTTTTCAAATGCATATGACTGATAAAAAATCAGTTTTCAAGCGGATAAGAGGTGCCATTCAAAAACATGATGCCGTTGCTCTGGCAGGGATTTTTGATGAATGCCCCTCTGCGGATATGGCAGATGTTATTGAGCATCTGGAACCTGATGAACGGGTGTTTGTTTTTAGTGCTTTCACTGTTGAACAGGCCGGGGAAGTTCTGGCAGAAATTGAGTCTCCGGTACAGAAACAGATTCTGGCCGGTCTGGAAAACCAGTTGGTTTCTGACATTCTTCCGCAGATTCCTTCTGATGATGCTGTCGATATTTTAGGAAATCTTTCAAAGGAACGGACCGAAGACATTCTTGAGATGATCGGTCCTGATGTGTCCCGGGAACTTGAAAGGCTCTTGAAATACGGGAAAGAGACGGCCGGCGGCATCATGGATCTGGAATTTGTTGCCGTATCAGAAGACAACACAGTTGGGGATGTGGTTACAATAATTCGTGAAAAAAAACAAAAGATAAAAAATCTGTATCATGTCTGGGTGGTGGATCACCTGGACAAGCTTTCTGGTGTCTTGTCCCTGAAGGATCTGCTTATTGAAGCGCCTGATCGAAAGATCAGAGATGTCATGAACCCTGAAGTGATTTTTGTTCATGTCCAAAAGGATCAGGAGGAAGTAGCCAGGCTGTTCAAAAAGCATGATCTGGTCAATATGCCTGTGGTGGATGACGGTGGTATGCTGCTGGGCCGTATTGCCCATGATGATATCATCGATGTCATCGAAAAAGAGGTGAACGAAGATCTGTCTTTGATGACCGGCGCCATGAGTCAGCCAATTGCCGAAGAATCCACCCTGAAAATATCCAGGGCACGTCTCCCATGGCTTATAACAGGGATAATGGGCGGTATTGTTGCAGCTGTAGTGATCAATCAGTTTGAGACAACACTGGAAAAGATCCTTGCATTGTCTTTTTTCTTTCCCGTGATCATGGGTATGGGCGGCAATACAGGGACCCAGGCGGCCACTATCGTTGTCAGGGGTATGGCCACGGGTGATATCAGTCTTATGAGTATTCAAAAGCGGCTCTGGCTGGAAATGAAGGTTGCATTTGTCAACGGCATCGTCTGCGGGCTTTTTTTGGGAGTGATTGTGGGTTTCTGGTTTTCCGACTATGCCCTGGGTGGTATTGTGGCGCTGGCCGGGGCATTGGTTATTTTAAATTCCGGTGTGACCGGTTCTGCCGTACCCTTTGTTTTACGAAAATGCAACATCGATCCTGCCCTGGCCACCGGTCCGTTTATAACCACCTTGAATGATATTCTGGGTCTGCTGATTTATCTGGGCCTTTTAACCCTTTTTTTGGGGGAAACCGTTTGAAAAAGGAGCTTTCCAAGACATTGCTTACAGAAAAATCCAATTGCTGGTGTCTTGCCCATGCGGAAGAAGCCGCCTTTTTAATTGACGGCGCCGCCTACTTTTCCGCAGTGGCAGATGCCATGGATCAGGCACAGGAAACCATTTTTATTGCCGCATGGGATATTGACAGCCGGATACCCCTTCTGCGGGGCAATGGGGCCCCGGATGACCGGGCAGCATTTGGCGCTTTTCTCAATGCCAAGGTGAAACGGACACCCGGCCTGCATGTGTATATCCTGAACTGGGATTTTCCCATGCTGTATGTGCAGGAACGTGAATGGCTCCCGATCCTGAAACTGGGATGGAAAACCCATGAACGGATATGCTATCACCAGGATGATCAGCATCCGGTGGGGGCATCTCAGCACCAGAAACTGGTGGTGATCGACAATCAGGTGGCGTTTTGCGGCGGGCTTGATTTGACAAACAGCCGTTGGGACACACCTGAACACCGGGTGGATGATCCCCGGAGAACAACACCGGATGGGGTTGCATACCCACCGTTTCATGACATTCAGATGGCCGTGCAGGGAGAAGCGGCTGCAAAATTGGGCCAATTGTTCACAGACCGCTGGGAATGGGCGACCGGCCATCGCATTGCAGTGCCAAAAACCGCATCCGCTTGCCCCTGGCCCGAAAACCTGCCGCCGGATCTGGTGGATATACAGATAGGAATCTCGCGGACACTGCCGGCATACAAAGACCGCAAACAGGTGCTGGAAGTGGAAACACTTTACACAGACGGCATCAAGGCAGCAGAAAAATCCATTTATATCGAAACCCAGTATCTGACATCCGCCAAAATAGCCGGGGCGCTTGAAGACAGCCTTTTACAGGAACAAGGACCTGACATCTGTATCGTTCTTCCCAGAGAATCCAGCGGATGGCTGGAGCAGAGCACCATGGATTCCATACGGGCACGGGTGTTGAAACAGCTGTCTGCGGCAGATGACCACCATCGGCTGCAGGTGTTTTATCCGGCCCTGGATGAGGAAAAAACCACTGTGTATGTCCATGCAAAACTGATGATTGTTGATGACCGGCTGGCAGTGATCGGTTCTGCCAATGTAAGCAACCGGTCCATGCGCTTTGATTCTGAATGCGTTTTGGCCGTTGCGGCAAAAGAAGATGACAGGGTTGGGGAAGCCATCCTTTCTCTGCGCAACCGGCTGTTGGCTGAACATCTTGACAAATCCATTGAAGTTGTGGCCAAAGCCTTTGCCAAACAGGGGGCAATGAACCAGACCATTGTAGCCTTGTCAGAGTCTTCCGGCCGCAGCTTACAAAAACTGGCATTTGACCAGGCCCTGCCGGTTGATGGCGCAGCGATTATCCGGGACCATGAACTGCTTGATCCGGAAAAGCCCATTGCCTTTGACCGTATGATGGACCGGTTTGCCAGAAAGGAACAGGGTTCGTCCAGAATGCCACAGGTCATGAAGCTGGCAGGGGTGCTGCTGATTCTGCTTGCGCTGGCTGCGGCCTGGCGGTGGTCGCCTCTGGCTGAATGGGCCACAAGAGAAAACCTGGCTGCCTGGGCCGGAAAAATCCAGGACCAGCCCCTGTCTTTTCTGATTGTTTTGGGGGTGTATATTGCCGGCGGCTTTTTGATGGTCCCGGTCACCTTGCTGGTGGGGGTGACCGCCATGGTATTTGATCCCGTCAT
>DATFJY010000125.1:0-33532 GCA_035268905.1 Desulfotignum sp.
GGAGAAGAGCTTTCCGCAAAATATACTCGAATCAACATTGAGCCGATTATAGATATTTTTACCATTTTCGGAGAATTCGTAGTATGTGGCGAATGTATTCAGACGGCGACAGAGACACGCTCTATTTCCTTGAGAATGTGAGGTCCAATGTATGGACTGAGGCCTTCAGATGAAATTCGACAGACTGGACAATTCAATGGTAATATGCAATATTTCAGACTTTGAAGAGGTAAAACAAAACCATTTGACAAGTGTAAACACTGATTTTTGGAGGGTAATTATGGGCAAGGTTGTAATAATCATGGGATCAAAAAGTGATCTTGAGTGGTGTAAAAAAATTTCTGATACTTTGGAAAAACTCGGGGTGGAGAGTGTGTCTCGGGTGGCATCCGCGCACAAGGTGCCATTAAAATGTTATGAGCTGATAAAAGACTATGAAAAAGAATCCGTGGTCTTTATCACGGTTGCCGGAAGAAGCAACGCACTCAGTGGCTTTACCGATGCCCAGACCTGGTGTCCGGTAATCGCCTGCCCGCCCTACAGTTCCTCCTTTGCCGGGGCAGATGTCTATTCAAGCCTGAGGATGCCTTCTGTTGTTGCACCCATGACGGTTCTTGATCCCAAAAATGCCGCGCTTGCCGCAGCAAAGATTCTGGCGCTGTCAGACAGCAGCATCAAAGACAGGATTACCGCTTATCAGCAAAGTGCAAAAGATGCCCTTGAAAAAGATGACCAGGAGGTCAGCAGATAAGCAACAATCAATATAGCCGGTTTCTCAACGGCGCTGGATGGAAGATATTGTATCAAGGCAAATCAGTGTACACAAGGAGCAGCCATTGATCCATTTTATCAGATTAATCATCCGTACAGGTCTCCAAAAAAAAGGCTTCACCCTGGTTTTTGCCTACCTGACGCTGCTGATCGTGTCGAGCCTGCTGATCAAGATCGTGGAGCCGCCGGATTCGCCATTGACCCGGTTTGACCAGGCACTGTGGTGGAGTGTTGTCACCAGTACCACTGTCGGGTACGGGGACCTGTTCCCTGTATCCAGCCCCGGCAAAATCGTGGCAGTGATCCTGCCGATGTTCATGGGGATCGGCATCGGTGCCGCATTCATCACTTATGTTGCGTCATCACTGATTGAAAGGAGAGACAAAAAAATGCACGGTGAAAAAAAATTCGATGGATCTCACCATATTCTCATTGTCGGGGTTATTGATGAAACCGGGCATTTGATCGAGGAAATCCAGCGGGATGAAACCTATCTCAAGCACCCGCTGGTCGTTGTGGCAGAAAAGGACCGCCATCCGTTTCCAGAAGCAGAGAATGTATTTTTTGTCAAAGGACGGCCGGATGCGTCAGCCACACTTACCAAAGCCAATATTCAAAAAGCCGACCGGATCATCATCCATACCGGGAATGATGAACAGAGCCTTTTTGCTTTGATAAACGCCCTGAAACTGAAGAATGACGGCTGTGAAATCACCGTGCGCTGCCTGAACTCCCAGTCGCTGGATACTTTTTCCAGTGTTCAGGGAGAATTCCAGACCATTATGCAGATGACCGCCGAAATGATGGTTCAGGCCATGCAGGACAAGGTCCACCTGCCGCTTCAGGTCCTTTTGAGAAACGATTCCCGGGACGAGATCTATTATGTGCTCGCCCCCCGGACGGGCCGTGTCATGAACTGGTGGGAACTGCACACCCGGCTGAAAGAAAAATACAATTTTCTGACATTTGCCATGCAGACATCCGATGCAAAGGTGATCATCAACCCGGATGCAGGCCAGGAAGTATCCGGTGGTGACGGCATATGGCTGATGGCACAGAAGCGGCCCATGCACATCGACTGGCCGTAACACCATGTTTTTTCCCACATTTGCCAAGGTGTTCTCCGCTGTCTTCCAGGTGTTCATCATTTCGGCCGGCCACCAACCTGATCCGCATGGTACGCAATTACGGAGGGGACACCTATACGGTTGCCAGCATGATGCTGCTCCAGTACCTGGTCTGCATTCTTGCCATGCCCCTGTGGCTGTCCCTGTGGCAGGCAGTTGCCGGATAGGCTTATTATCGGAGGAAATGTGATGCAGGGAAGTCTGTTTTTGTTTTTGGCGGTTGTTTTTTCCAGCGGGGTGGCCCTGAGCATGAAGGCCGCAAATATCAGGAGGGTGAACCTGTGGCAGTTTCTGGCGGTCAATTATGTGGTCTGTACCGGGGGGCTGCTGGCATGGGGTGCCTGGAAAACCCTGCTGGACAACCCGCCCTTTGTCTGGGGTTTAGGGCTCTTTACCGGGGGTATGTATGTGCTGTGCCTGTGGCTTTTCAACAAAGCCATCACTGCCGGGGGGCTGGCTTTGTCCACCACCCTCATGCGGTTGTCCGCTGCTGTTCCCACCCTGGGATCATTGATCTTTTTCAAAGAGACCGCCGGATATGTGCAGGCGGCCGGGATCGCTCTGGCGTTTTTAAGCCTGCCCCTTGCGGGGAACGAACCGCTGCGGCTGGGCCGGGGCATAAAAAATGCCGTGAAAGGCGTCATCTGGGGACTGCTGCTGTTTGCGGCATACGGGATTACGGATTTTGTATTCAAAATACAGGCGGAACTGGCACCGGCAGCCGATCACAAGGCGTTCATGGCCACCATTTTCGGGACAGCCCTGGTGCTGACCCTGCCCAGGCTTGTGAACGGGGGCCGTATCAGCCGGCCCTGCCTGACCTGGGGTGCGACACTGGGAATCACCAATGTCCTGGCCACCTATTTCTGGATTCAGGCCCTGTCGCACCTGCCCGGCTCCATGGCCTATCCTACGCTGGGCCTGGGGGTGATCGCTGTCACCACCCTGTTCAGCCTGCTGCTCTGGAAGGAACCTTTGCGGCCCGCCAATTACCTGTTTCTGGCCATGGCCTGCACGGCCGTGTTCCTGATCAACATGGGATGAACCGCCAATTATGAATATTTCTCTGACATTCGATCCGGCGTTTGATTTTTTCCTGCAGGGCCGTCACCAGGACCACATATTTGATTACCCGCTGGAACGGAAAGCTTCTGTCAAGGATATCATCGAGTCTCTGGGCGTGCCCCATACCGAAGTGGGGCGCATCTTTTTCAACGGGCGGGAAATCGATTTTTCTTTTGTGCCGGATGCGCCGGGAACAATGGCGGTACATGCCGTATCTGCACCGTTTGATGTGCTGTCTCCGTCAACCCTGCGGCCGGACCCGCTGGAACGACGCCTATTCATTGCGGATGTGAATGTCCTGAAACTCGGGCGGCTGATGATCCTGCTGGGGTTTGATGTGGCCTGCTCCAATCGGTTTTCAGACCAGGAGATCGCCGACAGGGCCTTGGCTGAGTCCCGCATAGTCCTGACCCGGGATACCAACCTGCTGAAACGAAAGAAAATCGTGTTTGCCCGCCGCATCCGATCCAATGCTCCCTATGACCAGGTGTCGGAGGTGCTCTGTTTTTTCGGACTCAAGAACCGGACCGCATTTTTTTCCCGGTGTACGTTGTGCAACAGACCCCTTGTTCCGGTTCAAAAACAGGCCATCGTTCACCTGCTGGAACCTAAAACCAAAACGTATTTTTCAGAATTCTTTCAATGCCCGGGGTGTAAAAAGGTCTTCTGGAAAGGATCACATTATGCGCGCATGAAACAGAATTTGCAACGCCGGAGGATCTGCAGCTTACCTTAGGGCAGGATAAACGTTTCCCCGGAAGCAGCCATATTTATCAAGTAACGGCCCTTCCGGGGAAAGCATTTGCATTACATTTTGATGTGTTTAAGAAGAATTGACCCATAGGGAGCCCAGGGTCTTGCAGCTAATAAAGGTGATCAGCTATTGGATTCCCGCTCCTGCCAGACACTGAAACCCATATCTGACATTTTATCCCTGAACCATGCAGCCGGCCGGCTGACCAGATTTCCGGGAACGGTTACCAGTTGTTTGACACTTTCCCACAGTTGACCGAACAGATTCAGCGTAAATCCAAAAAGTGCGAAGGAAACGATAGCGAAATGTGCTACAACCTGATACCCATCACGTTGCATATTATTGGTTGATTGAATGATTGGTGTGGATTTCTCCATTGGTTCCTCCTCATCTAAAATTAATATGTGCCTGTTGGCGCCGTTTGCACACTGCAAAAGACTTGGCACTGAAACTTTGCTCATGTGAATGTTTTGTATATGAAATATCTCACATTAAAATTTCCATGTCAAGGAAAAAAAATGTTTTTTTTTCTCCACCGTCATATCGTTACCCCCCGACCTGTGATAAACCAGACTATATCTGCCATACAGCACCGGTTGGACAAATTAGATCCCGATCACGCCAGAAACGTTTTTCCGGTATTTTTCACGGTGTGGTTGTCTCGCATGTAATTTGCCTGGCTGCCGTTGCGCATGACCGCATCCAGTCCTTCCGGGTCATAGGCTTCCATCTGAAAGTCCGGGGCCTGGTCCGGTGTGGTCTGGCGGCACAATTCAATATGGCGCTCCAGTTTGGCAATGGAAAAGGACACCAACTCCTTTAAAAATCCGAAACTGTGCCGCATCTGGTGAAACCCGTATTTTTTCATCAAAGCGTATCCATTGACCGCTTCTTTTTCTGCAATCTCGTTGGGATGCTCCTGGCTGGTGGTGCAGGCGGTCTGGATGGAGGGCAGATCCAGCCGTTTGTTGACCTTTTCCATGATCAGGTTGGCAATATTAAAGGAGGTCAACCCGAGGTTCACTGCATAATTGTCCTTGATGCTGGCAATGGACGGCAGCCCGGCATGGACCACCATGACCCCTGGATTGACCACCTGGGCCAGTGTGATGCCGAACAGGGCTTCTGCATGGGTCAGGGTGATCAGGCTGGACATGGAATAGGGGGCGGACAACCCGGCCATGGGCATGGTGGAAACATAAATGGGGATCCCGTTTTTCACGCAGGATAAAAACGGGGGGATCATGCTGTCGATGATGTTCAAGGGGCTGTTGATGATGGAAAACTGGATGGTGAATCCCCCCCGGGTTTCATGGATCTGCCGGGCTTTTTCTATGCCCGCTTCCGAGACTGCGGCAGCATACACCGGTTTGTCGCAGTTTTCGATAATGGTTTCCATGACCTTGACTTCCTGTTTGGGAACCAGCACCCCCCTGGCCATGAAATCGATCACATCCGTCTGGTTAACGATGCGGGCGATCTGTGCAATATGGTCGAATGTGGGTTGAATCAACTCTCCGGTGGTATCGTCATGCACAAAAGGGGCGGTACCGCCCACACCAAAAGAATTTTCCTTGATCCAGTACTGATCCCGTTTGGGCGTGTCGGTAAGGGCCTGTTCCACCAGAGGGGACAGCACATGCAGATGTTCGGTGGTGTCATCATAGGCTGCCATGCCTGTTCCCTCCAGAATCTGTCTGACTTCCGGTGAACTGCACCGTACCCCGGTTTCTTCAAGAACCCGCAGTGCATCCTGATGGATCTGGTCCAGATATTCATTGCTCACTAAATTCATTTATTTGCCTCTCTCGTTGATGGTGAATGTCATCCCGTCCCAGGCGAACACCATGTTGTCCAGGTCCGCCTCAAGGGCTTGGTAATCTGTAAAACTGCGGTGCCAGTATTCCTCCAGGTGAATGAACACCACCTGTTTTGCCTGTATCCGCCGGCTCAGGGCAACGGTCTGTTCAAAGGTGTACAGGGTGGTCCTGGAGATGTGATCATCCGGATACACATACCCGTGTCTCAGACCGGTTTCAAACAGACCCGGCTGGATGAACAGCACATCCGGGTGCTGCACCGCAGGATCCTGCTCCGGAAACGGCTTGATGTCACAAGGGGCATACACTGCCCTGCACCCGTTTTTTTCAAACACGTAAACATAGGCCACCTGATCTCCCCGGTCCACCGGCAGGGCCGTCACCTGGACATCCCCGATCATGGTGTTCCGGTCAAAGGGGTCACAGCGCAGAAATCCGGATTTTTCGTAAAATGACACCAGGGACCCGTAGGCAGTGTTGACGTGCCGGAACGCTTTCAGCAGCTGCCGCGGCATCACCAGGCGGATGGTTTTTTCCGGGTACGCCTCCCAGGTCCTGAAATCAAGGGTGACCTGCTCCACCACCCGGAACCCTTCCATATGGTCCGGGTCCAGGTGGGTGAGCATCAGATGGGTGACCGCTTCGATGCCGGACTGGTTGAGCTGCCGGCAGATCTCGGCCGGGGTGTCGATGAGGATGTTTTCATCATGCACAAAGGCGGCGGGACCGCCCCTTTCAAAGGGAGCCCCCTTTTGCCGCGCTTGTGTGCAGATACGGCACCGGCACAATGGTTTGGGTATTACCGTGCATCCTCCGGACCCAAGGACCGTAAACTTCATGAAATCCTCCAGGCCCTGTCTGCAGGACATTCCAGGGATCGGATGCCATCCGCTGCATCACTCTCCACGATTTCTGTGGTCCCTTCTCTGTCTTCGTCCTCTCATTTTTGTCTGCCGGTCACTTATTTAAACGGATCCCACCGAATAGTCTGTTTTTCATAAGACGGGGGAAACAGCTTCAGGAATTCATCATAATAAAACAGTTCCTTGAAAGAAGCGAAACGCAAACCATAGGCCGCCTTGGGGCGCCGGTTGATCTCCTCGGGATCGATTTTGGCGGCAATGATATCATCCATCACATCATCCATCCCGGTTCCCATGGCAAACCGCAACTTTTCCCGGTTGGCGATCTGTTCCGGGAGCATATCCCGGAATGCCTCTCTTAAAACAAATTTTTCAATCTGCTTGTCACCATATATTTTCCATTTCATGGGAATCTTTTCGGCAAACGCCACCACCCGGGTATCCAGAAACGGGGTCTTGTACTGCACACTGTTGGCCATCCAGCTCCGGTCCATCCGTCTGAGCGCCGTATTGTACGCAATATCCAGCAGCTTTTTGGCCAGCCGGTCCCGCTGTTCCGGGCTTTTTACCTTGGGATTTTTCAGTACCATCCGGTATCCACCGAACAGTTCATCCGCCCCTTCTCCAATCAGCACGGCATTGCTGTATTCCTTGACTTTTCTGGAAACGTAATAGTTGGACAGAATACCGGACATGCAGTCTTCATCAAAACTTTCCAGGTACCAGACTGCTTCGGGAATGATCTGATCGATATCTTCATCCGTGATTTCATAAACAAAATGTTCCAATCCGAGAAAATCGGCCATCACTTTGGCATTTTCAAGATCCGGGCCGGGTGCCCGCTTGACCGCACCGGTGAACAGCTTGATGTTGGGATTGAATGTTTTGGCAATGGCCGCAATAATGGAGCTGTCCAGCCCCCCGCTCAGAGAAACGGCATCGACATCATCCATCCGCCGTTTGACTGCCTCGATGAGCAGCTCCCGCAAAGTGGCTGCCGCTTCGGCAACCGTGTCCCCCGGTTCCGGTACCTCCGGCTTGAACGGTTTATACTCTTTCAGCCCGTGATAAGAGCTGTAGAGGTATCCTGCGGGGAGTTCATGGATATCAAACTGCACATGATCCTTCAACCCCTTCATTTCACTGCTGAAATGGAAAACCTCCCCGTTCCATCCGTAAAACAGCGGCCTGGCACCGACCCCGTCCCTTGCCAGAATCACTTCATCATCTTTTTCCACTATGGCACATACATAGCTGCCGTCCATATGGGAGAAACACTCCCGGTCATATTTCTGATACAGATCGATAAACAGATCGATATCACGCTGACTGCTGTCGGACCGTTCATTGAACAATTTGCCGTCAAACAGAATATAGGGTGCATCTTCAAGGCTGGCGCAGATGGTTCTTTCCGGAGACAGGTTCATTTCATTGGCCCCCAGTGCGCCGCGGCTGTCTGGTATGGAGCGTACGCTTGTATTGTCGGGTCCTCTGTGGCGCATATCCTTGAGTACCTTACCGATTAGCTGGGCACAATCGTCATCGATTTTCCCATGTTGGGAAACTATACCTGCTATACAGGCCATTTTTATACCTCCTGTTGTTTTGCTGGTTGAAGAAGTTGGCTGGAAATAATGTTACCAATATCGGTTTTGAAAAAAATGAGATGAAACACTTACTGAAATACAACCAATCCGGCAAAATTATGAACCGCCATTCCCTTTGGTTATAAATTATGTCAATTCAAATATTTCATAGGCAAACATTATGACGTAAAATGAATGACATGTCAAGACCCGAAATAACACCTGGATATTTGCCATAAACATGCAGGTTTTCGATCGCTGGGTAATGGAATACAGACATGATGAAAAAAAAAGCGGCGTTTCCAGATTATATGGAAACGCCGCAGTGGTTGACTGCTGAGAACGTGAAAAGCGGTTGACGTCCTCCGTGGAGTGATCAGGCAGTGTCGAAACGGTCCAGGTTCATCACCTTATCCCATACAGCAACAAAATCGGCGACAAACACTTCTTGGGCGTCCGCACTGCCATAAACTTCGGCCAGGGCCCGAAGCTGGGAGTTTGCCCCAAAAATGAGATCCACACGGGTGGCAGTCCATTTGCGCTCACCAGTGACCCGGTCACGGCCCTCAAACAGGTTGTCATCTTCTGAAACCGGGGCCCACTTTGTCCCCATGTCCAGCAGATTTACAAAAAAGTCATTGGTAAGGGTTTCCGGGTTCCGGGTGAACACACCGTGCTGAGACTGCTGAAAATTGGCATTCAGGACGCGCATTCCGCCGATGAGCGCCGTCATTTCAGGTGCGGTCAAAGTCAGCAGCTGGGCCTTGTCTATAAGCATTTCTTCTGCCGTCACTGCGTATCTGTCTTTGAGATAGTTGCGGAACCCGTCCGCCGCTGGTTCGAGTACGGAAAATGACGCGGCATCTGTCTGTTCCGAAGCGGCATCTGTCCGTCCCGGGGTAAAGGGAACGGTGATATCATGACCGGCATTTCTGGCTGCCTGCTCCACACCGGCACAACCGCCCAGGACGATCAGATCGGCCAGGGAAACCTTTCTGTTGCCGGTCTGGGAGTTGTTAAACGCCTTTTGAATCTTTTCAAGGGTCTGGAGTGCCGCTGACAGCTGTTCCGGCTGGTTGACCTCCCAGTCCTTCTGGGGTGCCAGACAGATGCGTGCGCCATTGGCCCCGCCGCGTTTGTCCGATCCCCGGAATGTGGATGCGGAAGCCCAGGCCGTGGATACCAGCTGGGAAACCGACAAACCAGAAGCCAGAATGCTGGTCTTGAGATCCGCAATATCCTTTTCATCGATAAGCGCATGATCGACTGGCGGCACCGGGTCCTGCCAGATCAGCTCCTCGCCCGGGACTTCCGGACCCAGATACCGTGACCGCGGGCCCATGTCCCGGTGGGTGAGCTTGAACCATGCCCTGGCAAAGGCATCTGCAAACGCTTCCGGATTTTCCAGGAACCGCCGGGAAATCGGCTCGTAGATCGGATCAAACCGCAGGGACAAGTCTGCCGTGGTCATCATGGGCCGGTGTTTTTTGGATGGGTCATGGGCATCCACCACCATGTCCGCTTCATCCACATCTTTGGCCAGCCACTGATTTGCGCCGGCCGGACTTTTTACCAGCTCCCATTCATATTTGAACAAGACCTTCAGATACCCCATATCCCATTTGGTGGGATTGGGTTTCCATGCGCCCTCGATGCCGCTGCCGATGGTATCACCGGCTTTTCCACTGCCGAAACTGCTCTTCCAGCCCAGGCCCTGCTCCTCGATGGGGGCGGCTTCCGGTTCAGGCCCTACCAGGGCGGCATCCCCGGCGCCATGACACTTGCCAAAGGTATGCCCCCCGGCCACTAGTGCAACGGTTTCTTCATCGTTCATGGCCATGCGGGCAAAGGTCTCACGGACATCCTTGCCTGAGGCAACTGGATCGGGATTGCCGTTGGGGCCTTCCGGATTCACGTAAATCAGGCCCATCTGCACGGCGGCCAAAGGGTTTTCAAGGTCACGATCACCCGAGTACCGGTTGTCCCCAAGCCACTCGTCTTCAGCGCCCCAGTAAATATCCTCCTCCGGTTCCCACACATCTTCCCGTCCACCGGCAAAGCCGAATGTCGGCAGTCCCATGGATTCGATGGCACAGTTGCCGGCCAGAATCATCAGGTCGGCCCAGGAGATCTTTTTGCCGTATTTCTGCTTGATAGGCCAGAGCAGACGGCGGGCTTTATCGAGGTTCACGTTGTCAGGCCAGCTGTTGAGGGGGGCCAGACGCTGGGACCCGGACCCTGCCCCCCCGCGGCCGTCGCCCATGCGGTAGGTGCCGGCACTGTGCCATGCCATCCGGATAAACAGGGGGCCGTAATGGCCGTAATCCGCCGGCCACCAGTCCTGTGAGTCGGTCATCAGTGTATACAGATCCTTTTTTATGGCTGCCAAATCAAGGGTTTTGAATGCTTCTGCATAGTTGAACGCCTCTCCCATGGGATTGCTCAGGTGAGAGTGTTGATGCAGGATTCTGAGGTTCAGTTGAGTGGGCCACCAGTCCTGGTTTGATGTACCGCTGCCGGCAACCTGTCTGCTTTTTTGCCCTGTAACAGGGCATTTGCTTTCTTCATTGGTCATGCTAACCTCCTTGTGTTTCAGGTTAAAAAATTGGGTCGGGCAATAAAATTCAACACTATATAGGAATCATTATCAATGAGCAGTGAAAAAATTTTATTCTTTTACCGCCATACAGCTGCTGCAAATACCGAAAAAATCCAGCCGGTGATTTAGAATTGTAAAATCAGTTTCCAAAGCGACCTCTTTTTTCATTTCATCGAGGCTGTCCAGGACCGGATCAACAATTTTTTTACACCGGATACAGATGACATGGGGATGGGGAGCAGGCTTGTTTCCATCGTATCGGTTACTCCCATCCGGGAATCCCAACTCAAGCACTTCACCGAATGATTTCAACAATACAATATTTCTGTAAACCGTGGCAAGGCTCATTGTCGGAAAATCCCTCCTGATCTGCTCATAAATATCTTCAACACTGGGATGGCCCTCACTTACGGCAAGAATTTTGATGATAGCCAACCGTTGAGGCGTTATTTTATGGCCATTTTCCCGTAATTTTCGGATAATGGTATCCGTTCTTTGATTGTGATCAGCCAACGAACGCTCCCCGATGTTAAATAATAATAATTATCATTTAACATTAATTATTTTGGTAGTCAATAACAATTTTCAGAAACCGGTTTGCCGTGCCGAATATAACAGCAGAACCCAGAAAAAACCGGTATTTTGCATGGGGTGGGAAAATGGTGGGCGGTACAAGGTTTGAACTTGTGACTTCTACCGTGTGAAGGTAGCACTCTCCCGCTGAGTTAACCGCCCATGATCTTATACATTGTACGTTTCTACCTTTTTTTTTCCCATTGGTCAAGAGAACAAAACGCAAAATATATCAAAAAATGCCATTTGGATGTCCGCAGTATTTTGCAGCAGCAGGTGTTTCAGGCAATACCCATGTGGTATTCAAAAAGCCGGGGTATTTGTGTTATGCTTCTTTGACATACCTTGGATAGGTTTTTTTGGCATCCTCGGCAGCCTGTAAATCAATGTCCAGTGTCAAAAACGGTGATTTTACGGATGTTCTTCCTATTACAGTACCGCCATCCGGTTCCGTTATCCATGCGGTTCCCCCAAAATCCAACGCTGCTGTATTGGGGCCGTTGAAATTGGAGGAAAGACAGAATGCGCCCGAAATCCATGCCCCGGTCCGGCCCCCTGCAAGCCAGGTTTCGGACGATTCGGCAGGGGTCGCCCTGGGACATAACAGCAAATGTATACCTGCTTTTGCGTATTCCCTGGCATGGTGGGTGAACCACAGTTCCGTGCAGATCAGAAATCCAATTTTCATACCGCTGGTTTCAAACATGTCAAACCTGCCATTTCCCCTTGCATACCAGGACGCTTCCCAGAAACCTTCTTCATCCGGCAGATAATATTTTTCATGAACCAGCTGGGCCCCGGCGTTACGGGTCCAGACAAATGCCACGTTTTTGCATACCCCGTTTTCCATCACCGGCCTGGTCCCTGCTATGACAGGGACATCAAACATCTCAAGCCGGCTGATCCACTTGTCATGGGAGGCAACAGCGTTCTGCCATGTCCGGGCATCCGGTATGCCGATTCCTGCCACCCATCTGTAAAAAGGCATCTCCGGCAAAAGCAGCAGACTGGTGTTGTTTTCCTTTACATGATCTTTCAAAGCCTGGATCATGGCCGGATTGTCTGTCCAGTCACTGGGAAGCTCACATACACTTGCCTTCATTATCATCTCCTGTCCTGCATTGTGTGTGATGATCTGCAGCCGGTTCTACATCCCCTGATCCACCGGCAGGAATTCCTTACGCACGGGTGAAAACACCTCAATAGCGACGCTGTCCTCCAGAATCTCGGCCCGGTGTTCCACATCCCCGGGAATGGCCCAGCTGTCTCCCGGCCATGCCTCAAACGCCCTGCCGTCGATATGCAGCCGCATCCTGCCGGAAATCAGGCATCCGGTCTGCTCATGGGGGTGGGTGTGGGAGGGCAGTTCACTGCCTTTTTTGAGATGAAACCGGGCCAGCAGGGTTTTTTCCCCGTAAGTCAGGGTTTTCATTTCCACTCCCTCACTGGGGGTGATAAAACCCTCCAGGGTAAATTCGGTAAACATAATAATGCCTCATTCCAGAAAACGGTTATGCCGTTTCAGCCTGTATTTTTGTTCCTGTTTTTTTAAAAACTATGGTATTGTATCCCATATTGAATTTAAATGAAAGCGGCATTATGGATAAGAGCGGCAGCCGGGCAACAGCCGTAATGCCGCCATTAGATGATAAGGATAAAAATGGGCCTTGAAGCACCTTACGATCTGGTACTCAAATTACTCGCATCACTCGCCATAGGTCTTTTGATCGGTACTGAACGGGGCTGGAGCGACCGGGAGGAAAATGAAGGAGAGCGTATTGCCGGCATCCGCACCTTCAGCCTCATCGGACTGCTGGGCGGGGTGACCGCCCTGGTGTCACAGCAGATAACCCCCTGGTTAATCGTGGCAGGACTTCTCGGGGTCTGTGCACTGATCATTGCCGCCCACATCCTGGAAGTTCTTTCCAACAGGGATGTGGGGACTACCACCGCCTTTACCATGATGCTGACATTTGTTCTGTCATCCTGGGCAGCCCTTGGCCATCCCATTCCGGCTATGGGAGTAGCGGTGGTGGTCATCTCCCTGCTCGGGATCAAACCGGTACTGCACTCATGGCTCAAAAACATTACCCCCAAAGATTTTTTTTCCGGCATCAAACTGCTGGTTATTTCCCTGGTGCTGCTGCCCCTGCTGCCCAACCGGGGATATGGTCCCTGGGAGGCCCTGAATCCCTACTGGACCTGGTGGATGGTGGTGCTGATCTCCGGCATCTCTTTTGTGGGATATGTGGTCATCCAGATCGCCGGAGAAAAAAAAGGGGTGATGGTCACCGCCATTGGCGGTGCACTGGTATCTTCCACCGCCGTCACCTTCAGCCTGGCCCGTTTTGCCAGAAATCAGAAACACAATGCCCTTTTTTCCGCCGGCGTATTGCTGGCCGCTGCCATCATGTTTATCCGGGTGATCGTCGAGGTACTCGTGGTAAACCCCGAGCTGCTGGGTGCACTGTGGATTCCTTTGACCACCATGTTTGCCGGCCTGGTCTTTGCCCTGTTGTTTGTTTGGCGGGGCAAAGAAAAAAAACAGGATGCCCCCCATCAACCCATTGCAGTAAAAAATCCACTGCAGCTGGGCATGGCTGTGCAGTTCGGTTTGCTGCTGGCCGCTGTGCTGCTGCTGGCAGAAGCCATGAAGGCCTGGTTCGGCAGTTATGGAATTTATGTGCTTTCGGTTGTGTCCGGCCTGCTTGATGTGGATGCCATCGCCCTTTCTTTGTCCCGGTCCGCCAGACAGGATCTGGCCCCAGAGGTGGCGGTGCTGGGCATTATTCTGGCCTGCCTGACCAATACCCTTGTCAAGGGGATGATATTTGCGTTCATCGCCGGATTTAAAGACCATTTCAAACTGCCTTTACTGATGCTGGCCGCCATGGTGCCGGGGTGCCTGGCGGCCCTTGTCTTGCTTTAGGCTGTTTTTTCAATTGCATACCCGGACATTGATGCTTATGAATAATAGGTAATGGCAATTTATTAAATAGTGCCGGGCTGATATTTTATCACAATGTTAAAAACAGGATCGGTAAAACTTACACAATGCAGATACAATCATGGAGGCAATACCAATGAAAAAAATAACTGTAAATCTGGCCGTTTTCGTAATGTTTATTCTTGTAGCCGCCGGTATTTCTCTGGCGGGACAATCCTCAGAAAACAAAACATACCAGGAAAAAAAAGGCATGTTTTCCAACATGCATTTTTCCGACCTGGATACTGATGGAAATGACTATCTGAATTTCACGGAATTCAAGGCGGCGTTTCCCTCATCTGAACAAAAAACATTTGATCTGCTGGATACTGACACGGACGGCCGACTGAACCATGGCGAATGGCACCGGTTCAAAGAAATGCACAAGGGCATGGGGATGCAGCACCATACCAAAAAATATCATGGCACTGATCTGCCGGATCCCTCAGGCTTCAACGCCCATTTTCCTGATATGGACAAGGATAATGACACCCGGGTGACTGTGGACGAATTCACCGCCTATTTCCCTGATAAAACCGACACAGGCCGGGTATTCGAAGCCGTTGACCTGGATCGGGACGGGTTTCTGGATCACGGTGAATGGCATGCATTTAAAAAAGCCCACAAACTTGAGCATATGGATTAAACACCGAGCTAGGATGTCAGATTATGGATGATATGTTCAATCAGAACGAACCGATAATCCAGAAGTTGCGGATTTTAATACGCTTCAGTGTCCGGTGCCTGGCAGTTTTGATGACCCTGGTCATCCTCTTTGGGGTGGTGGACGTGGCCTGGGAGATCTATGAAAAGCTGCGCACCCCTCCTGTCATGCTCATGAATATCAGCGATATCCTGGCTACCTTCGGGGCATTCATGGCGGTGCTGATCGCCATTGAAATATTCATCAATATCACCATTTATCTCAGGGATGATGTCATTCATGTAAAAATTGTCATGGCCACTGCCCTGATGGCCATTGCCCGGAAAGTCATCATACTTGATTTTACAGTAATTTCTCCGGATTATATTTTTGCCACCGCGGCCCTGGTGTTTGCCATGGGTATCGGGTACTGGCTGGTGGCAAGATATGCCGACACCCATTCGGTAAAGCGCAGCCAGGTGGAAAAATGTTTTGAACATCCGGATGAATGCACGTTGGAAGAATCAGAAAGGAAATTGTGACAGTACCCTTAAGCCATGACCTGTTGCTGGTGTAATGCCGCATCTACCCGGGCAGCGATTTCCTGCATGGAAAACGGTTTCTGGATAAACTGTACCCCCTGATCCAGTACCCCCTGGTGGGCGATCACATTGGCAGTATAACCGGACATGAACAGCTTTTTGATCTGCGGATAAAGGTCTGTGATCTGCCTGGCCAGTTCCCGGCCGTTCATTTCCGGCATGATTACATCGGTGATCAGCAGGTGAATCCGGCCGTCATGGGCTTTGGCCTGCGCCAGGGCGCGGCTTGGTGAAGATGCCGTAATAACGGAATATTCCAGCTGCAGCAGCATTGCCTGGAGCAGTTCCAGAATGGCAGTTTCATCCTCCACAATCAGGATGGTTTCCCCGTTACCGGTGGGCATGTGTTCAGCAGACACCCTTGGTATCTGCCGGATTTGATCCCCATGGCGGGGCAGATACACATGAAATCCCGTTCCTTTTTCCTTCTCAGTATACACATTGATAAACCCTTTGTTCTGTTTGACTATGCCGTATACGGTTGACAGTCCCAGGCCGGTTCCTTTTCCCATGCTTTTGGTGGTATAAAACGGTTCAAACAGATTGGCCTGTGTTTCCGGGTCCATGCCGCAGCCATTGTCGCTGACTGCCAGCAGTACAAAGTCACCGGGGACAGCACCTGGATGATCCGCACAATAGGATCTGTCAAAGGTTTTCATACCGGTTTCAATGATGATCCTGCCGGTGTCTGCAATGGCATCCCTGGCATTTACACACAGGTTGGCCAGGATCTGGTCCACCTGGGACGGGTCTATCTTTACAGACCACAGGCTGTTGGCAGGATGCCACACCAGGTCGATGTCCTCACCGATGAGGCGGCGCAGCATGTTAAGCATCCCTTCCACTGTTTTATTCAGATCAAGGGATTTGGGAGAGATGGCCTGTTTTCTGGCAAACCCCAGCAGCTGCTTTGTAATGTCTGCGGAATGGCTGGCAGCCTTTCGGATCTGCTGCAGATTGTTATACAGCGGTGCAGACGGGTCCACTTTGTCCAGGGCCAGATCGGTATGCCCTAAAATGACGTTGAGCATGTTGTTGAAATCATGGGCAACACCGCCGGCCAGCCTGCCGATGGATTCCATTTTCTGGGTCTGGACCAGCTGGGACTCCAGGGAGCGCTTTTCTGTAACATCCAGTAAAAACCCCCGAATATGGTTCAGGTTCCCGTCTTCATCAAACACAGCTGCTGCATTTTCAATCAAATGAATCAGGGTGCCGTCCATTCTTTTAAACGTGGTTTCATAACCCGTAACCTGCCCGTTTTCCATTAACATCTCTAAAAATGTTTCCCGGTCAGCCTTGGTGCTGTATATTTCGGGCACGGCAGTGTCAAGCGCCTGGCGCCTGTCTGCAAATCCGAAAATGCGCAGATATTCCCGGTTGCAGGTGATCAACCGCCCACCGGGGCTGGAAATATATGCACCGGCAATATTTTCTTCAAAATAGGCCCGGTATCTTTCTTCACTTTTCTGAAGCGCCTCCTGGGATTTTTTGTGCTTCTCTATCTCATGCTGCAGGCTTTTGTTTACCTCTGATAACGCGCTGGTGCGATGGACAACATGGTCTTCCAGCACTTTTTTTTCATGCACCAGTCCCCTGTATAATTGCAGAATCACAAACACCAGCACCAGTACAAACAGGAAAACCATGTCAAAATAGATGGTATCACAGTACCACGTTGCCTGGAGCGTGCCAATCACCTTGTCATTATACCGGATGGGGCTCTCAAGCGGCACAAGGGGTATTAACCGAAGATTGGTAAAAAACTGCTGCAGTTTTCCCGGGGTTTCGCCGGATACCTGTTGAAATATGTTCCCCCGGGGATCTCTTACCACAATGGATACATAATTGTGGGATCTGCAGGCAAGGGACAAATATTCAAATGCCCCCGTCTGGTTTTGGTTCCAGAGGGCATTGGCGACGAGACCGGCATGGGCTGCAAATCTGGCATGGGCTTTTTTATGGATGTAACGGTCATGCAAAAGCACTCCGGCACAAAACAGGGCCAGAAGAAAAACAGCGGTCAGTGCCGTGGCAAGTTTGTGGGTCAAAATCTGTTCCTTACGTGTTTATTTTCATGTCGAAAATTCCTGTTCTGCCGTATGTTGGATTTGTGATGCTCACTGGTCACGTTTTTCCCACTTTTTTCCTTTACCGCACCCACGGGGTATCAGCACAGGGCCAATTCATGTTTCAGGCAATATATACTGATTTTTATACAATATTTCCACATATACCGCAATTCCGGAAATATCACAGCAAAAAATCCGTATCTATCGATGCCACCGCATAGGGAAAAACACACAGGCCCCCTGATGACCCATCCGGTGAACTGATCTGCTCCCTGACCGCTTTTTCCGGCATCATGCGGGCACTGGCCGCCGGCCTGACAGAGCGGAAGCGGCCCTGCTGATTTTCCTGTCAATGGTTGATTTTGCCGCTGGATGCCTTATTATATTGAATTATGGCAGGTATGACACCTGCCCGGAAAAAATGCACAAACGGAGGAACTCATGAAAATCGCATTTCCGGTAACAGAAGACAAAGGGCTTGACAGCCTGGTCAATGACCATTTTGGTGTGGCTGAACTTTTCATGGTGGTGGACCTGGAAACCAAAAAGGTGTCTGTCAAAAAAAACCAGAAAATTGCCAACCCTGATGCCGGTTGTAAAACCGGGGTTCTCAGCAAGGAGGAAGCCGTTGATGCGGTGGTCACCAAATGCATTGGCGACGGGGGACAGCGGGGCCTGCACAATGCGGATATCAAGGTATATGCAGCACAAAAAGACACCGTTGCTGAAAACCTGGCCCTGCTGGAATCAGGAGATTTGAAGCTTTTCCACATATTTGATCTGTGCCAGGGCAAAAAAAACAAAAAACAGGGCGGTTGCGGGCATCACCACTGATGCACTGGAACCTGAAACAGGACGGTTCCCCTGCATTGACCCAAAAATTGCACACCATTATTTCAGCATAAGGGTAACTTTATCATGACCACACCATTTACCATTCATCCCATTGTCCTGGGCACCAAAGTATTTGACAAAAGCATGATGACCTTTCAATACGGCCAGGGCCAGACCTATACCATCCCGATTTATGCCTGGCTCATCAAAGGGGGAGAGGAAACCATCCTGGTGGACACAGGCGAGATGCACCCCATCCAGTCCACAGACAGGGAAACCGCCATCAACGGCAGAATCTACACCTTTGAACAGGGATTGGACCGCCATGGGCTTACGCCGGCAGACATCGATATCGTCATCCACACCCACCTGCACACCGATCATTGCGAAAATGACTATAAATGCGAAAACGCCCGGTTTTTCATCCATGAAAAAGAGATGGCGGCAATCCACGATCCCCATCCCCTGGATTACCGGTACCTGGAAGACTATATCGAGGACATTGAAGAAAACGGCCAGATCCAGACCATAAACAGCGACAGGGAAATTGTTCCCGGCATCCGGGTGATGCATACCCCGGCCCACACCAGGGGCGGCATGACCGTGATGGTTGATACCCCTAAAGGCACGGCAGCCATAACAGGATTCTGCATCATCGATGAAAACCTGAATCCCCCGCCGGAAATTATTGGCATGGAGATGGCGGTAATCCCGCCGGGGACCCATGTGGATGCCTATGCTGCCTATGACATTCTGGCATCCGTCAAAAAAAAAGCAGACATTCTCATTCCTTTGCATGAACCCCGGTTTGCGGCCATGGATGAAATTTAAAAAAAATCGGAATAAAAATATTTCTGCCTGTATCTCCCAAATAGTTTAGTTGAACACGTAAGCAAATAAACAATTGTTGTAAAAAAACACCCCTTTTTTTATAACCAAGGAGATTATTATGGCCAAAGATACATCCAGTACCAAACAGGTGCCGGCATCAGAACGGACCACCTGCGAAGCCACCCGCCAGATGCTGGAAAAAGCCAGACTAGACGGCGTGGTCATTGCCCTTGACCGGGCAACCGACATGAAACCCTGCCCCATCGGGGTGGAATCAGCCTGCTGCAAGAACTGTTATATGGGCCCCTGTCGTCTCAATCCAAGAGACCCCTACAAAAAAGTGGGCATCTGCGGTGCCACCATTGACACCATCATGGCCAGGAACCTGGGCCGAAATGTCGCAACCGGAGCGTCCTCCCACAATGATCACGGCATGCATATCCTGAAATTGTTCAGGGGCATTGTTGAAAAGAAAATAACCGATTTTTCCATTGATGATACCTTGAAACTGGAAAAACTTGCCGATTCTCTCGGCATCGATACCCAGGACCGGGAAGTTTATGATGTGGCAAAAGATCTGTGCGACGAGCTGGAAAAAACCTTTTCAAACGTGGACGGAGAAATGCCTTTTACCCGGCTGGCACCCGAGGCCACCCTGGAACAGTGGCGAAAAGGCGGCATCGTGCCCCGGGGTGCCATGAAAGAGATCATGGAAATGATGAGCCGGACCCACATAGGATGCGACCAGGACTACACCAATCTGACCAGACAGATCAGCCGTACGGCCCTTGCTGACGGCTGGGGCGGCTCCATGGTGGCCACGGAACTGTCCGACATCATGTTCGGCACCCCCTCCCCCATCGTCGCCGAGGTCAACATGGGCGTGCTCAAGGAAGACCAGGTCAATGTCATTGTCCATGGCCATGAACCTGCCATGTTCGAGGGCATGCTGGCTGCAGTGAATGATCCTTTTTTCATCCAGGCCGCCAAAGACAAGGGGGCTTCCGGTATCAACCTGGTGGGCATGTGCTGTTCAGGCGCTGAAATGATGTCCCGCCACGGAGTTCCCCATGCCGGCAATTTCACATCAACAGAAGCGGTGCTGATCACAGGGGCCGTGGATGCCATGGTGGTGGATATCCAGTGCATCAAACAGGGACTGGCCCAGGTGGCCAACTGCTATGACACCCATTTGATCACCACCAGTGACCGGGCCCATATCGAAGGGGCGACCCACATTGAATTTGCGGAAGCAGATCCCCGGGCCTGTACCGATCAGGTGCTGACCAAGGCCATTTCCCGGTTCGGTTCCCGCAGCAAGCCGATCCAGATCCCCAAACAGGTCCAGAAAGGCGTTCAGGGGTTTACCCATGAGTATATAGAGTACATGCTGGGCGGCACCTTCAGGGGCTCTTATTCTCCATTGAACGAAAACATCATCAACGGCCGGATACGGGGCGTTGCCGGTGTGGTGGGCTGCACCAACCCCAAGGCCCAGCAGGATTATATCCACGTGGAACTGGTAAAAGAACTGATCCGCAATGATGTGCTGGTTCTCCAGACCGGCTGCTCCCAGATCGCGTTATCCAAGGCCGGGTTTCTGACGCCGGAAGCCGGTGCCCTGGCTGGCCCCGGCCTTGCGGAAGTCTGTGAAACCGTAGGCATGCCGCCGGTACTGGGGCTGGGTTCCTGCGTGGATAACACCCGGATTCTCATTGCCGCATCTGCCATGGTCAAGGCAGGCGGTTTGGGCAACAGCATTGCCGATCTGCCGGTGGCTGGATGCGCCCCGGAATGGATGAGTGAAAAAGCCCTGGCCATCGGGCAGTATTTTGTGGCATCCGGTGTGTACACCGTATTCGGTATCGGGTTTCCCACCATTGCCGGCACAAGGTTCCATGATCTTTTGTTCGACGGTCTGGAACAGCAGGGATACGGCAAATGGGGTAGGGGCAAAGACCCCATGGAAATTGCGAAACTCATGATTGCGCACATCGATAAAAAACGCAAACAGCTGGGTATTGACAAGGTGCGGGAAAGAACCCTGGTGGACATGAACGACCGCCGGGCTATTGCCTGATAATCTTTTCTTACCTTCCCCCCCCGGGGCGGTTTCCTGAAACAGTTGGCCGGCAAAATGGCTGGAAATCGTCCCCGGGGGTTCTTTTTTCAGGTGGTGAAAAAAATTTGACATCCATGCACCAAGGCTTTATATAAATAAGCATACAGACAATCAAAAACAAGGACCTTGTGCATGGGCCGAAAAAGCATATCCCACATCCGGAAACCTGAAATTCTGCGCCACACTTACAAAGTTGTGGAAGAAGAAGGGTTCATGGGGATGACCATCGGTAAAATTGCCAGCCGCATGGGGGTCAATTCCGGGCTTCTGATCCATTATTTTAAAAGCAAAGAAGGCCTGATCATGGAAATGGTGGATTACCTGTTCAAAATTTCCATGACATCCTACCACAAAGAGCTGGAAAAATACACGACCCCCAAGGCCCGGTTTCAGGGCCTTATGCACATACTGTTCAGTACCAGCGACAAAGGACCGCAGCGGGATGCGGTTTTCTGGTCCTGTTATGCCATGGGTTTCAGAAATCCCGATATCCGGGAACGTATCCAGGACATGCAAAAAAAATTCATTGCCTTTGGTGTCAAAGAGATTACCTCCTGGGAAGATGCCGGACTGGTCACCGTCCCGGACAAGGAAAAAGCCGCCGCCACCATTTTGGCCCTTTCCGAAGGGTTCGGCATCTTGCGCAATTCACTCAAAGATCTGCACTCCCTGGAAGAGATTGCACATTCCATGCAGAAATGTGCCTTAGAAGCGCTGGGTGCAGTAGAACCCGCCACCACCAGCACTGCTGACCGAATATCAGCGCAATAATCTGGATATTTGCTATAGCTGCGAACCCGCTGCGGGGAGCCCCTGGTGGTATCCTGTGAACGGGCCGTCAGAGCCGGAAGGGGCCTGTTACAATATGCCGGCATACTTACCAGAGAGTGGATCACGCTCTCTCATTACGCACATGGAACCCGGCCCCTGCAGGATATCGGACCGGGCACAGGATACCACCAGGGGCGGGGCAGGAGACTGCCGGTTCAGACCAGCAGGGAAATGGACAGGGAAACAAACGACAGCAGTGTGGAGATCATGATGGCCCCGGCTGCCAGGTGTGTATCTGAATTCAGCTGACCGGACAGCACATAGATGGCGGTGGATGTGGGCAGGGCAAAAAAGATCATCCCCACGGTAAAGGCGATCCCGGTCACCTGGAAAACCGTCAGCAGAACAAACCCTGTTGCAGGCAGCAGCGCAAGCTTGATCCCGGCGGCCAGCAATGACAGCCGGGCATGGTCGGCAAGCCCCTTGAACTGTAAAGAGCCGCCAATGGATATCAAGGCCAGGGGCAAGGTTACAGAGGTCATCAATGAAAAACTGTTGTGGACAAACAAGGGAAAATATAGGCCGGACCGGGAAAACAAAAATCCGGCGGCGCACCCGATGATCAACGGGTTGGAGACCAGTGCCCGGATGAAATACCGGGCTTTTTGACGGGGTGCCAGCTGCTGGTCTGAATACCACACCAGCACGGAGACCGACAGCACATTGATCACCGGGATGACTATGCCGGCCAGAATACCGAAATGGCGGACCCCTTCTTCTCCCAGGACCGTCAGGACAATGGCCATGCCGATATAGGTGTTGAACCGGAAACTGGCCTGACAGAAAGAACCGGCCTGGAAATGGGAGATACGAAAAAAACGGATGGCCCAGAGGCTTGCCAGAAACGCCAGGACTACCCCGGAAAGCCCGGCAAGACAAAGCCCGGCATCTATTCCCTGATCCGGTCCGCTGCCGCCGATTTTCCAGAACAGCATGGCCGGGAAAAAAATATAGTAGACCAGGCGGTCTGACATGGCAAGGAACCGGTCATCGGTCATGCCGTAAGATTTGAGCAGCCGCCCCAGAAGCAGCAGGGCAAACAAAGGGAATATGGTATTGAGCACCAGCATGATCAGACGGTGAAAATCCGGTTTTCGGTCAGGCTCAGAAATTGCGGCCCTTTGTCTGTTATATGGATAACGCTTTCAATGCCTGCGGCAAACCGGTCTTTGAAGATACATTTAGGTTCCACGGCAAACACCATGCCGGGGGCAAGTTCGGTGTTACGCCCCCTGGCCAGGATGGGATCTTCCACCAGCTCCAGGCCGATACCATGACCGATGAACCGGGACTTGAGATCCGGCAGGCCCAGAAAAGAAGAGGCCAGCCCCAGTTTTTGTGCCCTGTTTACGGCTGCGGAGAACACCTCACCCACCGTGGTGCCCGGAACCATGAGATCCTTGACATGGTACAGGATATCTATGGCTGCCAGACCAGCCTGTTCGGCCCGGGAAGGCATCTTTCCCATCACCAGCATCCGGGTTTCATCCATGTGATACCCGTTGACCATGGTGCCAAGGTCCATGAGCAAGGGCTCATTTTTGCCGATCAGTTTGTGGCCGGCACCAAACGGATAGGCACTGCAGGTACCGGCCCCGCTCACCGGACTGTCCAACGCCCCGCCAAGACCACCGGAATGTCCGCTCATCAGGTGATGGGCAAACCCTTCAGCCCGGTAATGGCGCACCAGGAGTTTGCCGGAATGACCGATAGACCGGGCAAAGGCCTCAATGCGGCCACAAAAAGCAATCTCTGATTCTTCTGGCACAAGATTTTCGCATATGAACGCAAAGGTGTCTTTCGACACCCTGGCCGCATCCGCCATCCGGCTGATTTCCCAGTCGGATTTGATCATGCGGCAGCCGGAGATCAGCGGAGTGGCATCCGCAAAAACCACCGGGGAAAACAACGATTCAAAGAATTGAAAATCACGCACCGGCACCACATCAAAGGCCAGGCCGATGGACCGGGCAGCGGAGGTATGGATTTCTTTGATCCGGTCCGGGATGCGGGTGACGGATGCAATGGGCACCACACGGACAAACCCTGTTTCCCGGCGTGCCCGGGGCAGATACCGTTTGACAAACAGCAATGGATCATTGTCCACAGGCACATACAGATATGCATCCTGGGCGGTTCCTGAAAAATAATAGATATCTGGTTTATGGCTCAGAAACACGGCATCCATGCCGGTTTTTTCCATATGGCATTTCAGATGACTGATCCGGTCAGCGATTTCGCCGGCCGGTGTCAGGAGGGGGTCATTTTTCATCAAGAATTTGCCGTATGGCTTTCAAAAGGTCATGGTTGCCAACAGGTTTATGGAGATATTTTTTAATCCCCATCCTGATGGCTGCTCCTTCTGAAATATCTTCACTGAAACCGCACCACAGGATAATGGGCATATCCGGCCGGATCTGCAGCACTTTTTGGGCAAGCTTGTCTCCTGTGAGTTTCGGCATCGTCATATCGGTGACAATCAGATCAAATCCATGGGGATCCGATGTAAAGGCTTCCAGGGCAGCCATCCCATTGTCAAACAAACAGGTTTCATACCCATGGCTCTGTAAAAACTCTTTGCAGATCTGTCTGATCGCTTTTTCATCATCAACAACCATGACCGTTTCTGTACCATTCAAAGCGTCGGCTTCATTTTTTTCCACTTTTACAGCACCATGCCCCGCCTGGTTTGCAACCGGAAAATCTATCACAACCTGTGTGCCTTTGCCGGGCCTACTGTGAACCGTCAAAAACCCGCCATGCTCATCAACAATCGCCTGGACTATGGCCAGGCCCACCCCACCATTGCCTTCGCCGGTTTCCCTTGTGGAATAATAGGGATCAAACGCTTTTATCAAGGTGTCTTCATCCATGCCATGGCCGGTATCACAAACAGCCAGTCTGACAAAATCCCCCGGGGCAATGCCCCTGTCTTTTATGTGCCGTTCCCGGGTAACTGTCTCATCTGTCAGGGATACGGTCATAATGCCGTTCTGCCGTTTCATGGCATGGTATGCGTTTAAACACAGGTTCATCAACAACTGGTGCATTTTTGCAGGGTCGGCCAGCACCATCTGTCTGGAATCAAGCTGTGTTTTGATCTCTATGGTGGCAGGTATGGATGACCTGAGCAGCTTAAGTGATTCTTTTACCAGCAGATAGACACGCAACGGTTTTTTGATATATTCTGCCTGCCGGCTGAAGGTAAGCACCTGCTGCACCAGTTCAGCCGCTCTTTGTGCAGCTTTCATGACCTGATCCATCTGGTCTTTTGCCCTTTCCGGGTTGTTCAGGTTGTTCTGGGCCAGCTGGGAATAGCCGAAAACTGCAGAAAGTATATTGTTGAAATCATGGGCAATTCCTGCAGCAAGGGTGCCGATTGCCTCCATTTTCTGGGACTGCTGAAGACGGATCTCCAGATTTTTTTGTTCGCTGACATCCCTGGCGATGCCGTGAAAACCCACAGGATCACCATGGGCATCGGTTAAAAGGGCCACGGATGTGTCCACATGGCAGATGGAACCGTTTTTCCGGATAAGCTCCCAGTCGAATGCTTTGCGCCCTTTTCCGGTTTTAAACACCCGGTTAAAGGTTTTAAAGACTTTTTTTGCATTCTCGCCGTCCATGAAATCCCGGTTGTTCATGCCGGCCAGTTCCTCTCCGGTATACCCGAGAATGTCACACATGGGCTGATTAAAAAAAACAAAGTTTCCAGCCAGGTCGACTTCGTAATACCCGTCCTCAATCGATTCTATAACAGCACTGAATTTTTTTTCATTTGCTTTCACTGTTTATTCCCGTTTTCCCGACAGTCTGTAAATCTCACACAACAGACCCAATTTATATCAAACCGCCACACAATATGCAAAAAAAAGATGACAAAACAGTAAATGATTCAGGGTAACCGCATGTAGACGCACCATGACATATATTACCACAGGACACCACCAGGGGCGGGGCCTGAAATGGGTGGATTGACAGTCAGAATGAATTCACCGTGGTGTGTCATTGACATTTTTGGCCAAGCACTTATCATGTTGGATATTTTTGTTTTTTTACTGTAAAGGAGATCTATATGCCGGATTTAACTGCTGTCATGGAAACCAGCAAAGGAACCATCCGCCTGAAATTATTTGCCGAAAAAACCCCTGTCACCTGCGGCAATTTTGCCAACCTTGCCCAAAGACAATACTATAACGGACTCAAGTTTCACCGGGTGATCAATGATTTTATGGTCCAGGGAGGATGCCCCTACGGCACTGGCATGGGCGGGCCTGGATACAATTTTGAAGATGAGTGCAAAAAAGACCTGAAGCATGACAGGCCGGGGATTTTGTCCATGGCCAATGCCGGTCCCGGCACCAACGGCTCCCAATTTTTCATCACCCACGGGCCTACCCCGCACCTGGACGGCATGCACACGGTATTTGGTGCGGTGGAAGGAGAAGCGGACCAGAAAGTGGTGGACAGCATCACCCAGGGGGATACCATTGAAAGTATTACCATCCAGGGCAATGTAGGGTCTGTGTTTAAAAAGATAAAATCCCGACTGGACGAGTGGAACAAAAAATTGAACA
This sequence comes from Desulfotignum sp., assembly GCA_035268905.1. Taxonomy (GTDB): domain Bacteria; phylum Desulfobacterota; class Desulfobacteria; order Desulfobacterales; family Desulfobacteraceae; genus Desulfotignum. Next base: position 26,657 of record DATFJY010000125.1, read on the forward strand.
AAGGCTTTCCAAAACTGCCCAAAGCATAAACCCCAAAAAGCCGGATTGTCTGTGGTCCGGCTTTTTGGTCCAGAACGCTGAAACCCCTTTTTTTTCAGGAAAAGCAGGGATGTCAGGCAAGGTCAATATACAGGGGAATCACATGCAGGGTGCTGTTGTTTTCACTTGTTTCGCCCAGGCGCCATTCCTTCACCCGCACCCCTGCCGCCTTGATTTTCTGGATAATGCCTTTGATGTTAATGAGGGGATGCCGTGCAAACACATTGGGCAGCCCATAGGTCAAGCTGCACACCAGACATTTGCCCGGACGCCGGGTAAGGTTGAATGCCAGTACAACCCTGTCCGGCTTGATGGAAATGCATTCCAGCATGATATCGTAGGCACCTTCTGACTTATCTCCGTAAAGGGCCTCAAAAAACCGGTCACTGGTTTCCGGGGGCAAAAGTTCATCGCAGAATTCCCTGGTAAAGATGTTGTTCAGCGCGGTTTTATCCATGGGCCTCACCAAATCCTTGTCATCAGGTTTTTTTACTTTGCGCTTTTCTTCTATAAAACCTGGACCAAAAAATCAAGATGAAAAACGGGATATTTTCCCTGGTCAGGATGTACGCTACAGGGAGCCCCTGGTGGTGTCCTGTGAACGGACCCTCAGATCCGGAGGGGGCCTGGTAAAATTTGCCGGGATGATGCCAAACAGGGGGCGGGCGGGTGCACTTCATCGTTCTTATGCAAACAGGCCCCCGCAGATCTCGGGCCGGGCACAGGACACCACCAGGGGCGGGCCGAAGACAGATAGATGCAGCAAACGGATGAAAAACAGCCATTGCCGGCCCAAACCCTTTGTGGTAAGGTAAGCAAGTTTTTTGTGTTGATATTCAAAAAAGATTTGGTAGACTGTATTTTCTGCCGGGACATACCAGGAAATACAGGCAGAATCAACTGCTTAAACACGGAAATAATGCATCATATGGAAAAAATTCACCTTTCCAAAGGATTTACACTGAAACTTGCCGGCTTGCCGGACACCAGTGTCATACGGCTTCCCAGACCTGCCACGGTGGGGGTATCCGCCCTGGACATTCCCCATATCCGCCCCAAACTGCTGGTAAAGGAAAAGGATCGGGTCAAAACCGGCACCCCATTGTTCTGTGACAAGCGGGACACCAGCATCCATTATGTATCCCCGGGCACCGGCACGGTAAAAAAAATTGTATTCGGACGTCGCCGGCGCCTGCTGGAAGTAGTGATCAGCCTTGATGCCATGGACACGTTTGTAGAGTTTGATCCGGTGTCATCCAAAGATCTGTCACAGATACCTTCCGGAGAACTGGCAGACCATCTCAAAAAAGGGGGGCTGTGGCAGACCCTGCGGCAGCTGCCGGCCAGGGACACGGCAGACAGTGCAGCAACTCCCCCCCTGATCATTGTCTGTCTCAACGGCAATGATATATTCTCCCCCCATCCGGGCCTGGTGCTCCAGGACAAGATCCGGCAGTTTGAATTCGGCCTGTCTGTACTCAAACGGTTTTGTGACCGGGTGATTGTGGCGGCCCGGACAAATTCTCTTGCACTGCTGGCACCGGCAAAGCACCTGATCACCCTCGCAGTACCGGATATCTATCCTGCCTGGGATCCGGGGACGATTTTATACCACATCAAAAAAGAGGCAAAGGAAAACGCTGCCTGGTATATCGGTGCCGAAGGTCTGGTGCGCATGGCACAATTTCTGGAAACCGGCCGATATCCGGTCGATACCATGGTCACTGTGACCAGGGGCAACGACAAAAAACCCCACATGCTCACCCGCCAGGGTTCACCTGTCCGCCTTCTGGCAGGCAATTTTCCCCCTGGCAGCCTCATCACCACAGGCCGGCTCAACGGCCGGATAAAAGATCCGGATGCCCATCTGGGATTTTTTGAAAACACCTTGAACATTCTGCCGGATGCACAAGGAGATGAAATGTTCGGGTTTATGCGGCCGGGGCTCAACAAACCAACGGTCTCCAAGGCCTTTCTGTCCTGTCTGTTCAACAGGGAAGTGCAGCTGGACGGTACCCTGCACGGGGAGGAGCGTGCCTGCATCAACTGCAGCTATTGTGAAAACATATGCCCCGTTGACCTGATGCCGAATTTCATCATGAAAGCCCTTGTGGGCGACGACATTGAAGAGGCCCTGGAGCTGGGGCTTCTGGACTGCAGCCGGTGCGGACTCTGCTCTTTCACCTGCCCGTCCAAAATTGAACTGACCCGGATTCTGTCCCGGGGTATGGATGCCCATCACAAGGACAAACAAGGATAACGGTACAACATCATGAATCCCATCAAAAAGATATTCGAACTGCTGGAATATGATTTCAGTGATGCCGGCAAATTTGCCAAGCTGGGGCCGCTGTTCGATGCCACAAAGACTTTTTTCTTTCTGCCCTCCCCCAAAACCGGACTGGGGCCGTTCATCCGGGATCACCTGGACCTGAAGCGCTATATGAGCGTGGTTCTTCTCTCCCTGATGCCGGTGCTCTTTTTCGGCATGTACAACACCGGATACCAGTCCGGTCTGGCCAGAGGGGAAACCCTGGATGTCTGGACCGCTTTTCTGTCCGGGGCCTGGGTGGTACTGCCCATCATCATCGTGTCCTATGGGGTGGGGTTTTTCTGGGAAATCCTGTTTGCCGCCATCCGGCGCCACCCCATATCGGAAGGGTTTCTGGTCACCGGCATGCTGTTTCCTTTGACCCTGCCCCCCACCATCCCGTTGTGGCAGGTGGCAATGGGCATCTCCTTTGGCGTGGTTATCGGCAAGGAGATTTTCGGCGGGACCGGCAGAAATATCCTGAACCCCGCTTTGACGGCCCGGGCTTTTGTGTTTTTCTCCTATCCGGTTACCATGTCGGGCAATGTATGGGTGGCCGGAGCCGATGCAGTGGACGGCATCACCGGTGCAACCGCTCTGGCAGTAAACGCTGAAGGGGGTTCCAGCCTCTTTTCAACCCTGTCGGACCAGGGATTCTCCCTGTCCAACCTGTTTTTCGGATTTGTTCCGGGCAGCATCGGGGAAACATCAGCCCTGTGCTGCCTCATCGGGGCCGCCATTCTCATGGTTACCCGCATCGGCAACTATCGGATTATCCTGGGTGGCATTGCCGGCCTGTTCATCACCGCGCTGCTGTTTTATTTTTTGCCCGGCACCAGGGGCACCTGGGCAGATGCAGGTCCTTTGTACCATCTGTGTGCCGGCGGATTTCTGTTCGGTGTTGCGTTTATGGCCACAGACCCGGTATCCGCCCCCGGCACCGATCCGGGCCGGTGGATTTACGGGTTTCTCATCGGGTTTCTCACCGTGATCCTCCGGGTGGCCAACCCGGCTTTTGCCGAGGGCGTGATGCTGGCCATCCTGTTCATGAATGTGTTTGCCCCTCTTTTAGACCATCTGGTTTTGAAACACCGCATTTCAAAGAGGATACCCAATGTCTGACAACAAAAAATCGTTCAAGAAAAGCCGGATATATGTGGTTTTCTTTGCCTTGGTCATCGCCCTGGTCTTCAGTGTACTGATCACGACCGCCGCCACCATGCTCAAACCCCTGCAGCAGCAAAACATGGCCTTGGACAAGAAAACCAACCTGCTGGAAGCTGCCGGCCTTGTGCCGGAAGACAGAAAACCATCCCCTGAAGAAATCAAGCAGATCTATGATACCCATATCCGGGAGGTCCATGTGGACCCCAGGGGACAAATTTTGGAAACCCCTGCCGGCAACAGCCTGCAGCTCTATTTGATCCACACCGACCAGCAGGTGCAGGGGTATATTGTTCCCATCAGCAGCCGGGGGCTGTGGGGAAAGATCCATGGATACCTGGCATTTGAACAGGATGGGCAAACGGTTGCCGGTTTTTCCGTGTACAGCCATTCAGAAACCCCGGGCTTAGGGGGTGAGATTGAAAGCAACTGGTTCCAGGACAATTTCAAGGGCAAAAAAATCCTGAATGCCAGCAACCAGCTGGTGTCCGTAGGGATTGCCAAGGGCAAGGTGGAAAATCTGCCGGATAAACTCCAGGACCACTATGTGGACGGCATTTCCGGTGCCACCCTCACCGGCAGATACCTGAGCGAGGGGCTGGAGGAAACCCTGACAAAATATGAAACGGTTTCCATTATATTCCGCCAGAAAAAAGGAAGCCAGACACATGTAGAAACCATACTGGATGAATAAGGATATTTGTATGCATACCGACCTGTCCCATTATAAGGAAATATTGATCAAGGGCATCTGGAGAGAGAATCCGGTTGCCTATCAGGTGCTGGGCATATGCTCGGCACTGGCGGTCACCGTCAAAATGTCCACCGCCGTGGTCATGAGCATTGCCCTGTCCCTGGTGGCCGCATTTTCCGGCCTGATCATCTCGTCACTGCGCCACTGGATCCCTTCCAATATCCGGATCATTGTGGAACTGACGGTCATTGCCTCCCTGGTGATCGTCACCGACCAGATCCTCAAGGCCTATCTGTATGATATCTCCAAACAGCTGTCCATTTTTGTGGGGCTGATCATTACCAACTGTATCATTCTGGGCAGGGCAGAAGCCTTTGCCATGGCCAACAACCCGGCAGATTCCTTTGTGGACGGCCTGGCCAACGGCCTGGGATACAGCATGATCCTGCTGGCGGTGGCATTTTTGCGGGAACTGCTGGGATCCGGGCAGTTTTTCGGATTTTCGGTTATCCCGCAGTTTCTGTATGATATGGGATTCCAGGACATGGGGATCATGGTGCTGGCACCCGGGGCATTTTTCATCATCGGTTTGCTGGTATGGCTCAAGAACAGCCTGCCCGGTGTATCCCATGAAAAAAAATAAGGAGCTGCCATGGGCGATCTGCTGAGTCTGTTTGTCAATTCCGTGTTCATAGGCAATATCCTGCTGGCCTATTTTTTGGGTATCTGTTCATTTATTGCCGTCTCCAAAACCATTGAAACCGCCACAGGTCTTGGGTTTGCCGTCATTTTTGTGCTGACGGTTACCAGTCCTGTCAACTGGCTGATATACCACGGCCTGCTGGCGCCCGGGGCCCTTTCCTGGGCCGGATTTCCGGAACTGGATTTGAGTTTTTTAAAATTCATCACCTTTATTGCGGTGATCGCCGCCATTGTGCAGGCGGTGGAAATGGTCATCGACCGGTATTCTCCGCTGCTGTACGCCAGTCTGGGGGTATTTTTGCCCCTGATTGCCGTCAACTGCGCCATTTTAGGAACCTCCCTGTTCATGGTGGAGCGTAACCACACCTTCATTGAATCAGTGGTGTTCGGGGCCGGGTCCGGTACCGGATGGATGCTGGCCATCGTGTCCCTGGCTGCCATCCGCAAGAAAGTGCGGTATGCAGATGTGCCGGCCGGGCTGGATGGATTCGGTTTTATCATGATCATTGCCGGGCTCATGGCCATGACCTTTATGATGTTTTCAGGAATCACCCTTTAGCATAACAAGGAGCATGCAGTGATTTACCTTATCAGTTTGTTGATATTTTCCGGCGTGATCATTGTCCTTGTGTTTGTACTTTTGTTTGTGGAAGCCCGGGTCACCACCCAGGGCAGCCATACCATTACCATCAACGACAGCAAAGACGATGCCCTCATGGTTTCCGGCAATCCCACGCTGTTGTCGGCCCTGGCACAAAATGAGATTTTTCTGCCATCAGCCTGCGGTGGTTCCGGGTCCTGTGCCATGTGCAAATGCAAGGTAAATGATGGGGGCGGTGCCATTCTGCCCACGGAGCTTGCCCATCTGTCCAGAAAGGAAAAAATGGAGAACATCCGGCTGTCCTGCCAGCTCAAGGTCAAGCAGGACATGGCCATCCAGGTGCCGGAATCCATTTTCGGCATCAAAAAGGTCAATGCCGTTGTGAAATCCAATGACAACGTCTCCACCTTTATCAAGGAGCTGGTGCTCGAGCCGGCGGAACCCATTGAGTTTGAAGCAGGATCTTATATCCAGATCGATGTGCCGGAATACGAGCTGACCTTCAAGGATTTTCACATTGACAGCAAATATGTGAGTGAATGGAAAAAATACAATTTGTTCTCCCTGGCAGCCAGAGGTATCAAACCGGGTTTCCGGGCCTATTCCATGGCCAACCCCCCCCATGAAAAAGATATTGTCAAACTCAATGTGCGCATTGCCACCCCGCCGCCGGGCACGGAAAGCATTCCGCCCGGATTCGGATCCTCTTTCATTTTCGGTCTCAAACCCGGAGACAAGGTCAAAATCTCCGGACCCTATGGCGATTTCATGGCAAAAGACACGGAAAAAGAAATGTGCTTTATCGGCGGCGGGGCCGGTATGGCGCCGCTGCGCAGCCATATTCTTCACCAGCTGGACGGCATCAACAGCAACCGCAAAATATCTTTCTGGTACGGGGCGCGGTCTGTCAAGGAGATGTTTTACCATGAGGAATTTACAGATCTGGCCGAGCGGTACGACAATTTCACCTATCATGTGGCCCTGTCCAGCCCGGAAAAAGACGATGACTGGACCGGGCTCACCGGATTTGTTCACACCCATTTGATCAATTCCTATCTCAATGACCATGAAGACCCCACGGAAATCGAATACTACCTGTGCGGCCCCCCGCCCATGGTTGATGCGGTCATTGACGCCCTTTACGAACTGGGGGTGGAGGATGACATGATTTTTTACGACAAGTTCTCCTGATCCGCCATGATCGAATTTCTGGGAATACAATTGAAAACCCCCCTGGTCCTGGCCTCGGGCATCCTGGGCAACAATGCCGATATCCTGTCCCGGGTCCATGGGGCCGGATGCGGCCTGGTGACCATGAAATCCATCGGCCCGGCCCCTCGGGACGGCCACAACAACCCCACGGTC
>DATFJY010000126.1:0-4768 GCA_035268905.1 Desulfotignum sp.
GAAACAGCTGCGCCATCAATGCCATCATTTTTGCCATTATTGCCGGAGGTATCATGAGATATCCCACAGGAACCAGCTCAAAACTATCCACCAGGGCCGATATCATCACATGGTGGCCATTGAGGACCAGAAAAATCACCACCCCCACCCAATAGCCCAACTGGTCCATAATGGACACATTGGCCCCGGTCTGGGGATCCACCACATTTATCATGGCAAATCCCATCTGGAACCCGATGATCTGCCCGGCCAGCTGAACAGCGCCCAAAAATATCCGCAGGATCAGCCCCAGAATCAGGCCGATCAGGGCCTCGGCACCGATCATCAAACCCGTGGAAACCGCATCCAAAGGAAACCGGTCCAGATCCACCGGCACAACGGTATACAGCACCAGGGACAATACCATGGCCAATCCTGTTTTCACCAGGGCGGGAAAGGCATTGGACGAAAAAATGGGAAACATGACCAACAAAATACTGATGCGCATCAACACCATCATATAGGTCTTGAACCGGATCGGATCGATGATGTTGAGTATTTCCATATGTCCCGCCCTGCTACCGGATATAATACGGAATGTTTTCAATGACCCGTCTGGTAAAGGACGTTATTTCCTCCAGCATCCAGGGGGCGGCAAACAGCAGCCCCAAAAAAACAGCGATAATTTTGGGCACAAAGGTCAATGTCATCTCCTGCACCTGGGTGACGGCCTGGAAAACACTGACCACAAGTCCGGCCAGAAGCCCCAGCCCCAGCATGGGCATGGAAAGATAAATGGTCAGAACGATGGCCTGTTTGGCAAATTCAATCACAAATTCCGGTGTCATGGTTTACACTCCAAAACTTTTCAACAAAGACCCTGAAATCAGATGCCAGCCGTCCACCAGCACAAACAGCATCAGTTTGAAAGGCAAGGATATCATGATGGGCGGCAGCATCATCATGCCCATGGCCAGCAGCACGGAAGCCACCACCATATCAATGACCAGAAAGGGGATATACAGCAAAAAACCGATGATAAAAGCGGTTTTCAGTTCGCTGATCACATAGGCGGGAATGAGTACCAGCAAAGAGACATCTTCACGGGTCTCGGGTTTGTTGATTTCCGCCTCCTTGACAAACAGGGCGAGATCCGCTTCCCTGGTATTGATGAGCATAAATTTTCTGATGGGTTTCTGGGCCATCTCCACAGCGGTGTCAAAGGAGATATCCCGTTCCAGGTAGGGGTTCAAAGCAGTGTTGTAAATTTCCAGTCCCACCGGCCTTATGATAAAAAAGGTCATGAACAGGGCCAGCCCGATAATGACCTGGTTGGGGGGGCTGGTCTGGGTCCCCATGGCCTGGCGCAGGAAATGAAACACCACCACCAGCCGGGTAAACGGGGTCATGAGAACCAGGATCGCCGGTGCCAGGGCAAGGATGGTGAGCAGGAGAATGATCTCCAGCACAACCGCCACCTGTTCCGGTTCTGTTGCCGTGGTCACGTTCAATTCCAGGGACGGAACGGGAAATGTCACGGCCCGGGCATCCGTGGCAGCAAACACAAGGCCGACAGCCAGAAAAATTCCCGTGAGCACTGCAATGCACATGGAAAAACGATTCCCCGCGTAAGCATGCTCAGCCATGACGGGGCCCATCTTTTTGTGCAAAATCGGCACGTGGCCCGGGATCTGCTTTAAACACACTGCGGTCCAGTGCTTTTGCCAGTATTCCTGAAAACCCGGGATTGTCCCCGGAGACCGGCGCAGGCAGATCACTGTTTTTGTCCAGCACCGCGATCTTATTGATGCTGGACGGTGTCACCCCCATGAGAATTATTTCTTCCAGCACCTTTACCAGCACCAGTTTCTCTTTGGGGGACAGGTGGTGGACCGCCAGCACCTGGATAAACTGCCGGCTGTTTTTCATCCCTTTGATGCCGGAAAACCGCCGCACCAGATACAGGCCCAGCAGCAGCAGTGCCAGCACCATAAACAGCATGCCGAACGTCCTGGCAAAGGCCATCCATATATCAGCATCTGAATTCATTGGTTCTCTGATGCCAGAGATTTCACCCGGTCGATGGGGGTGATCACATCTGTGAGCCGGACACCGAATTTCTCATTGACCACCACCACTTCTCCCCGGGCAATGAGCTTGCGGTTGATATACACCTCCAGGGGTTCACCTGCCAGTTTGTTCAGCTCGATAATGGAGCCCTGGCCCAGCTGCAGCAGGTCATTGACCAGCATCCTGGTTTTGCCCAGTTCCACAGACAGCTCCAGGGGAATATCCAGGATAAAATCCAGTTCCCGTGCTTCCTGCTCTTCTGTCTTTTCCGGTGCATCTTCTGTTTCAGATGCAGCACTGTCATTTTCCTCTGCCATGTGTTTCACCCGATCTCTGTTGTGATTTTATCTGTTATCTTGAACGCCTGAAATCCCCGCTGAACCCCGATAAAGCCCTTGAGTTTTTCAAGCCCGTCCACATAACAGGAAAGCGGATTACCGGCATCATTGTCCAGCTGAATCACATCCCCTTCCTGCATGTACAGCAGTTTTTCTCCGGTTATTTCGGTTTTTCCCAGCTGGATCCGCAAAAACACTTCGGAATTGAGAATCACTTCCGTGATCATCCGGCGCCAGTTACTATCGATCTCCTCCATTTCCGCCTGGACACCGGAGGCCAGTTTATGGCGCATGGGCTCGATCATGGAATAGGGATAACACACCACCAGGTTACCGGCCACCTGTTCCAGCTCGATCTCAAACCGGGTCACGATGACCAGGTCCGTGGGCAGCACAATGGCGGTGAACTGGGGGTTCATCTCCGAGCGGACCAGCGCGGTTTTCACCGGCTCAATGGGAACCCAGGCGGATTCAATGTTTTTGAGTACCGTCGCCACAGCCTTCTGGATCATCACCTCTTCAATGGTGGTGAATTCCCTGCCCTCGACCCTGGCTTTGCCCAGGGCTTCTCCCCCGAAAAAGGTATCGATGAGATTGTACACCAGCTGGCTTTCAAAGACCACCAGGCCGTGGCCCCGCAGGGGCTCCATTTTAAACACATGCAGGCTGGTGGGCACGGGCAGGCTCCTGATGAATTCGGAAAACTTGAGGCTGTCAAAGGGATTGGCACTCACATCCACGTTGGTCTGCAGCAGCGATGACAAGGTGGCCCGCACCTCCCGTGACAAGCGTTCGTTGATGACATCGAATGTGGGCATCCGTGCCCGCACCACCTTGTCCTGGCTGGTGAAATCATAGGTCATGACCCCTTCCACCGGCACAGATGGTTCAGCATCTGCCTGGGATTCAACCTCACCTGAGTCCAGACCGTCTAACAGACTGTCAACTTCATCCTGGGATAATATTTCACTCATGATACCATCACTGCATTAAAAATCTGGTAAAATACACATTCCGCACCACAGGTGTGGAAAAAAGGGAATTGATCCGTTTGAGCAGGTCATATTTGAGCTGAATTTTTCCCTCTGGATTCCGCAGTTCCATCCAGGTCAACTCCTTTGCCTGGCCCTGAACAATCTCATGTATCCGGTTTTCCATCAACGCCAGTCTGTCCCGGGCTTCGGGATCGATCAACTCCAAAACAATCTCCATATCCACATATGCCATGGCGGAGCTGTTTTTAAGGGCAAGCTGTTCAAAGGGCTTCAGGGTCATGATATCTGTAAAAAATGCATCATCGGTTGTCTGAAGCATTGCAGCGATCTGCTCCTGTTCCGGTATGTCTTCGGCAATGGTGGGCGCTGCCGTATCTGTTGTATCTGCATCCGGAGCAGAGAAAAAAAGGAACCAGGCTCCAGCGGCCAGGAGCACAACCACCACAGTCCCTGTGACGAAAAGCGCTCTTTTGCCCATATTTCCGATGAAACCAAATCGTTTTGCAATATTTTCAGGTAACATGTTTTCCCACCCGCTTGGTTTTGTCAGGTCTTGTCGGGTCTTGCCAGACAACTGTATAATGCAAAAGCAATCCCTGTGCCAACAGGATGGCATTTTTCGGAAGGCCTGCATGCCACGGCAATTATAAGGGGTGTGAACGGTATTTGCAAAGGATTTCAAGAAGGCATGCGTCGACGGGAAAACCACCGGCAGGAAAACAACATCAGGTCCGGACAGATGAACCGGACCCGATATTGTCAGGGTTTTGACGGCAGCCGGCAAATCCGCCGGCATTCTGCTGGCCGCCGCCAGGGGTTTATTCTTTTAAAAAACGGCCATGCCCTGGGGGGCACAACAAAGGGGGATAGCTGTTAGCTGTTAGCGTTTAGCTGTTAGCTGTTAGCTTTTAGCTTTTAGCTGTTAGCTGACGGCTGATGGCTGACGGCTTTCATAAAAAAGCCTATCGTTTCATCTGGATTACTGTGGACATCATGTCATCCACGGTGGTAATGGTTTTGGAATTGGCCTGAAATCCCCGCTGATTGGTGATCATGGCCACAAACTCTTCGGAAATATCCACATTGGACATCTCCAGGGAGTTGGGGGAAATGGTGCCAAGGCCGTTCTCACCGGGTTTGTTGGTGATGGCTGCCCCGCTTTCCCTGGTTTCCCTGAACAGGTTCCCCCCCTCATTGGACAGGCCGTAGTTGTTCAGGAACTTTGCCAGCCCCACCCGGAAAAGGGGAATCAACTGACCATTGGAATAAACGCCTGTCATCACCCCGTCTGAGGCGACATCCACCCCCTGTAAATCCCCTGCGGAATACCCGTCTGCATCCTGGAAAATGGTGGTGGAGGATTTTGCATACTGGGTGGTGGACAAA
>DATFJY010000127.1:0-6630 GCA_035268905.1 Desulfotignum sp.
AATTTCAAACCATATCCCGCAAACCGCAAACCGCAAACCGCAAACCACATCCCTCAATCCTCAATCCTCAATCCTCACATCTCAATCCTCACACCACAATCCTCACCCCTTAACCCTCACACCACATACCTCAACCCTCTCACAGCAACTTTTGTGCCATTGCGCCGAAGCAGCGGTTTTACAGCAGGATGTCGCTGCTTCAGTGACGTTCCGGTTCATTTTTTCGGCAGGGTGTTTGCTTACAGGAAACAGTGCTGCCACAGGTGGTTCAGGTGTGGCTGGCGCTGCACAAACATGGGGCAGGACAATTATTGTCATGTGGTTGACAAAAAAACGGCTGTCAAATTGTTTTACCACGAAGATTACAAAGGGCACGAAGCAGTTTTTTTATGAATAACGCAAAATTGTGAAAATTAATACACATTATTGTGAAAAAAGGGTTACAAATTCAGGATAAAAAAGGTAACAGCCTGGTCAGATATTTTCCTTTCCGGCCGCAGCGCTCTGCCGGCATTTCTTCTCATTGGCTGCAGGCGGCAAAATTGACAATATCCATGGTATCGTCTTTGAGGGTCAATGCGTAAATGCCTTTACGGGTCAGATACGTCACCAGGCTGTCATCAAGATAAAGAGATGAAAATATTGGGCAGATCCTGAATCCTTCATATTCGGGAAAATAGTCAAAGAGTTGATTGGATTGGACAAATTGCGCAAATTGATCGATATCCCTTGTTTCCGGGGAGGATTTGGTTTCATTGAGAATAAAAATACCCTCGCACACGGCAATGACATCGAACTCTTTTCTTTTGGCCTTGTTCTTACTGCTTTTCTTTTTGACCCTGACAGCAATGTAATCCAGGTCCGGGCATCCGAAATAGGTCTTTGCGATTCTTGGAATATTGGGGGCCACCATATCTTCGACAACCGTGCCCAGTTTGTTTGCCAGATCCCCCCACTGGCGGTTCATGGTGATAATCTGCTGCTTTGACCAGTTTTTATATTCCCGCATTTCATTTTTGAATCCGCGCATTTCATCCTTGAATTCCCGCATTTCATCCTTGAATTCCCGCATTTCATCCTTGAATTCCCGCATTTCTCTGGACAGCTTTTCTATGGATATGTTTGCTTGAAGCTGGGAGTATGCCACCCGGGCAAGCGTATCTTCCAGATAAGACAATCTTTCTGCGGTTTCGCTCATGTGGGCCTCCTTATAATTACCGCTGCAGATGACATTCTAAATGATGCAATCATATATTCGCATGGAACCGGTGTTTTTTCAAGCCAATAATTCAATCCTTGACATTACGGAGAGATAACTTTAATTTGGCCGTTATGAAAACGCCGCAGACAGTGTATTTAAAAGATTATCGCCCCCCTGACTTTGCCATTGAACAGGTGGATCTGACCTTTGATATCCATGAAGACCGGACAATGGTTTTCTCCAAGCTTCGCATGCGCAAACGCTCTGCTGCACAGGACAGAAATCCGCCCCTGGTGCTGGACAAGGGACATTTTGAAATCGCATCGGTGATTGCCGATTCCATGGTGCTGGTGCCGGGGGAGTATGAGGCAGGGGAGGATTATTTCCGGCTTGCCGCCACCCCGGACCGGTTTACCCTGGAGATTGGATCTGTTCTCAAGCCCCAGGACAATACGTCTCTGGAGGGGCTGTACCGGTCCGGACATATTCTGTGCACCCAGTGCGAGGCCCAGGGATTCAGGAACATTACCCCGTTTCTGGACCGCCCCGATGTGATGGCGCCGTATTCCTGCACCATTATTGCCGACAAAACCCGGTATCCGGTGCTGTTGTCCAACGGCAATCCGGTGGATGCAGGGGATCTGTCCAACAACCGGCATTTTGTGCGGTGGGATGACCCATTTAAAAAGCCCTGTTATCTGTTTGCCCTGGTGGCGGGAGATCTGGCCCATATCCATGACACCTTTACCACGTCTTCCGGCAGGCAGGTGGACCTGAAAATTTATTGTGAAAAAAAGAATATCGATAAATGCGGCCATGCCATGGCCTCCCTGAAACAGGCCATGGCATGGGATGAGCAGCGGTTCGGCCTGGCCTATGACCTGGATCTGTACCAGATCGCGGCCATCAATGATTTCAATGCCGGGGCCATGGAAAACAAGGGGCTGAACATCTTTAATTCCCGGTATGTGCTGGCTGATCCGGATACGGCAGAGGATGAAGATTTTCAAAATATCCAGATGGTTATCGGACATGAATATTTCCACAACTGGACCGGTAACCGGGTGACCCTGAAAAACTGGTTCCAGTTGAGTCTCAAGGAAGGGCTGACGGTTTTCCGGGACCAGGAATTTTTTGCTGATATGAATTCCCGGGGGGTCAAACGCATTTCTGTGGTCCGAAAGCTGCGGGGGTTTCAGTTCCCCGAGGATGCCGGGCCCATGGCCCATCCGGTGCAGCCGGCATCCTATATAAAGATGGACAATTTCTACACCATGACCGTGTATGAAAAAGGGGCGGAACTGGTGCGCATGATCCATCTGCTGCTGGGGGAAGCCGGTTTCAGAAAAGGCCTGGACCTGTATTTTGATATATTTGACGGCAGCGCAGTCACCATAGAGGATTTTTTGTCTGTGATGTCCCAGGCTTCCGGCATAAACCTGGACCAGTTCCGGTTATGGTATGAACAGTCCGGAACCCCGCATGTCAAAGTTTCCCGGTCTTATGATGCCAAAGCCCGGCAGCTGACGTTGACCTGTGAACAGCACACCCCCCCGGACAGAAACCAGGCCCAAAAGCAGCCCCAGCACATTCCTGTCTGTCTGGGCATCATCGACAGCCGGGGGAAGGACCTTCTGCCGGAAGGCTCCGTGGTAAAGGAACTTATGGGGAAAAAACAGCGGTTTGTTTTTGACAATATCCCCAAAAAAAGCCTGCCGTCCGTGTTCAGGCAGTTTTCTGCCCCGGTGCAGATCCATACAGACCTGACCCATGAAGAGCTGGCCTTTCTCATGGCCCATGACACAGATGCCTTCAACCGGTGGGATGCGGCCCAGACCCTGTTTGTGGAAGAGGTCAGGCAGCTGGTTGACAAAGCCCAGGCCGGCAGGGCATTGTCAGTGTCCAAGAATCTGCTCCAGGCGTTTGGCGCGGCCCTGGAAAACCATGACACAGACCGGGCGTTTCTGGCAAAACTGCTGTGCCTGCCCCTGGAAACGGAGCTGAAAAACCATTTTGATCCGGTGGATGTCGTTGCCATTCATACGGCACGCAAGCATCTGAGATACAAGATTGCACAGCAGTGCAAAGAACAGTTTCTGGCGGTGGCAGATGCCTGTGCAGGGGCAGACCCCAAAGATATCTCTGCAGCTGCCATGGCTGACCGGGCCTTGAAAAACCTGTGCCTGTCATACCTGGGCCATCTGCAGGAAAAACAGACCACTGATCTAGTGCTGGACCATTATGCAAGGGCCCGGAACATGACCGATGAAATCGCGGCCTTCAAAATCCTGGCAGATATCGATCCTGACCGCAAAAACCAGGCAAAGGAGCTGTTTTACCTCAAATGGCAGGATGATTCTTTGGTGCTGGACAAGTGGTTTGCGGTCCAGGCCCAGTCGGAACTGCCCGACACCCTGGCCTGTGTAAAAGACCTTGTGGACCATCCCCGGTTTTCCATGAAAAATCCCAACAAGGTCCGGTCCCTGATATATGTGTTTGCCATGCTCAACCATGTGCATTTTCATGCGTCCACCGGAGAGGGATATGCATTTGTAGCGGACCGGATTATTGCGCTGGATCCCATCAACCATGCGGTGGCGGCAAGACTTGCCACCTGTTTCAACCAGTGGCGGCGGTATCAGGAGCCCGGCAAATCCTTGATGCAAAAAGAACTGGAGCGGATCCTGGGGGTGGAGGGCCTGTCCCAAAATGTCTATGAAATCGTGTCAAAGGCGTTGGCGTAAATTATAACCTCCAGAAGGGAATTTGCAGCTGTTGTGCTTCGTTGGGATCATACAGGGACTTGACATCCACCAGGCAGCCGCCGGGCAGGAGCAGGGGTTTGAGGTCGGAGAGGGGGGTTTCCCGGTAGGGTTTGTGGGGCACGGCAATGATCAGGGCGGACAGGTCTTTGAGTTCGTTCCAGTCACACAGGCGCACATTGTAGTAGGTCAAAGCTTCTTCCGGGTCGGACAGGGCATCGTGTACCAGGACCTCGGTACCGTAAGACTGCAGTTCTGCAATAATGTCGATGACCCGGGTGTTGCGCAGGTCCGGGCAGTCCTCCTTGAAGGTGAGGCCCAGCACACCGATTTTTGCGTTTTTGACATTGAATCCGTTCTGGATCATCATCTTGACGGTTTTTTCCACCACAAACCGGCCCATGTTGTCGTTGATCCTGCGGCCGGACAGGATGATCTGGGGGTGGTAGCCTTCGGATTCCGCCTTGAATGTCAGGTAATAGGGGTCAACCCCGATGCAGTGTCCCCCCACCAGGCCCGGCTTGAAAGGGAGAAAATTCCATTTGGAACAGGCCGCATCCAGGACGTTTTTGGTGTCAATGCCGAATTTGTCAAAGATCAGGGCCAGTTCATTCATCAGGGCGATGTTCAGGTCCCGCTGGGTGTTTTCAATGACCTTGGCGGCTTCCGCTTCTTTGATGGTATGGGTGCGGTGTACGCCGGCGGTTATGATGGATTCATACAGGACCGCCACCTTGTCGCAGGTGGGAGCATCATCCCCTGAGACCACCTTGACAATTTTGGGCAGGGTGTGTTCCTTGTCCCCCGGGTTGATACGTTCCGGGGAATACCCCACGTGAAAGTCCTTTTTCCAGGTATACCCGGACATTTTTTCCAGAATCGGCACGCAGATCTCTTCGGTTACCCCGGGATATACCGTGGATTCAAAGATGACAATGGCCCCTTTTTTCATGTATTTGCCGGCAGTGGTGGAGGAGCTTTCCATATAGGCCAGGTCCGGGCGCCGGGCCCCATCGATGGGGGTGGGAACCGCCACGATGATGTAGTCTGCATCGGATATGGCAGCAGGGTCTGATGTGGGATAAAACTTTTCAGCGGCTTCAAATTCCTGACGGGATACCTCGCCTGTGGGGTCCTGCATTTTTTGGCAGTTGTCGATGATGCTTTGTTTCAGATCCAGACCGATGGTGTGAAATTTTGCGCCAAAATGCACAGCCAGGGGAAGTCCCACATATCCGAGTCCGATAACAGCAATTTTTGTGTCGTGATGCAATGTCATGAATAATATCCTTTATACCAGGCAATGAAGTTGTTGATGCCCGCCTGGATGGGGGTGGAGGGTTTGAAGCCGGTGTCGGCGATCAGGTCGTCCACATCTGCATAGGTGGCAGGGACATCTCCGGGCTGCAGGGGCAGGAACTCTTTTTGGGCTTTTTGGCCCAGGGCCTGCTCGATGGCATCCACAAATGCCATCAGGGGCACCGGGTTGTTGTTGCCGATATTGTAGAGTTTATACGGGGCGCAGGAGGAAGAGGGGTTCGGGGTCTGGGATGACCAGTCAGGGTCGGGTTTCGGCACGATGTTCATGACCCGGACAACCCCTTCCACTATGTCATCGATATAGGTGAAGTCCCGCTGCATCTCCCCGTTGTTGAACACCTTGATGGGCTGGTTGTCCAAAATGGCTTTGGTGAAAAGAAAAAGGGCCATGTCCGGTCTGCCCCAGGGGCCGTACACCGTAAAAAACCGCAGCCCGGTGGTGGGAAGATTGTACAGGTAGCTGTAGGTGTGGGCCATCAGTTCATTGGCTTTTTTGGAAGCCGCATACAGGCTGATGGGGTGGTCCACATTCTGGCGGACGGAAAACGGCATGGCCGTATTCAGGCCGTACACTGAGCTGGAAGAGGCATACACCAGGTGCTTGACCTTTGTGTGGCGGCAGCCTTCCAGAATATTGCCGAATCCCACCAGGTTGCTGTCAACATAGGAGGCCGGGTTCTCGATGCTGTGGCGCACCCCTGCCTGGGCCGCCAGGTTGACCACATAGTCAAACCGGTGCTCGGCAAAGATCTCCTGTATCAGTTTTCTGTCAGCCAGATCACCCTGGATAAGCGTAAAGTCAGCATTTTTGTCAATGATGGCGAGCCGGGCTTTTTTCAAGTTGACATCATAGTAATCATTGAAGTTGTCTATCCCGTATACCTGGTGCCCGTCATTGAGCAGTCTTGCAGATAGATGAAACCCAATAAAGCCTGCGGCGCCTGTTACCAGTATTTTCATGATATTCCTGCCCAAAGTTTAAACCTGCAGTTGATGATCAGACAGCGCTCAGTGCTGCAGCGCATGTAATTCATTCACAGGGTAGTATCATAAAGTCGGGAGGAAAAACAATGAAAAAGAGGGGGGAGGGATGAGGGGTGAGGGGTGAGGAGGAGAACCAGGTATTTGTTGCCTGTGAACCCGTTTTTGAAAACAAGATCTTTGTGGTGAAAAATGTTTCCTCGTGTGTGCAATCAGGCGACCCCGAATATTTCAAACATTTCCCGGCGCTCCTTCATCCGGTCCTTCGCTTCATCCGGGGAAAGGCTCTCGTCCTGTCCGTCAACCGCCAGCATATAATCAATCGGACAGAAGAGCCCCTTTTCCTTTTTTGTCCTGTCCCATGGT
>DATFJY010000128.1:0-5408 GCA_035268905.1 Desulfotignum sp.
GTCACTTTTTTTCTCCTCGATTTACATTACATTTTTTACAGTTGACGAACATAAGTTGTTATTTTTTGGTTCACAGCTACAAGAGCCACAGCGAGATGGCCGGTATGAGCATGATCAGCATCACAACCAACAGCATGCACAGGACAAAATAGACGGCATGCCGTGAAATGGACAATACCGGTGCACCGGAAACACCGGATACCACAAACAGGTTCAATCCCAGAGGCGGGGTGATGAATCCGATCCCCAGGGAAGTGATCATGAAAATACAGAAATGGATGTCGTTCATGCCGATCTCCTGGGCCAGCGGCAGCAGAATCGGTGCCAGGATGACGATATTGGGGGTGGTTTCCATAACGCAGCCCGCAATCATCAAAATGACCACCATGCTGAGCATGATCAGAAATCTGTTGTCGGTCAAGGATGTCATGGAATGAACAAAGAATTGGGGAACATCCAGGGATGCCAGTGTCTGGGCAAAGGGCAGGGACATTGCAATGATGGGAACGATCACGCCGCTGACCTTGGCCGATGTTTCCAGCATATTGGGCACGTCTGAAAGCCGGATGGTCTTTTGGGCAAACCCCACGATCAACGTGATCATGACCGCCACGGAGGCGGATTCCGTGGGGGTGAAAAGGCCTGAATAGATCCCGCCCAGGATAACGAAAGGGATTGCCAGAGCAAACCGGGCGTCATAAACGGTCCTCAGCCAGCTGTGCACATTGAATTTGCTCCTGGAATCTTCATATCCCTTGACCCGGTTGACAAGAAAGTTGGTGGCCATGACCGACAAAAGGATCAGCACACCCGGAACCGCTGCAGCCAGGAACAGGGTGGATGCAGAGATACCCAGAATCATCCCGATGATAATATACGAGATGGACGGGGGAATCAGGATACCGGTACAGGCACCGGCCGCAATCAGTGCGGCGGCATAGGCCCTGGGATATCCCTGTTTCACCAGACGGTCGATGGTGATGCGTCCGATGGCTGCGGCATCTGCTGCATCCGATCCGGAAATACAGGCAAAAAATCCGCATCCTAAAACCGCGGAGGTTCCCAGTCCGGCCCGCTGCCAGCCCATGGTGGCAACGGCCACATCCAGCAGTTTGTTTGACAACCCGGTCCGGACCAGGACATCACCGGTTAAAATAAACAAAGGGACGGCAATCAGCGCAAAGGAATCAACGCCGTCAAAAAGCGCCTCTCCCAGCAAAGCCGGTGGCAGCACTTCCGTGGTCATCAGCATGATCACGGACCCAAGGCCGATCACCGCCCAGATCCTGACCCCCAGGAGGATCAATATAACCATTCCTATGAGCGGGCCGTAAAAACTCCAGCCAAGGGTCAGTTCAGTGGTACTCATCAAATGTTGATACATGACTATGTCCTAATTTTTTTATGAAGGTCATCAATCAAACAGTTTTTTGCCTACGAAAATGGGACGTCCCGCTTTCAGATCACTGATATCGCGTTTCATGGATTGAATCAGCCGCAAAATAATCATACTGAACCCTAAAGGGACCGCCATCAGAAACCAGGCCTGGCTGATTCTGAGGCCATGGGTCACCGATCCGAAGTGAATCGATGTCAGGACCGGTTCAATGGACCAGTATAATGCAATGCAGGAAAGGATCAGGGTGATGATATCGCCGAAAATGAATACAACCGCTTTCCCTTTATCTGGCAGCAGCGGCAGAAACACATCAATGCGGATATGGGCACGTTCCCGGATGGCCGCCGCAGCCCCGATCCAGGTGATGTAGATAAAGGCATAGCGGGCGATCTCTTCAGACCAGATGGATGAATAGGAAAGAAAAAAACGGCGGAACACCTCCATGAATATGGCGATCACCACGAGGGTATACAACGGCAGCGTGAGATAACGCTCCCCATTTTGATTTAGGTTGGATAAAATGGATTTAAAATTCATACATCACTCCTGAACAACGTGGTTGCTGTTTGAAATCCCTGTCATTTATCCGGGCCTTCCGGGTATATGCATCAGGGAGGTGATCCATGCCCGGCCGCAGGAAATAAGCGGTGGCCGGGCATGGATGAAACACCGGTGTTTCAAAAAAATCAGGCTTTGACGTCGTCCACATAATAACCGCTGTAAGTGTTGGCGGCTTCGGCAAGCTCATCGAATTTGGACAAAGATCCGATCAGCTCCTTTTTAATGTCGTCCCAGGCCGGGAGCTGGGCACCGGCCGCATCGATCCATGCTTGTTTTTCCTCCGGCGTGGGGACATAGAATTCAACCCCGACCTTGGCCAGTTCCGCCATGGCATAAGCCCTGGCCGCAGGGACCTTGGCCAGGTTCTGACGCATGGTTACCTCGCTGGCATATTCTATGGCATCCCGGATATCCAGGGACAGGCTGTTGAACCATTTCAGGTTGCAGGAGTAGATCTGGGAATCCGCGACCGCCCCGTTAAAGGTGATACTGGAAAGGACTTCTTTGAATCCAAAAATCAGCAATGCCTCCACTGACGGATCCAATGCATCTGCCACGCCCTGCTTGATGGCGGAAGAGGTTTCCCCCCATGCGATGGGGGTCGGGTTCGCCCCCAGTAACTGGTAAAACTGCTGGAGGATTTTGGATCCCGGTACACGGAATTTCAAACCTTCCATTTGGTCCGGGGTTTTCACCGGCCCTTTGACCCCTTTTCTCAAGGCCACCACCCGCGGATCGATGGTCACATACCAGAGGGCCTTGAACCCTTTGGCTTCTATTTTGGGGTTGAGTTCGTTTTTCCAGGCATCGGAGGTCACCAGATTGACAAATTTCTGATTTTCACCACACCAGTAGGGGATGTTGATCAAGTCAGCGGCCGAGGCAAAGGGGGCGAAGTTGGCAATTGAGTGCTGGGCCGCCTGGATGGTGCCGGACTGAACTTTCTGGACCAGGGCGCTGCCCGCACCCAACTGACCTGCCGGTGCGAGTTTGACATAGATCTGGCCGTTGGTAAAGTTCTGGATGTTTTCCTTCATGTCCAGCTGCATGATGGGATAGGTCCTGGAAGCCCCCATAATATAGGCGGTAGCCAGGTTCATTGTGTGTTTGGCCGCAGCTCTGCGCTCTTTTTCTTCATTGCTGACCTTTTCAGCATGGGCCTCACGAGAACCGACGATCCCTGTAGTCATGGCGATGGCGGCGGCGGTGAAGCCGAATTTTGCAGTCAATTCCATGAATCTTCTGCGGTCCATACCGTCAAGATGCTGGTCAATGTTCTCTTGGTGATTTTTTTTAGACATGGCTGTCCTCCCTGGTAAAAAAATTAGGTTGTTTACACTTTGTTTTTATTCATGTCGGCCTCGCGGTGAAGCGCGGCAATGATAAACGATATCGAGGCAATCAGCAGCAGCAGAAATTCGCCGATGTTTCCCAGGTGGAATATTGTCCAGCCCCAATGGACCGAGGCTTTTCCCAGGAAGATATTCATGAGATAGAGGGCCAGGGAAACGGCAAACACAATTAATGTAACACGTTCACTGGTTGAATATCTGTCTTTGGACTGCTCGCTCATAATTTGACCCCCTTTATGGTTGATGCTTTGTATCATTAAGCTGATCAGGCGCTTTCGTAGAGTTTGGTCAATACATATTCTTCATGGCCCAGCACCTCCTGGGCGGTCAGCCGGCCGTTGCAGGTGCGGATCAACAGTTGGATCAGATTGTCCCCGGATTCGCCCAGGGTCATTTCTCCCCGCAGGATGGCGGAACAATCATAATCTATGTGCTCGGACATGTCACCGGCTGTACGCGGATTGGCCGTTAATTTGATCACCGGTTCGATGGGGTTGCCGATGATGTTGCCCTGTCCTGTGGGAAAGAGATGGGCCACAAATCCGGCGGCTGCCCACAGGGTAACAGCTTCGGCTGCAGCGCTGGAAGAATCCATGTACCACAGCCCAGGACCGGTTGGGGTCACTGCTTTGTCCAGGGCGCCTTCATAGTTGATGGTCTTGCCGATTTTTTGGACATTGCCGAAGGCTTTTTCTTCAATGGTGGTCAACCCGCCGGCAATATTTCCCTTGGTGGGCTGGCTCCCGGAGAGGTCATTGGTTTTGTTTCGGTCAATCATGGCCGCATATCGGTCAAAAAAATACATGAACTGTTCAGCGGCTTTCGGGGTTTTGGCCCGTTGTTTCACAGTGTCTTCCGCCCCTGTGATTTCACTGGTTTCGCCAAAGGAGCAGGTACCACCCATGTTTACCAATTTTTCAAATGCATTGCCCACGGTGGGATTGGATGCCAGTCCGGAGGTGGTGTCGGATTCACCGCATTTGGTGGAGACCCAGATGTCACTCAGGTCGCATGGCTCTCTTTTCAGCTCGCTGGCCCATTGCATATATTCCTTGGCTTTCCATGAAGCCATTTCAACGGTCTTGATATCCCCGTGACG
Source organism: Desulfotignum sp. (assembly GCA_035268905.1). Classification (GTDB taxonomy): domain Bacteria; phylum Desulfobacterota; class Desulfobacteria; order Desulfobacterales; family Desulfobacteraceae; genus Desulfotignum. Next base: position 4,412 of record DATFJY010000128.1, read on the forward strand.
TTCTATGGCAAAACCGGTCACGGGTTTGCCCGTTTTTGCGATGCCTTCGACAATGCGGGTGGTCCATTCCGGTTCGATTCCGATTACCACCACCGCAGCTACATTGGGATTGGCGCCGGTACCGATCAGGGTCCGGAAAAACAGTTCCAGGTCTTCGCCGAACTGAAGCCGGCCATAGGCATGGGGAAGGGCTTTGCAACCCTTGATGTTGTGGGCCACATTTTCACTGGCGGCATTGCTCAGATCATCCAGAGGAAGGATGACCACATGGTTCCGAATGCCGACGCGTCCGTTTTCCCTTTTGTATGCCATTACCGTAGGATTATCCATGATTACCACCTCCTTGTTTTCAGATTCTGGGTATGCACATGACCGCCTTTTTTGATATCGGCAACGACTCTTCCAATGTCAAACCCGTATTTAATGACGGATTCATCAATCTTGTGGTCTTTCATGGCCAGTTTATGTCCCAATGGAATATCATCGAGAGCGACAACCTCCACAGGGTTTTGAGAGTCCATATAAAGACCTTTTACTCCTTCACCGGCCTTGATATCGACGGTGGCAACCCCGACGCTGTCGGCGGCTTCGTGAATCAGAAATTGAATCATTTTTCCTTCCTTTCCGGTTTCTGTTACTTCCTAATTTATAAGTTATGCGGTAAAATGCCATTTGCACCATAGAATAAAGCAAAGAAGGTGCCAATGAATATTTTTTTATAATATACTGATTTTATGGTATTTAATTTTTAACGGTATGTGTCGAAACCCTGTTTGGTGCCCAATATTCGTCCTCGTGCCCAATATTGGGCTTGATCTTTGTCCCGGCTTCCGGTTTACTTGAACAATGCAGATGATATACAGACTGACAAATCCAAAAAAAGATTCGGGGGAAACATGAAGTGGAACTTTGAAACCCGGCACCAGATTCTTTTGGAAATCACCAACGCCCTGATTACCAAAACATCCAATCAGGCTTTTTTCTCTGCATTGACCAC
>DATFJY010000129.1:0-3219 GCA_035268905.1 Desulfotignum sp.
ACGTAACACAGATCAGACCGGTATCAGGAAAAAGGAAAACAGATGAATCCAACCGATTTTACCCTCACAAAAGAAGCATGCGACGGGGTTATTTTTGATCTTGACGGCGTGATCACCCAAACGGCAAAGGTGCATGCAAAAGCGTGGAAGGCTCTTTTTGACACCTATCTGGAAAACCGGGCTGCCCGTAAAAACCAGGAGTATATTCCTTTTGACGCAGATAAAGAATACCGCAGTTATGTAGATGGGAAACCCCGGTATGACGGGGTAGAATCGTTTCTCAAATCCAGAGGAATTGACCTGCCCCGGGGAAATCCATCAGACGATCCAGGCAAAGAAACCATCTATGGTCTTGGCAACAAAAAAAATGAAATTTTCAATGCGTTTCTGCAAAAAGATGGGCCCACAGTATACGAAGACACCTTGAGCCTGATCTATGAACTAAAAAAACAAGGCTGGAAAATGGCTGTCATTTCCGCCAGTAAAAACTGCATTTCCGTGCTTGAAGCGGTCGGGATTTCAGACTGGTTCGACACGGTGGTGGAAGGTGTTCTGTCCCAGGAGCTGGGAATAAAAGGAAAGCCTGAGCCGGATATCTTTTTCGAGGCTGCCCGCCGCATGGAAGCCTCTGTGCGGCGCACCGCTGTTTTTGAAGATGCAACATCCGGGGTGAGCGCTGCAAAGAAAGGCGGATTTTATCCGGTGATTGGCGTAAACAGGGCAGACAATGAAGATATGCTGAAAGAAGCAGGGGCTGATGTCGTGTTTTCGGACCTGTGTGGCATCCGCATCAATGACAGACGGCCTGTCAGAAAAAAACAGATCGCATCCCTGCCCCCGGCTCTGGGCCATATTCAGCAGATTTTACAAGAGGCAAAAGACAGGAAGATCGCCCTTTTTCTGGACTATGACGGTACCCTGACCCCTATTGTCAATGATCCGGACAAAGCGTTCCTGGACGAAAATACCCGGCAGACACTGGAAAAAGTGGCCGGAAAATGGATGGTGGCCGTCATCAGCGGCAGGGACCTTCAAACCATCCGGAATTTTGTACAACTGGACAATCTCTACTATGCCGGCAGCCACGGCTTTGATATCTCAGGCCCGGCAGATCTCACACTTGAAATGCAGAAAGGAAAGGAGTTTCTGCCTGTGCTGGACAAAGCCCAGGGCCATCTGGAAGAAAAGCTGACCAGCATACCGGGCGCTGCTATTGAACGCAAACAATTTTCCATAGCCATCCATTACCGGAATGTGAAACAGGCAGCAACACAATCGGTCAAACTTGCGGTTCGCCATGTTCAGGCAGAACACCCGGAACTGCGCATCACGGAAGGGAAAAAAGTATTTGAGCTGCAGCCCGACATTGAATGGCATAAGGGAAAAGCCCTGACATGGCTGATGAAAAAGCTTGGCCTGGATCTGGACACATATTATCCCATGTATATGGGAGATGATATTACAGACGAAGATGCATTTGAAAGCCTGAACACTATCGGCACCAGTATTGTTGTCAAGGGCAGTGCTCACCCGACATCTGCTGATTTTGTCCTGGAGAATACCCGGGAAACAGCCGTATTTTTAGAAAACCTGTTTGATGAAAAGGAAAGATGATATGACTGTCTGGAATTTAACCTATGAGACCTATAAAGCGCAGGAGCAGGGACTGCGAGAAGCTCTTTGCACACTGGGAAACGGGTATTTTGCCACCCGGGGGGCAAGTGCCCAGGTGTCTGCCGATGACACCCATTATCCCGGCACCTATCTGGCAGGGGGATACAACCGGCTCAAAACGGAAATTGCCGGCAGGGAAATCGAAAATGAAGACCTTGTGAATATGCCCAACTGGCTGTGTCTCAAATTTCGTTTCACGGATGGAGAATGGCTCTCCCCTGAAACCGCAACCATCCGTTCCTATTGCCAGGAGCTTGACATGAAAAAGGGGACCCTCACCCATATCGTTGTTTTTGAAGACGAACAACAGCGGCGTATCAGAATGGAAGAACAGCGTTTTATCCATATGGGAGACCGCCACATGGCCGCCATGAAAGTATCATTGACCAGTGAAAACCACACCGGGGCCCTTGAGGTGGAATCAGCCATCGACGGTACGGTCCGGAATCAGGGGGTAAAACGCTACCGCGAGCTGAACAGCCGGCATCTTGAGGTTCTGGAAAGTGAATCGGTGCAGGATGGGCCGCTGTATCTGAAAGTGCAGACCGTGCAGTCTGAACTGCGGGTGGCCATGGCAGCCAGGACCCGGATAACCAGAAAAGACAAGGACCTGGATCTGGCGCCGGAGCTGATCGATGATAATGGATATGTGGGTAAACGCTATACCGTGGATATTAACCAGAAAGAAACCATTGTGGTGGAAAAAGTGGTTCTGTTACACACCTCCCGGGATTTTGCCATTACCGAGTGCGGTGTGGCCGCCAGGGCAAGGATCGGACGCGCCCCCGGCTTCGACGATATACTGACAGGCCATACAATGGCCTGGAAACAATTGTGGCGGCGGTCCGACATCAAAATGACCGACCGCAGAAAAAAACGGCCGGACTACCATCCGGAAATGGTGATCAGACTGCATATCTTTCATCTACTGCAGACCGTATCCAAAAAGAGCATTAACCTGGATGTGGGGGTGCCTGCCAGAGGCTGGCACGGAGAAGCCTACCGGGGGCACATTTTCTGGGATGAACTCTATATTTACCCGTTTATCACCTTGCAGCATCCGGAAATCACCCGTTCTCTTCTGCTGTACCGGTACCGCCGGCTGGATACGGCCCGGGCCGCTGCGAAAAAAGCGGGATTCAAAGGGGCCATGTATCCCTGGCAGAGCAGCAGCAGCGGCAGAGAAGAAACCCAGATCGTGCATCTGAATCCCGAATCAGGGCGGTGGATCCCGGACAATTCCCAGCTGCAAAAGCACGTAAATGCAGCGATTGCATTCAATATCTGGAAATATTTTGAATCCACCGGAGATATGCAGTTCATGTCTGCGTATGGTGCCGAGGTGCTGCTGGAAATTGCCCGGTTCTGGGAAAGCATTGCCACCTATAACAAAGATCTTGACCGTTATGAAATCTGTGGGGTAATGGGACCGGATGAATACCATGAAGCCTACCCGGATGCGGATGAACCGGGGCTGGACAACAATGCCTATACCAATGTCATGGCAACCTGGGTATTGACCCAGGCGTTACAGGTTCTGGAAAT